>JAGBRY010000092.1 GCA_017632115.1 Alistipes sp. | reverse complement strand
TTTTTCTTCTTTTCGCCACCCGAGAAGCCCTCGTTCACGGCACGCGAAGTCATCTTGGTATCCAACTCCACAACCTTAGCCTTCTCGCGCATCATCTTCAAGAACTCGGCAGCAGTCAACGGCTCCTCGCCACGCGACTTGCGCTGCTCGTTCACGGCAATCTTCATAAAGTTCGCCATCGTAACGCCCGGAATCTCTACGGGATACTGAAAGCCAAGGAACAAACCCTTGCGAGCACGCTCCTCAATAGACATCTCACGCAAATCCTCGCCCTCGAAAGAGAGTTCGTCGGCCTCGACCTCGAACTTGCTATGTCCCGCAATAACCGATGCGAGGGTACTCTTGCCCGAGCCATTCGGACCCATTATGGCGTGTACCTCGCCCGCCTTAACCTCGAAGTCGATACCTCGAAGAATCTCTTTACCATCGACCGATGCGTGAAGATTTTTAATCTTTAACATATAATTCTCAATTCTTAATTCTCAATTCTCAATTTATCCTACACTACCCTCCAAACTGATTGATAGTAACTTTTGCGCCTCCACCGCAAACTCCATAGGCAACTTTGCCAACACCTCACGGGCATAACCACCAACAATCAAGCCCACAGCATCCTCGGTCGAAAGACCTCTTTGGTTACAATAGAAGAGCTGCTCTTCGGAGATTTTCGAAGTTGTAGCCTCGTGCTCGAGCTGAGCCGACGAGTTGCGACAATCGACAGTTGGGAAGGTGTGTGCTCCACACTTATCACCAATGAGGAGCGAATCGCACTGCGAGTAGTTGCGGGCATTTTCTGCCTTCGGCATAACCTTTACCAAGCCACGATAGGCATTCTGCGACTGGCCTGCCGAGATACCCTTCGACACAATTCGACTGCGAGTGTTGCGACCAATGTGAATCATCTTCGTTCCCGTGTCGGCCTGCTGAAAGTTGTTTGTCATAGCCACCGAGTAGAACTCGCCTACCGAGTTATCGCCCATCAAAACACAACTTGGATATTTCCAAGTTATTGCCGAGCCGGTCTCGACCTGAGTCCAAAAGAGATGAGCATTCTCCTTGCAAAGGCCTCGCTTGGTTACGAAGTTATAGATACCTCCCTTACCCTCTTTATCGCCCGGATACCAGTTCTGCACGGTTGAGTACTTAACCTCGGCGTCACGCTCAACAACAATCTCCACCACTGCGGCGTGGAGCTGATTCTCGTCACGCTGCGGTGCGGTACAACCCTCAAGATAGCTCACATACGCTCCCTCGTCGGCAACGATGAGCGTGCGCTCGAACTGTCCTGTGCCCTGTGCGTTTATACGGAAGTAGGTCGAAAGCTCTACAGGGCAACGCACACCCTTCGGGATATAGCAGAACGAGCCATCCGAAAAGACGGCCGTATTCAATGCAGCATAGAAGTTATCGGCATAGGGCACCACCGAGCCCAGGTACTTTTGCACCAACTCGGGATACTCTCGGATAGCCTCCGAGATCGGACAGAAGATAATTCCTCGCTCGGCCAGTTCTTTCTGGAATGTAGTCTTCACCGACACCGAATCCAACACTGCATCGACCGCCACACCTGCCAACACCTTCTGCTCCTCCAAAGGAATACCGAGTTTGTCGAAGGTAGCTTTGAGCTCGGGATCGACCTCATCCATTGAAGCCAACTCCTTCTTCTTTTTAGGTGCTGCAAAGTAGATTATGTCGTTGAAATCGATCTCCGGAATATCGAGATGTCCCCAGGTCGGATGCTTCAGCGTGAGCCAATGGCGATAGGCCTTTAGGCGCAGTTCGAGCATCCACTCCGGCTCCTCCTTCTTCTGCGAGATAAGGCGAATAACGCCCTCGTTCAAACCTTTCGGAATGAACTCGGTCTCGATATCGGAGGTGAAGCCATACTTGTAGTCGGACTCCTCGATTGTGGTCTTAATATCTATATTTTGCTCTTTCATTTCGTTCAAAAACTTTGTATCAAAGATACAATTGTGCAAAAATAATGAAAAAAACTGAAAACAGAAAGCGGAAAACGGAAAACTAACGGCTTTTTACTATCTTTGCACCAAGAAAAAAACAAAGACAGTATGAAAAACCTTTTGGAATTGGTAGAGGCTCGTTACTCGGCTCGTTCATACAGCGACCGCAAGGTGGAGCAGGAGAAGATTGACTATATACTTGAGTGTGCACGACTTGCGCCTTCGGCGGTAAACTTTCAGCCGTGGAAATTCATCCTCGTAGAGAGCGAGGAGAAGCGCACCGCCCTCCACGCAGGATATGCACAAGAGTGGTTTCAGCAGGCACCTCTCTATATCGTAGTGTGTGGCGACCACTCACAGTCGTGGACCCGCAAGAAGGATAGCCACGACCACGCCGACATCGACGCAGCAATTGCAGCAGAGCATATCTGCTTGGCTGCTACCGAGGTTGGACTTGGTTCGTGTTGGGTTTGCAACTTCCGCCCAGCTATCGTAAGCGAGGTGTTGGGCATCGACGGCGAAACGGTCTACCCTGTTGCAATCATTCCTATCGGCTATGCCGCAGACGCACCAACGCTCAAAAAGCGCAAGGCACTCGACGAAATCTTGACCAGAATCTAAGGGCGAGTAACGGCTAGTAAGGGCAATTAAGGGCTGATAAGGTAAACTTACCAGCCCTTTTAGTTTGCCATTAGTTTTTTCATTCCCCTCAACCCAAAAAATTGCTTATGAGGGATGAAATTTTGCACCACAACATAAATTCGTATAAACGGAGGAATTTCAAGGCATACGAAAAGTGGCAATGCGCAGCATACTAATCGTATGTGAGCAATTGCCACTTGAATATAACGAAGAAATTTCCCGCTTAGACGGATTTATTTAAGTGTTACCCATGCCTGAATAGCAAAGTGGTCAGACAAACACTTGATATCACGACTCTCGCCACCCGGACGCTTCTTCTTTGGATTCTTGGCGAGTGCAGCCTGGAACTTAGCCTCGGCAGCAGCAACCTCCTCAGCGGTTGGAGTGCGATAGTAGTGGTAGGTAAGAACACCCCAACGGCTAACCTTCAACTTCTTCGACACGAAGAGGTGGTCGATACGGTGAGTTGTATAGCGCTTAGGGTTGAAGCCATTGAAAGTTCCGGTAGGAGCAAAACGCACCTTAGCAGCATCGTACGAATCCTTCAAGATCTTGCTATCAGCCAACACCTTATAGCTATCGCTTGTCTGAGTGACATTGTAGTCGCCCGAAACGATAACGCTCATACCCTTGCAGTTCTTCTTGATGTAGTTGAGCATCATCTTTGCCGACTCGATACGAGCCTGTACGCCACGGTGGTCGAAGTGGATATTCATAAAGCAAATCTTCTTGCCGGTAGCCTTATGGCGGAAGTGGCCCCAAGTGCAGATACGATTATACTTTGCATCCCAGCCCTTCGACGGAACATCAGGGGTTGGTGAGAGCCAGAAGGTTCCGCCATCAATCTTCTCCAACACATCCTTGCGATAGAAGATAGGACAGAACTCACCCTTATCACCACCATCACGACCTACACCGATATAGTCGTAGTCCGGCAACATTGCCAACATCTCATCGAGCTGAACCTTGCGAACCTCCTGCGAGCCAAAGATATCGAATGCCTCGAAGTTAATCATATCGCACAAAATCTGCTTGCGATCATCCCAACCATTATATTTGACATAATCACTTTTACCCTTTGTTGGTCGCTCCTGACCCTCCTTCAACGGAGCTCAGTTACTGATATTGAACGATGCCACATTCAACTCCTGCGCCGATGCCGAAAGGGCAAACAACGCCACCAAAAATGTTAAAATTACACGCTTCATATCTGACTATTTTTTAGATTTCTTATCACTCTTTTTCAATGTAATGAACGACTGCACGGCGTAGTGGTCCGACAAGCAGTGGATAGCACGATTCTCGCCCTTAATCTCCTTTGGTGCGGCAGTCTCCATAGCCTCCTCCTTCGCATTTACATCACGATAGTAGTGGTAGGTCAAAACACCATAACGGCTCGACTCGATACCCTTCTTCACAAAGATGTGGTCGATACGACGCTCGGTGAAGTAGTTGATACGGAAGCCATTGCCTGTACCGGTTGGCGCAAAACGATACTTCGACGACTCGTAGGTATCCTCGAAGCCATTGCTTGTGATAATTTTGTACAAGTCGCTATCCTGTGTAGCATTGAAGTCGGCCATAAGGATAACATTGTCGGTCTTGGTACACTTTGTCTTAACAAACTCTACCAACATATTTGCACTCTTAACCGAAGCTACTCCCCAATTCACATGGGTGTTGATAAGGTAGAACAACTCCTTGGTCTTCTTATTCTGGAACAAGCCCCAAGTACAAACACGACGATACTTTGCATTCCAAGTGCGTGACGGAACATCCGGAGTATCCGACAACCAGAAGTTTCCCTGCTCAAGCACCTTAAACTTCTTTTTGAGGTAGAAGATTGCACAGTGCTCACCCTTCTGCTCACCGTCATCACGACCTACACCGATGTAGGCATACTCAGGCATACGCTCGAGCATATCCGAAATCTGCGGATACTTTGCCTCCTGCACGCCGAAGAGATCGAAAGCCTCGAACTTAATCATATCGCAGAGATAATCTTTGCGATCGTCCCAGCCATTAAACTTAGAGTAATCACCCCTCTTAGGGCGTGCCTGACCCGGCTTTAATGGGCCACTTACACGAACATTGAATGTTGCAACATTCATCTCTTGCGCCGATACCGAGAAGGCAAATACGGCAACAAACAGTGCTAAAATTATACGCTTCATATTTAATTAAATTAGTTTGGTTTTCTCTATTTCAAAGTTACGAATGCCTGAACTACATAGTGGTCGGTCAAACACTTCGAGTCACGATTTTCGCCCTTAATCTCCTTTGGTGCGGCAGTCTCCATAGCCTCCTCCTTCGCCTTCATATCACGGAAGTAGTGGTAGGTCAACACACCGTGACGGCTAACCTTCAACTTTTTCGACACGAAGATGTGGTCGATACGATGAGTCGTATAGCGACGAGGATTAAAGCCATTGAATGTACCCGTAGGAGCAAAACGATACTTTGCAGCCTCGTAGGTATCCTTCAATATCTTGCTCGAAGCGAAATGCTGGTAACTCTCGCTTGTTTGCGAAACATTGTAGTCGCCGACAATAACAACACTTACGCCCTTTAAGTTCTTCTTCACATAGGCCACGAGCTGCTTTGCCGACTCAAGGCGAGCCTGCTGACCGATATGGTCGAGGTGGATATTCATAAAGCAGACCTTTTTACCTGTTGCCTTCTGGCGGAACAAACCCCAAGTGCAGATACGCTGATACTTCGCATCCCAACCCTTCGACGGAACATCGGGCGTTGGCGAGAACCAGAATGTTCCGCCATCCAACTTCTCCACGGCATCCTTGCGGTAGAATACGGGGCAAATCTCGCCTTTGAATACGCCATCGTCGGCACCTACGCCGATATAGTCGTAGTCGGGCAACATCTTCAACATGTCGTCGAGCTGAACCTTCTGCACCTCCTGCGCTCCGAAGAGGTCGAACGCCTCGAGGTTAATCATATCGCAGAGGTACTGTTTGCGGTCATCCCAGCCGTTAAACTTCTTGTAGTCACCCTTGCGAACTCCGTCTTTGCGGATATGGCGACCTACACGAATGTTTATGGATGCAACATTCAGCTCCTCGGCCGATGCCGAAAGAGCAAACAGCGCAACAAAGAGGGTTAAAATAACTTTCTTCATAGCGGATTATTTTTTGCCCTTCTTACCACCCTTCAAAGTGATAAACGACTGAATAGCATAGTGATCCGAGATACACTTCGAGTCACGGTTTTCACCCTTAATCTCCTTTGGAGCGAGAGTATCCATAGCCTCCTCCTTAGCAGTCATATCACGGAAGTAGTGATAGGTCAAAACGCCATAGCGGCTAACCTTTGTACCCTTCGACACGAAGATATGGTCGATGCGGTGTGTGGTATAGCGACGAGGATTGAAACCGTTGAATGTTCCGGTTGGAGCAAAACGATACTTTGCAGTTTCGTAGGTATCCTCCAACAATCCGCTCTCGGCAAACACCTTATAGCAATCGCTTGTCTGTGTAACATTGAAGTCGCCGACAACGATTACAGTCTCGCCCTTGCAGTTCTTCTTAATCCAATCCAAAACCAACTTTCCACCCTCAATCTGAGCAACCTTTCCACGGTGGTCGAGGTGTGTAGAGATAAAGTAGAAACGAGCCTTATCGCTCTTGCGCTGCAAGTATGCCCAAGTGCAGATACGACGGCACATGCCATCCCAACCCTTCGACACCTCATCAGGAGTCTCCGACAACCAGAAAGTACCGCTATTGAGCAACTTAAACTCCTTCTTACGATAGAATACAGGGCAATACTCACCCTTTGTTGCACCATCATCACGAGCTACTCCTACATAGTCATAGTCTGGCAACATCTCAACCATATCCAAAAGCTGCTTGTGCTTCACCTCCTGCGAGCCGAAGACATCGAAAGCCTCAAGGTTGATCAAAGCACCAATATACTGCTTACGATCATCCCAACCGTTAAACTTAGCATAGTCGCCCTTCTTTGGTCGCTCCTGACCAGGACGCAACGAGCCGCCGGTACGAACATTGAACGAGCCTACATTAAGCTCTTGAGCCATTGCAGTGAAGGCGAACATCGCCATCATCGCACAAAGAAATAATTTTTTCATACTGTTTTGTATTTATTAGATTTGTTGATTTTGTCCTTTTACCATCTTTTGGCACCTTTGAGTCGAACCTTTACCTGAACGGGATAGTGGTCGGAGAGGAGGTGTACCACTCTCTTCTCTATATTGGCAGGGAGTCGCACACCTTGGATATTCTCCTCATCGGAAGCACGCCAATAGTGCAGCGTCAAGACTCCATAGCTATCTACCACCACATTGTTGCTAACAAAGATGTGGTCGATACGATTTGTAGAGTAGCGTGTTGGCGTAAATGTTGAGAATGTTCCCGAAGGAGCAAAGCGATATCGTGCCGCCACGAATGAGTCCTTCAACGCTCCACTCGCCACGAACATTTTGTACCACTCGCTATCTTGATTGACATTCATATCGCCTGTCACAATCACTTGCGCACCCTTGCAGTGCTCCTCAATAAATTTCAAAATCAGCTCTACGCCCTTGGTTTTCGCCACTGCGCCCTTGTTATCGAGGTGAGTATTCAGGAAGTAGAACTTCGATTTCGTTACCCTATCCTGAAAGTATCCCCACGAGCATACTCGATTACACATTCCATCCCAACCCTTCGACGCCTTGTCAGGAGTTTCCGACAACCAGAAAGTGTCGCTATCGAGCAACTTAAATCGCTCACGACGATAGAATACCGGACAGAACTCGCCCTTTGTCTTGCCATCGTCACGACCAACACCGATATAGTCGTAGTCGGGCAGTGCCTCGATCATATCTTTGAGCTGTCCGTATCGAACTTCCTGCGCTCCAAAGATGTCGAACGACGCAAAGTTTATCATATCGAAGATAAAACCCTTGCGGTCGTCCCAACCATCGTAGCCCTTAACATTTCCCATACCGTGCGAGGTAGCACACCTAATGTTGAACGATGCCACATTCAACTCTTGAGCCGATGCCGAGAGCATAAACAACAGAGCAACAGTATACACAATAAACTTTCTCATATCTTGACTATTTTCAAATAGTTAGCACTCACATTCTCCAATTTCGGCTCCTCCTCGTCGAAGATACCGAACACCGCCGAGCCCGAGCCCGACATCGAGGCGTAGACCGCTCCCGCATCGTACATCGCCTGTTTCAACTCGGCAATTGTGGGATGCGACTCGAAAATATGCTTCTCGAAGTCGTTTTTAACAACCTCTTGCCACTCCCCTATCGATCTTTGCAGAGCCTCCGCCAACCTTACGGCAGGCACGGCAGGCTTTACGCCCGAATAGGCCTCCTTGGTCGAAACGCCCTCCTCGGGTTTTGCAATGGCGAGATACCTACCCTGCAACGGCAACTCGATAGGTGACATCACCTCGCCACGACCTGTGCAAAGCTGCGGAGTATTTCGAACAAAAAACGCAGTGTCACTACCAATCATTGCAGCCACCTCGATAAGTTGCTCCTCATTCAAGCCGAGCGCATAGAGCTCGTTCAACGCCAAAATCACCGCCGTAGCATCGCTCGAACCTCCTCCCAAGCCTGCACCAAAAGGTACTCGCTTATCGAGGGTAATTTTCGCCTCACCCACGCCATAGAGTCGTTGCATCAGACGCAGAGCCTTCATACAGAGGTTGCTCTCCACATCGCAATCGACAACCAGCCCTCTCTGCTCGAAGGTTGAAGCACCATCAGCCTTCTCTACCTCAATAACATCAAACAACCCCGAAACGGGTATCATTACCGTTTCGAGGTCGTGAAATCCATCTTCACGACGGCGAAGAATATCGAGTCCGAGGTTTATTTTGCAGTTAGCGTGCAGAATCATACTACAAATATATATAGATTTTTCGAGAAAACGACCTATTTTTTAAAAAAAATACACTATCTTCGCAACTATGGATGAAAAGTTACTCGAGGCACTAAAAAAGTACTGGAATTACGACTCGTTCCGCCCTATGCAAAAGGAGGCAATGGAGGCGGTTTTGGCAGGTCGTGATACGCTCGTACTTATGCCTACAGGTGGTGGAAAGTCGATAATTTATCAACTTCCGACACTCGTAGACGACGGCTTGTGCATCGTCGTAACACCGCTCATCGCCCTGATGAAAGACCAGGTGGACAGATTGCGTCGCATGGGCATTTCGGCCGTAGCCGTACACTCGGGATTATCGAGCCGACAGATCGATATCGCTCTCGACAACTGCATCTATGGCGACACCAAATTTCTCTATGTTGCACCCGAGCGACTCTCGAGCGAAATGTTCCGTCTGCGAGTCGACAGAATGAATGTTTCGTTGCTTGCCGTAGACGAGGCTCACTGCATCTCGCAATGGGGCTACGACTTTCGCCCTGCATACCTAAAAATCAAGGAGTTGCGACGACTTATACCCGACACTCCGATATTGGCTCTTACGGCCTCTGCTACACCACAAGTAGCAAAGGATATTATGGAGCAGTTGGAGTTTGCCGAGCCCAACATTTTGCAGACTTCGTTCCTCCGCCCCAATCTTTCGTATAGCGTGCGTGAGACCGACGACAAGGAGGGCCAACTTCTGCGCATAATCAACAATGTACCGGGCTGCGGAATCGTATATGTTCGCATGAGAAGCACTGCCGAAAGGGTAGCAAATTTCCTCATCGAACAGGGTTATTCAGCATCATTCTACCACGGAGGTTTGCCAAATGCCGAGCGTGCCATGCGACAAGATGAATGGGTCAGCGGCCAGACACGAATCATGGTGGCGACCAACGCTTTCGGTATGGGAATTAACAAGCGAGATGTACGATTTGTCGTACACTACACAATGAGCGACTCGCTCGAATCGTACTACCAGGAGGCGGGTCGAGCAGGTCGTGACGGAGAGCGTAGCTATGCCGTAATTTTGAAGGCTACCGACGACAATAATCGCATCGTTGACCTCTTCGAAAAGGAGTTCCCCGACATAGAACTTATCCGCTCGGTTTACCACGAACTTTGTTCCTATTTGGGCGTGGCAATCGGCGACGGAAAAGAGGCCTCATTCGTATTCAACATTTACGATTTTTGTCGTCATATAAAACTCCCGATCGCAACCATTCACAACATTCTAAAGTTGCTGCAACTAAATGGATATCTGACACTTGTGGAGGATTGCGAGCACCCGGCGAGAGTAATGTTTCTGGTCACCCGTGACGAGCTCTATCAGGTGAAAATGTACAGCGAAAAAGAGGAGGAGATTTTGCGCACTATTTTGCGACTCTACACCGGTATTTTCAGCGAATTCCGACCTATCGACGAGATGGAAATCGCCTCACAATCGAAGCACTCACACACCGATGTTCACGAGCTCCTGAAACGCCTGTGGCGAGCCAACATAATTCGCTACATTCCGACCAACCACGACCCTCTGATCTTCCTCGACGAGGAGCGATTGCCGGCACGAGATATCTACATTGCTCCGGCCACCTACTCTCGTCGCAAGTCGTTGATGTTGGAGCGATTTAACCACCTGCTCCACTACACCAACGAGGAGAGGGAGTGCCGCAGCCGCATTATCGAGCAGTACTTCTGCGACAAGATGTCGGAGCCTTGCGGAATTTGCGACAACTGCCTTGCCCGCAAGCGCAGGGAGAAGAGCGCAAACCTCAACTACGAGGAGCAGATTTTGTCGCTACTCGCCACCGAGCCTATGACAATAAAAGAAGTTGTTGCCCGCATCGCAGGCAATGAGCAGACAATTATTGAGGCTATTCGCCACCTCACCGAAAAGGGAACAATCTCGGCAGAGGGCTCGAAATTGAATTTGAAAAAATAGTTTTCCGCTTTCACTTTTCCGTTTTCCGCTATTTTCGCTTCGACACCCCATCGGAGCGTTTTCGCAAAGTGCCTAAAATCGCCTAAAAATGGGCAAAAATCGCATTCTTGGCAAAAAAGATTTTTCAAAAGCGCAATTTTCACTCTTAAAAGTTGATTATTCGGAGAATAATCGCTATTTTTGCGCATATCAAAAAGAGAGAAAAACACAAAACAACACAAATAACACAAAATTATGATTGAAGAAGTAACAAATGTATCTCCTATGGGTCGTATTGAGAAGATCAATATCGAGGACCACATGAAGGAGTCCTACATCAACTACTCGATGTCGGTTATCGTATCTCGTGCGTTGCCCGATGTCCGAGATGGTTTGAAGCCGGTTCACCGTCGAATTTTGTTCGATATGAACTCGGAGTTGAATCTCTACCACGACAAGCCTACCCGTAAGTCGGCTCGTATCGTCGGAGATGTACTCGGTAAGTTCCACCCACACGGTGACTCATCGGTTTACGATGCAATGGTGCGTTTGGCACAGCCTTGGGCTATGCGTTATCCACTCGTAGAGGGTGAGGGTAACTTTGGTTCGATGGACGGTGACTCGCCTGCGGCTATGCGTTACACCGAGGCTCGCATGCAGAAGATCACCAACGAGGTTATGGCCGATATCGATAAGGACACCATCGATTGGACAATGAACTTCGATGATACCCAGAAGGAGCCTACCGTACTCCCTACCAAGATTCCGTTGTTGCTCGTAAATGGCGCAAGCGGTATCGCCGTAGGTATGGCGACCAACATGGCGCCACACAACCTCTCGGAGGTTATCGACGCTTGCTGCGCTTATATCGACAACAAGGAGTGCACCTGCGAGGATTTGCTTCACTTTGTTAAGGGTCCCGACTTCCCTACCGGAGCCATCATCTATGGCTATGAGGGTGTTAAGGAGGCTCTCTTGACAGGTCGTGGTCGTGTAGTTATGCGTGCCCGCCACGATATCGAGACCACTGCAACCGGTCGTACCCAGCTCATCTTCACCGAGATACCTTATATGGTAAATAAGCAGGAGATGATCAAGCACATCGCAACCCTTACAAAGGAGGGTCGCTTGGAGGGTATCGCCGATGTAAACGACGAGTCGGACCGTCAGGGTACTCGTGTAGTTGTAACCTTGAAGCAGGATGCTGTAGCAAATGTGGTATTGAACATGTTGTTCAAGCACACCGAGTTGCAGACTTCGTTCTCGGTAAACAACATCGCACTTGTGAA
>JAGBRY010000091.1 GCA_017632115.1 Alistipes sp. | reverse complement strand
GGCACGGGCCTTGATGCCGGTGGCCACCAAAAGTTCGGCCAGCTCCTCTACCTTCTTGCGGCTGAGGCAGTAGATAATACCGCTCTTACCCTCGTTCTGCTTGATATATCGGATGATATCACGGTCTGGGTCGTTCTTTGGTCGCAACTCGTAGTAGAGATTTGGACGGTTGAACGACGACTTGAAGACTGCAGCATTGGTCATACCGAGGTTCTTCTGAATATCCATCTGCACCTTCGGTGTGGCGGTTGCAGTGAGTGTAATGAGTGGCGCCTGGCCGATATCGTTAATGATAGGTCGAATACGGCGATACTCGGGACGGAAGTCGTGTCCCCACTCCGATATACAGTGCGCCTCGTCGATGGCGTAGAACGAAATTTTTATCTTGCGAAGGAAGGCGATATTGTCCTCCTTGGTGAGTGAGTCCGGAGCGAAATAGAGCAATTTGGTCTTTCCGGCGAGCACTTCGTCACGCACCTGCTGCACAGCCGCACGGCTCAAAGAGGAGTTAAGGAAGTGGGCGATACCCGTATTGTCGGAGAAGGTACGCATAGCATCGACCTGGTTTTTCATCAGAGCAATAAGTGGCGAGATAATGATTGCCACTCCGTCCATCATCATGGCCGGCAACTGATAGCAGAGAGATTTTCCTCCACCCGTCGGCATCAAAACAAAGGTATCTCGACCCGAAAGAAGGTTCATGATAACCTCCTCCTGATTGCCTTTAAATGAGGTAAAGCCGAAATACTCTTTCAGCTTCTCACGCAGTAATTTTCTGTCTATCAAAGTTTCCGACATGTTGTTTTTGCTCTAAAAACGACTTTTTAACCAAATTTCATATCAAAGATATAAAATTATTTCGGAAAAAATCATAACTTTGTATGAAATTTATTAGAAAAATTTTTGTTGTATGAGGCTTTACACTACAGACCTTGTCAAAAAATATAAGGCACGCACGGTCGTGAACCATGTGTCCATAGATGTTCAGCAGGGCGAAATTGTCGGTCTGCTCGGCCCTAACGGAGCGGGTAAGACAACCTCGTTCTATATGATCGTGGGACTCATCAAGCCCAACGAGGGTCGTATCTTCCTTGAGCACGACGATGGCCATGTCGACGAACTTACAAATCTGCCCGTTTACAAGCGAGCTCAGTTGGGCGTGAGCTACCTTGCTCAGGAGGCCTCCGTATTCCGCCATTTGAGTGTCGAGGATAATATCCGCTCGGTGCTCGAGATGACTAACTACACAAAGGAGTATCAGCGTGATCGCATGGAGTCGCTTATAGAGGAGTTCCGTCTGCAGAAGGTGCGCAAGAGTTATGGTAACCAGCTTTCGGGAGGCGAGCGTCGCCGTACCGAGATTGCTCGAGCCATCGCCATCAACCCATCATTCGTGCTGCTCGACGAGCCGTTTGCGGGTGTAGACCCTATTGCTGTAGAGGATATCCAGAGTATTGTAGCAACACTCAAGAACAAGAATATCGGAGTTATTATCACCGACCACAATGTCGATGAGACTCTCGCCATCACCGACCGCACCTACCTGCTTTACGAAGGTAAAATTCTCAAAACAGGTACAGCCGAGGAGTTGGCAGCCGACGAAATGGTACGCCGAGTATATCTCGGAAAGAACTTCGAGTTGAAGAAGAATCATAAGTTTGAACTAACAGAAGAATAGGCTAATGGCTAACGGCCACCGCCGCAATTAAGTGGAGAGCAGAGGTTGCTTGCAAACTATGCCGAAACGCAGCGGTGAAGACCAAAGGTCAACGGCTAATATCAAATAGAATATATGGATAAATCTGTCCCCCGAGGGCGACTTTCAGGTACAATAACGCCGCCCTGCTCAAAAAGTTATGCACAACGAGCCCTGGCGGCAGCTCTGCTTGCCGAGGGTGAAACGGTATTGCGCAATCTCGACTTTTGCGATGATACCCTATCAGCAATTCGTGTAATCGAGACTCTCGGCGCAAAGGTCGAGCGACTGGATGAGCGCACCGTCAGAGTGTTTGGCGGCCTTGCCCCGCAGAGCAATGTTTTGAATGTCGGAGAGTCGGGCCTGGCTACCCGAATGTTTACCCCGATCGCCTCGCTCTGCAATATGCCTATAACCATAGAGGGCCGAGGAACACTGCTCTACCGCCCGATGCATATGATGATTGAGCCGTTGCGTAAGCTCGGTGTCGATGTGCGTGATGGCGGAGGTCGTCTGCCCGTGGAGGTTTGTGGACCAATCAAGGGAGGCGAGATAGAGGTGGATGGATCGGTGTCGTCGCAATTCCTTACGGGTCTGCTTATGGCGTTGCCACTGGCCGAGGAGGATACTACCATTGCCGTTGAGAATGCCGTATCGAAACCATATCTCGATATGACAATAGATATGGCGTCGAAGTTCGGCGTAAAGATCAGCCATAACGACTACAAAGAGTTCTATGTAGAGGGCAGTCAGGAGTATGAGGCTGTCGATATCGCAATAGAGGGCGACTGGAGCGCTGCAGCGATGATGCTTGTAGCAGGAGCTATCGCCGGAAAAATCACTTTGACAAATATCTCGTTGCTCTCGAAGCAGGCGGATGTTGCCATCTGCGATGCACTTGTAAGAGCGGGAGCTTTGGTAACGAGCGAACCTAACTCAATCACCGTCGAGGAGCGTGATTTGGTAGCGTTCGAGTTCGACGCTACGCAGTGCCCCGACCTCTTCCCTGCGTTGGCCGCATTGGCCGCTGCAGCCGAGGGTGAGAGCGTAATATATGGCACACACCGATTGGAGCACAAGGAGTCAAATCGTGCCGAGGCAATCAAACACGAATATGCAAAGCTCGGTATCGAGGTGCGTCTTGAGGGCGATGCAATGTATATCCGTGGCGGAGAGATTCACTCGGCCGAGTGCGAGAGCTACCACGACCACCGCATTGCGATGTCGTTGGCGGTATCGGCATTACGCTCCGATGGCGAGATTCTCATTCACAACGCTGAGTGCGTAGCCAAGAGTTACCCCGATTTCTTCGAGGTATTGGAGGTATTGAGAAAGGAGTAAGAGATATGTGGCACAATTCATTCGGCTCAAAGTTTAGGATTGAGATTTGGGGTGCATCCCACGCCCCGGAGATAGGTGTGCGCATCGGTGGCGTTCCTGCCGGCATTGCGCTTACCGAATCTGACTTTGAGGCTGACCTTTCACGCCGCAGAGCCTCTGCAAAGGGTACCACCGCACGCCACGAAAAGGATATTCCGACCATTGTGTCGGGCGTTGCAAATGGCACGACCACAGGCGAACCAATCGAGATTGTTTTCCAGAATGGCGACACACGCTCCTCGGACTATTCGCAGTTTGAGAGCCACAACCGCCCTTCACATATTGATTTTACGGCTCGTGCGAAGTACGGCAACGATGTCGATTTGCGTGGCAGTGGTCAATTTTCGGGCCGTATGACCGCACTCCTGGTTGCAGCGGGTGTGGTTGCAAAAAAGATAGTTGGAGGTGTTGAGTACAACACCTCGATAGTGGAGATTGGCGGTTCACGCAACAAGGCCGAATTCTCCGATATTATTGCGGCAGCAATGGCCGACGGCGACTCGGTAGGAGGTGTTGTCGAGTGTTGCGCAAGTGGCATAAAAGTGGGATTGGGAGAGCCATTTTTCGACTCGGTAGAGAGCATTATATCGCATCTCATGTTCTCGGTACCGGCGGTCAAAGGTATCGAATTTGGTAGCGGTTTCGAGGGTGTTCGTCTTCGTGGCTCGCAGCGCAACGACTGTTTTATAGATGCTGAAGGCCACACCGCAACCAATAACGAGGGCGGAATAAATGGCGGCATCACCAACGGCAACAACTTGGTGGTGCGAGTTGCCATAAAACCTACTCCGAGTATCTCTTGTGAGCAGATGACCTATAACAAGGTGTTAAACGCCGTTGCACCGCTCTGCATCAAGGGTCGTCACGATGCCTGCATCGTCTTGCGAGCAGCCGTGGTTGTGGAAGCTGTCGTAGCGATCGCATTAGCGGAATTAACTCTCAACATTTAACCTTTACAATGACCATCCGTCATATTATACACACGATAAAAGAGGGAGTGGAGCCATTATATGGCATGCACGAAGCGGAGTCGATTGCACGAATGGTCGTTTGCGAAGAGTTGTCATACAACCTTTCGCAACTCGTTGCTCACTACGACGACGAGGTGGACATTGCCGAAATAGAGAATATAATAGCGGAGTTGTCCAAGGGTCGCCCCGTGCAGTATGTGCTGGGCAAGGCCGAGTTCTGCGAATTGGAGTTTGAGGTAGCCGAGGGGGTACTTATTCCTCGTCCCGAAACAGAGGAGTTGGTATATCGCATTGCCGAAATTGCAGAACGAGGTGCAAGAATTCTCGACATCGGTACAGGTAGCGGAGCAATAGCCATATCGTTGGCAAAATTGGTCAAGGAGTCGAAAGTTGTAGCGGTGGATATCTCGACAGAGGCGTTAAAAATTGCACAACGCAATGCCGAGCGACTCGGAGCCAATGTAGAGTTTGTGGAGGCTGACGCATTGGGAGATTTGAGTCAACTCGGAGAGTTCGACATAATCGTTTCGAATCCGCCATATATTCCGCAGAGCGACATTGTCGATATGCGCAAAAATGTGGTAGATTTCGAGCCTCATACCGCTCTATTTGTGCCCGATGACGACATCTTGCGATTCTATCGTGCTACGGCCAAGAATGCGCAGACGATGCTTCGCAAAGAGGGTTCGATTTGGTTCGAAATTTACGAGAAGGCAGGAGTGGAGGTATGCGAAATGCTCTGTGAAATGGGTTTCACCCGCAACGGGCTGATCGAGGATGCAAACCTTAAACCGAGAATGGTATGGAGCAGAAGGTAGTCCGCACACCCAAGACCAAGACGGCACAACAGGCGTTGCAGTCACTGATGCGTATGTGTGCCCGCTCGGAGCGCTCCTCGGGCGATGCTCTGCGACTGATGAAGCGTTGGGGGTTGACCAACGAGGATGCACACAAGGTATTGGTACGCCTACAAACCGAACGATTTATCGACGATGCCCGCTATGCCGAAGCATTTGTGCGTGATAAACTCAACTTGAGTGGTTGGGGTGCCTACAAGATAAAGATGGCTCTGCGTACCAAAGGTGTATCGAAAGATATTATAGAGGAGGTGGTTGCTCCGATGATTGCCGAAACCGACATGGCAGAGCGATTAGAGGATATCATGCGTCGCCGTATGCGTACGCTGAAATACACCTCGGCTTACGATGCAAAGACAAAACTTATTCGTTTTGCCGCATCGAGGGGATACGAAATTGACGAGGCCATAGAGTGCGCCTCGAAAATTATAGAAGAGTAAAAACAAAAAACTACTACATATGAAGAGAATTTATGCTATTGCGATGTTGTTTGCAGTGATGATTGCCCCGATGCAGTTGTCTGCTCAGGCATTGAGCAAGCAAAATCAGACTCCTGTAAGTTTCTCGAACTTTGTAACCAACAGCTTCATCAACTACTACACCACAGGAGGTATGCAGGAGAAGTTGTATGTCATCACCGACAAACCTTTCTATAGTGCGGGTGATACTATCTATTTCAGTGCATTCCTCGTAAACTCGATCTATTTCAATCGTACAACCGACACCAAATTTATATATGTGGAGTTGATTGACGCTACAGGAAATGTTACACATCGTCTGCGAGTTATGGGCTCGGAAGGTCGCTATCACAACGCCATTCCGCTCTCGACAAAGACAACGGCAGGAAAATATACGCTGCGAGCATACTCCAAGTGGCAGACCAACTCCGACGAGTCGCTTCTCTTCACTCGCCAATTGGAGATTGGTAACTACATCGACGATGCGGTACTCACCAAGATAAATTACGAATTCGATGGTACAGGCAGAGTTGTTGCATCGGTTGAGGTAACGAACAACATGTTTGTACCTATCCCCGACAACACGGTTGAGTACTCACTCTGCATCAACGGCCGTACAACCCGTCATATGACAAAGACCGACAATAACGGTTTCTTCCGTTTCTCGTTCCGTCCGAGTACAAATATGGCCGATTGTATTCGCATGAATATCAACGCCAATGGTCGAAAATTGGATAGGAAGGTGCAGCTGCCATCCTTCGAGGAGAGTTTCTCGGCAAAGTTCCTTCCGGAGGGTGGAAATCTTATTGCCGGAGTTGACCAGGTAGTGGCATTCAAGGCAGTAGGTGTGGATGGCCGTGCCGTAGAGGTCGAGGGTTCCGTACTCACAAAATCGGGCGAGAAGGTTTGCGATATCCACACCGAGCACTGCGGTATGGGTAAATTTGTACTCAACGCCGTAGCGGGTGAGACATATATCGCCACCCTTTCGACCAAGGAGGGCATATCTCGTTCATTTACGCTCCCGGTGGCACAAGCAGCAGGATGTGTCATCAACCTCCTGCCCGATACTGCAAATCGTCTGGTCTTGCAGGTACATACAACAGAGGGATATCCTCGCCAAAATCTCGTTGCCGTGGTGCAGTCACGAGGTATTGTAAACTATGTGGTGGAGGATCTTACGCTCGCCTTGCGTATTCCGCTTGAGAAGCTCCGCAGCGGTGTGGCCCAGATATCGCTCATCGACAAAACTACCCGTATGGTCGTGGCACAACGACTCTTCTTCGTGCGAGGTGCGGTGGCCAATGCAGTAATCACCCCAAGCGTAAAGAAATTCTCGCCTCGAGAGTTTGTGCAGCTCGACTTTGCAATAAAGAACAGCGAAGGCAATGCCGTGAAGGGCAACTTTGTTGCATCGGTAACCGATGCCGACCTCTTGAAGGAGGATCAGAATGCCGACAACATCTTCTCGTACATGCTACTCAACTCGGAGTTGAAGGGTCATATCGAGAATCCGAAGTACTACTTTGAGGCTGACGATGCCAAGCACAACGAACATCTCGACCTCGTAATGTTGACACACGGCTGGAGAAGATACAACATAAACTCCATTCTTGCAGGTAAGAAGCCTCGCATTACTCAGCCTTTCGAGCGTGAGCAGAGCATTTCGGGAGGTATCAAATCGACCATCGGAAGAACCCGCAATACGAGTGTAATGATCTTCCGTAACCGCAAGGAGTATCTCGGCGTTCACGACCTGAATAGCAGCAATCGTTTCTTTATTACAGGTATAGACTCGCCCGATACAACAACCTACATTCTGCAGGCCCTCAACAAGAATGGCAGCAGCGAGCGTGTGCGTATCAAGGTCGAGCCACAAGTCTACCCTATTGCTCCGACCATCGCCCGAGAGGTATTCCAAAAGAAGACCTTCTCATCGCTTACCGAGGAGTATATGATGCGCTCGAAACAGTCCTACTTTGAGGATGGAGGTATGCCTGTAATCGACATCGACGCAGTGGAGATTATAGCAAAGCGCAGTGTAACATACGACTACTCTTCATCGCTCAACGATTTCAATACCGTAAGTGGCGATATGAGCCGATTTGTTTCGATTTTCGATGCATTGCAGCGCTTCCGCAACCTCGAAATCGAGGGCAACAATGTGTATGTACGCTCCAAGAAGATAACCTCACCGGTAAAGGATATGTCGAGCGACGACACCGATAGTGAAGAGAATAATTTTGGAGGTAATGTCGAAATAGAAATGGATGATAAGGTTGATTTGATGCCGGCCGTCTATGTCAATGGTACACAGATGGATATGGGCGTAATCGACGCCTACCCTATGAGCGAAGTTATCAGCGTGTCATACCTCGACAAGTTCGAGTCGATGGCAGCAGGTATGGGTTCGGAAACGGGAGCCATCATCCTCCATGTAAAGGATATCAACGCACGAGAGAAGTTCCTCATAAACTCCATGGCAGAGGTTGTGGTTCCGGGCTATGCTACACCTGTTGAGTTCTATGCTCCGGACTACGCCGTAAAGAACGACAAGAGCAAGAAGGATAATCGTACCACCATTGCGTGGGTACCAATGTTGCAGAGCAATTCGCTGGGCGATGCTTCGATTTCGTTCTGGACAGCCGATCGCCAATCGAACTACCGAGTAGTGATCGAGGGTATAACCTCCGAAGGAGAACTCTTGCATAATGAGATGATTCTTCAATCAAAGTAGAAAAAGGCGTTATTCAAAAAAAATGGGGGAGAAAGTTGGCAATCTCCCCCATTTTTACTATATTTGTAAAAACATAGATTAACAACGACTATTATGAGTAACAAAAGAGCGCAGTATTGTGTGATTATGGCAGGTGGTGTCGGCACCCGTTTCTGGCCGGAGAGCCGTCAAAGCAAGCCAAAGCAATTTCTCGATATTTGCGATACGGGAAAGTCTTTCCTGCGAATGACCTACGAGCGATTTGCACACCTCGTACCTAACGAGAACTTCCTCGTGGTGACCAATACCCGCTACAAGGATTTGGTATTGGAGCATATTCCCGAGTTGAAGGAGGAGCAGGTGTTGTGTGAGCCAATCGGCCGCAACACTGCACCTTGCATCTGCTATGCAGCATACCACTTACGCCATATCGACCCCGAGGCGATGATGATTGTAACACCTGCCGACCATCTCATATTGAACGAGGCAGAGTTCCACTCTATCGTCGAGGATACTATCGACTTCGCAACCGAGAACAATGCGTTGATGACCATTGGTCTTACACCTTCACGCCCCGAGACAGGCTACGGATATATTCAGAAGAGCGACAACTCGAAAATCTCTCGTGTGAAGTGTTTCACCGAGAAACCTAACTTGGAGTTGGCACAAGTATTTGTGCAGTCGGGAGAGTTCTTCTGGAATTCGGGTATCTTCGTATGGAAGGTTAGCGATATCATCGAGGCTGTAGCTGAGCACCTTCCCGAGCATCACGCACTCTTCGAGGGCGTTGCACCACTGCTTGGTACCCCATCGGAGAAGGAGGCTATCGAACAGGTATTTTCCGAGTGTCGTTCAATTTCGATCGACTATGGCGTTATGGAGAAAGCAGAGAATGTATATGTCCGTTGTGGCGACTTCGGATGGAGCGATGTCGGCACTTGGGGATTGCTCTATCAACTCTCACGCAAGGACAAATATGCCAATGTGAAACCGGATGACAGGTGCTACACCTATAACACCCGCTCTTCGATTATCTCTATACCGAAGGACAAGGTGGCAATCATAAACGGCTTGCGTGACTATATTGTCGTCGATACCGAGGATGTCTTGCTGATTTGCCCTCGCAACGAAGAGCAGAACATCAAGAAGTATATCGACGAGGTGAAGTACAACACAGGCGATAAGCATATCTAATGAACGGAAAACTGAAAGCGGAAAGCGGGAAACTTTACACCGCATTCATAAACTCTACGGGCGTGACTACCGACTCTCGAAAGATCGAGGTCGGTGCGCTCTTTTTTGCACTACACGGTGCATCGTTCGATGGCAACGACTACGCCATTGCTGCCCTGGAGCAGGGAGCATCGGCCGCAGTTATCGACCGCAAGGATATTTATGATAGTAACCCTCAATGCTCCGAACGACTGTTTTTGGTAGAGGATACATTGCAGGCGTTGCAGGCGTTGGCACAGGAGCATCGTCGTCGTTTGGCAATTCCAATCATCGCCATTGCGGGCAGCAACGGAAAGACCACAACCAAGGAGTTGGTATCAAGAGTTTTGGCCGAAAAGTTCGAGGTTTCGACCACCAAAGGCAACCTCAACAACCACATCGGAGCACCTTTGACACTCCTTGCGATGGATGCCGAAACGGAGTTTGGCGTGGTGGAGATGGGCGCAAGCGCACAGGGCGAGATTGCCCTACTCTGCTCTATCGCCGAGCCAAACTATGGAATTTTGACAAATATCGGACTCTCGCACCTCGAGGGTTTTGGTGGTGTGGAGGGCATCCGCAAAGGCAAGGGTGAACTGTTCGACCACCTCGACCAGAATGGAGGCCGTGCCTTTGTTCCCGAGGAGGATAAGGTATTGTGCGAAATGGCTTGCGAGAGAGAGGATTTGGCCATAGAGTACTACTCTCGTTCGATTGGCGAGGGCTTCCGCAGTAATCTTACGGGCGACTACAACCGCTACAACATTGCAGCTGCAGTGGAGATTGGACGCTACTTTGGTGTAGCAGATGAGCGCATCGCAGAGGCTATATTGTCGTTCTCACCCGATAATAATCGTTCGCAAGCGGTAAAGACCGAGCACAACCAGTTGGTAGTGGATTGCTACAACGCCAACCCTTCGAGTATGGAGGTTGCATTGGACAATATCGCCACAATGAAGGCTGAACACAAGGTCTTGATTTTGGGAGATATGCTCGAGCTTGGAGAGTGGAGCGAGGAGGCGCACATCAACATCCTGCACAAGGCCGATGCCATTGCCGAAAGGATTGTGTTGGTAGGTAAGGAGTTTGCAAATGCCTACAAGAAGAGCGAGGGGTTGCATAGCAACTACGCACTCTACCCT
>JAGBRY010000090.1 GCA_017632115.1 Alistipes sp. | reverse complement strand
CGTTCCACTTCAACTCCTCAGGATTACGCTCAGCAGTTACACGGATAGCCTTACCATTGATGATGAGGAGGCTCTTCTCAGTGTCATAGTCGATAGTGCCCTCGAACTTGCCGTGCATAGTGTCATACTTAAGCATGTAAGCCAAGTACTCTACTGGGCAAAGGTCGTTGATACCTACTACCTCATACTTCTCAGTCTGTGTGCAAGCTGCACGGAATACCATACGGCCGATACGACCGAAACCGTTGATACCAATCTTAATTTGTGCCATAATTTTAATTTAATTTATGTGTTATAGAAAACCTATTGTCTTTCTGTTAGCCCAATAACGGCGCAAAGTTATATACATTGTATATATTTAGCAAATTTTTTGCCGATTTTTTTATCGTTTTTTTAGACCACGCTCCTCGGCAAGACGCTCCATAAGGGTGTGGGCAGCATCGTAGTCGTTAGGTATTTCGC
Source organism: Alistipes sp. (assembly GCA_017632115.1). Lineage (GTDB taxonomy): Bacteria > Bacteroidota > Bacteroidia > Bacteroidales > Rikenellaceae > Alistipes. Next base: position 1,403 of record JAGBRY010000090.1, on the reverse strand, counting down.
CATCGAGAATGGCATTTTTGATTATCTCCTTTATCTCGCCGAGGATTGAGCAAGGCTCGATATCGTACTCACGCATAATCGTATCGCCCGTAATTGGAGGTTGGAAATTGCGGATACGATCTCGCTCCTCCAAGTCACGCATCTTCTCACGCACAAGCTCGAAATTTGCCAAGAATCGCTTAACCTTGCTCTCGATGCCCGAGGTTATATCTGCCTCACACAAAGTCATCAACTTCTCGACATCGTCACCCGCCTCAAAGAGCAAACGACGCACCGCCGAGTCGGTCACCACATCCTCTGCCAAAATTATTGGTCGCAAGTGGAGGAATACCAACTTCTGCACAAACTTCATCGTCTCGCCCAACGGCAATTTCAGACGACGGAAAATTGGCGGTACCATCTTCGAACCGAGCACCTCATGACCATGGAACGACCAACCAATGCGAGGGTCGTAAGATTTACACTTCGGCTTGGCAATATCGTGCATAACAGCCGCCCAACGAAGCCACAAATCATTACTCTTAAGAGCCACATTATCAAGCACTTTCAGCGTATGTTTGAAGTTATCTTTGTGGGCATGATTTCCTCTGCGCTCCACACCGCAAAGGGCGTGCATTTCGGGAAAAATAATCTCCAACAAACCGGTCAATTCGAGCAGTTCGAAGCCAATCGAAGGGACAGGCGAAGCGACAATTTTGTTCAACTCAGTGATGATGCGCTCCTGCGACACAATTTTGATGCGCTCACGATTGCGCTTCATCGCTTCGAAGGTCTCGTCGTCCAACTCAAAGCCGAGTTGCGAAGCGAAGCGTATGCCTCGCATCATTCGCAATGGGTCATCCGAGAAGGTGATATCGGGGTCGCAAGGGGTGCAGATTCTGCAATCTTCGAGGTCGCACATTCCGTCGAATGGGTCGACCAGCTCACCAAAGGTCTTGCCGTTGAGCGACCAAGCCATAGCGTTGATTGTAAAGTCACGACGGCGCTGATCATCTTCGATGGTGCCATCCTCAACATGTGGTTTACGAGAGTCTGGCGAGTAGGACTCCTTGCGAGCACCTACAAACTCCACCTCGTAGCCATCGGCATGAAGCATTGCCGTACCAAAGGTCTTAAAGACAGAAACCTTGGTTTTCAGCTCCTTACCAAGAGCCTCGGCAATCTCGATACCACTGCCTACGACCACCACATCTATATCGGTACAAGGGCGGTGCAGATAGTAATCTCGCACATATCCGCCCACGACATAGGCCTCGACACCTCGTTCATCGACAAGGCGTGAAATTCTTTCGAATATAGGTAACTGCAAAGGGTTGTTATTCATCTCTCGACTCTCGACTTATTTAAGGCAACGACGATAGAGTTGCACCGTATTTTCAAGACCGTAGTAGAGGGCATCGCTG
>JAGBRY010000009.1 GCA_017632115.1 Alistipes sp. | reverse complement strand
CCCTATTCGACTACTCTTACGGCTCGATTTTGGTCGAGGCTAAGGAGGCATTCGAGAGCGCAGTGAAGGTGGGTGAAACCGTTGCTGAGAAGTGCGTAGAGGTCTTGGGCGAGAAGTTCTCGTTGGAGGAGCTTTACGAGGCTAACACCGTGAAATTCGAGAAGATATACCCTGCTAAGGGTAAGAGTGGCGAGAAGTGCCGTGAGAGCAACCACACTGCCGTAGCACCTACATACAAGGGCGAGAAGGTGGAGAAGGTGCAGGTTTACCTCCCTGTATTCCCAGGAACAAACTGCGACTACGACACAGCACGTGCATTCGAGCGTGAGGGCGCTGAGACTCATATCGGTGTATTCCGCAACCTCACACCGGAAGATGTATTGCACTCGATTGACGCGATGGCAAAGGCTATCGACGAGTGTCATATCCTCGTTTTGAGTGGTGGTTTCTCGTTGGGTGACGAGCCAGATGGTAGCGGTAAGTTCATCGCAAGCGTCTTGAATAACGCCACTGTTACGAAGGCCGTTCACGCCTTGATTGAGCGTGGTGGCTTGATTTTGGGTATCTGCAACGGCTTCCAGGCACTCGTTAAGTCGGGCTTGTTGCCATACGGTAAGCTCGGTATGATGACCACAGAGTCGCCTACATTGTTCCATAACGATATTCACCGTCACATCTCGCAGATTGTTTCGACCCGTGTCGGCACTACCGCTTCGCCTTGGTTGTCGTCGTTCCAGGTTGGCGATTTGCACTCTATCGCAGTGAGCCACGGCGAGGGTAAGTTCGTGGTTAGCGAGGAGATGGCCGAGGAGTTGTTCGCAAATGGTCAGGTGGCGTTCCAGTATGCCGATATGGAGGGCAATGCTACTACCGATGCGCCACACAACCCTAATGGCTCGTCGTACGGTATCGAGGGTATCATCTCTAAGAATGGTCAGATTCTCGGTAAGATGGGCCACACAGAGCGTTATGACGACTGCTTGTTCAAGAATATCGCAGGCGAGAAGCGTCAGAACATTTTTGCTAATGCAGTAGCATACTTTACAAAGTAAATTGAGGATTGAGAATTAAGAATTAAGAATTAGATTATAAAAAAAATAGTCCTCAATTCTCAATCTTCAATTCTCAATTAAAAAACAAAGTTTTTTTATGAGTGTTTTAGGAGTTTATGGCGTTGAGCACGCCTCGTCTTTGGTCTATTACGGACTCCACTCGATGCAGCACCGAGGTCAGGAGGGTTGCGGTATGGTAAGTGTCGAGGAGAACGGCACAATGCACCGTCATCGTGGTCACGGACTTGTACAGGAGGTATTCAATGAGGGACAACTCTCCAAGTTGGAGGGAAATATGTGCCTCGGACATGTGTTGTATACAACCGCAGGTGGTCGTAGCATCGACAATATCGAACCGCTTTCGTTCCTCCACAATACGGGATCATTTGCTATTGCACACAATGGCAACATTGTGAATGCTCAGCAAATTCGAGATTACCTGGAGAGCAAGGGAAGCCTTTTCCAGTCGCATACAAATGCTGAGTTGTTGGCGCACCTCATCAAGAAGGAGGCCGACGAGCCACGCATCTTCACTATTATGGAGGCGTTGGACCTCTTGGAGGGCTCGTTCGCATTCGTCATTATGACGCAGAATCGCCTCTATGCTTGCCGTGATAAGCATGGCATTCGTCCTTTGGCAATTGGTAAGTTGGGCGATGGCTATGTTGTATCGAGCGAGACTTGCGCCTTCGATGTTATGGGCGCAGAGTTCTTGCGTGATGTGGAGCCGGGCGAGATTGTAACAATTGACGAGAAGGGCTTGCGCAGCCGTAAGTATTCGCTTACAAGCGAGCATAATATGTGCGCTATGGAGTATATCTACTTTGCTCGTCCCGATAGCGATATCGACGGTTGCAATGTTCACGCCTTCCGCAAGGAGTCGGGTCGCCGTTTGTGGCACGAGGCTCCGGCCGAGGCTGATATCGTAGTCGGAGTGCCCGATTCGTCACTCTCGGCAGCTATGGGCTATGCCGAGGCGAGTGGCCTTCCATACGAGATGGGACTTATTAAGAATAAGTATATCGGCCGTACCTTCATTCAGCCTTCGCAGGCACTGCGTGAGAAGGGTGTGAAGATGAAGTTGTCGGCTATCCGCTCAATTGTAGAGGGTAAGCGCATCGCTTTGATCGACGACTCTATTGTGCGTGGTACAACCTCTAAGCGCATTGTTAATATGCTGCGTGAGGCGGGAGCAACCGAGGTACATGTACGCATTGTGAGCCCTACGATGAAGTATCCTTGCTGCTATGGCGTAGATACAACTTCGCAGGACGAGTTGATCAGTGCAAAGCACTCTGTAGAGGAGGTTTGTGAGATTATTGGTGCTGATACTCTGGCATTTATGTCGGTTGCGGAGTGCTTGGCATCGTCGAATGGTAAGTGCCAGAAGATGTGCTTTGCGTGCTTCGATGGTAAATACCCAACCCCTATGACACACGATATTTCGGAAATTAACAAGAAAAAATAGATACAATTATGGCAGTAAATTACGAGAAAGCAGGCGTAAACCTCGAGGCTGGTTACGAGGTAGTTCGTCGAATCAAACAGCATGTGGCATCGACCAATCGTTTGGGTACGATGGGTAATATCGGCGCATTCGGAGGTATGTTCGACCTCGCAGCGTTGAATATCAAGGAGCCGGTATTGGTAAGTGGTACCGATGGCGTAGGTACAAAGTTGAAGTTGGCCTTCGCTATGGATAAGCACGATACTATCGGTATCGACGCTGTTGCAATGTGTGTGAACGATGTCTTGGCACAGGGTGCTGAGCCTTTGTTCTTCCTCGACTATGTAGCACTCGGACACAATATCCCTGCAAAGGTAGAGGCTATCGTAGCCGGTGTTGCAGAGGGTTGCCGTCAGGCAGGTTGCGCCTTGATTGGTGGCGAGACAGCCGAGATGCCGGGTATGTACGAGGATGGCGAGTACGATATCGCAGGTTTCACTTGCGGTGTTGTCGAGAAGTCGCAGCTCATCGATGGCTCGAAGGTTAAGGTTGGCGATGTTTTGATTGGTATTGCATCGAGCGGTGTCCACTCAAATGGTTTCTCGCTTGTTCGCAAGGTGTTGGCTGACAATAACTTGGATTTGAACGCTAAGTACGAGGAGTTGGGCGATCGCACTTTGGGCGAGGCATTGCTCTGCCCTACCCGCATCTATGTTAAGCAGGTGTTGGAGCTTGTTCGCAACTGCGATGTTCACGGAATTTGCAACATCACAGGTGGTGG
>JAGBRY010000089.1 GCA_017632115.1 Alistipes sp. | reverse complement strand
CTTTGCCATCATATAGTTTACGGTGATGCACTTACCAATCTCACGAGCGAAATCAAGGAACGAAAACTCCTTCATCCAATCGTAGTTGTTCACCATCACGGCTGCATTCTCTGCATCCGAGTCGAAGTCGATAAGGCGAGCCAACTGAGCCTTGATAGCCTCCTGATTGTGGCGCAACGCCTCCTCGTTGAGGAGGTTACGCTCCTGCGACTTACCCGAAGGGTCGCCAATCATACCTGTAGCACCACCAACCAAAGCGATTGGGCGGTGTCCGCACATCTGCAAGTGCTTCAATATCATAACGCCTACCAAGTGACCAATATGCAACGAATCGGCAGTCGGGTCAATACCAAGATAAGCGGTTGTCATCTCCTTTGCGAGCTGCTCCTCTGCGCCGGGCATGATTGTATGAATCATACCACGCCACTGCAACTCCTCAACAAAATTCTTTCTAGCCATTCTATTTAAAGTTTTACAATCTATTCAAAATCCATATCTAAAGCCTTCTGCATATATCCCAATTCGGGTGCAGCCTTGTATATATGCGCTATTCGATCCTCGAGTTTTATGGGTTTGAGTTTGAAATCCATCTCTTTGATCTCGATTCGCATATCGAGCGAGCCGTTCACTCCCGCCATCTCGGCAATACCCTTCAATATCCAGAAGCGCTCTCCCAAAAGCTCGTCTTGCAACGCATCCGACGGTACCGCCAACTTCACAACATTGCCCTCAAACTCGATATTCTCGAATGCCGAAACAAAGCGAGGACGATCGGCGCACATCTTCTTAATGATTGCCGCCTTCACCTTCAACATCTTCGCCTCGCTCTCGGGGTCTATCACAATCGTAGAGCCCTTACCCTCTCCTTCGGCAGGGTTCGACACCTTGTCGAGCAGAGAGGCCAACGAGCCACCGAGTATCACCGACGACCTCTGTTTCACCTCGGCATTCGAGGTTACAGCCGGCATAGGCTCGGATATTGGGGTTGGGGCCGGAGTTGGTTTCACCTCGATAACCATCTCCTTTGCCACCGGTTCCGATTTAACGGTCGGCACCTGCTCCGATATTGGTTGAGGAGTTGGTGCAGGTGCTACCGTAGGTTGCTTTACCTCTTGTATTACAGTCGGCTGCGGGGTTGGCACCACTTGTGGCGCTACCGCTACAGGCTGTTGTTTTGGTGCATCCAGATTGGGCAAATCATACTTTGCCTCTATGGGTGCGGTCAGTTCATTGTTTTTTTTTTGACCGAGAGTCGAAATTTTCATCAAGGTCAACTCCACAAGTAGTCGCTGCGACGATGCGGTACGCAACTTAGAGTCCGCCTCGGTCAAGAGCGAAATTGCACCGAAGAGGAATGCCGGCTCGCAGATTGCCGCCTGCTGGCGATACTTCTCGAGCAACGAGCCTGTATACTCAATCAACGAGATAGCAGGGCCCTTTGCAACCAACAAATCACGGAAGTGCTGGTTCAATCCTCCCATAAATATCTGTCCCGAAAAACCCTTCGACAACACTGCATCGTACTCCAACAAAGCGTTTACATAGTCGCCACGAAGGAGCAGATCGGTGAAACGGAAATATGTTTCGTAGTCGAGGACATTCAAAGTGGCCGCAACGGCATGATACTCCAACTTAGTTCCGCAGAACGACACCGCCTTGTCGAACATCGACAACGCATCACGCATACCGCCATCAGCCTTCTGAGCAATAAGGTTTAGCGACTCATCGTCGGCCTCCACGCCTTCGCTCTGGGCTATGTATCGGAGATAACCTACAGCATCCTCCACACGGATACGATTGAAGTCATAGATCTGGCAACGAGAGAGGATGGTTGGAATAATTTTATGTTTCTCGGTAGTTGCAAGGATGAAGATTGCATGCTTCGGTGGTTCCTCCAAAGTCTTGAGGAAGGCGTTGAACGCCGCCGATGAGAGCATATGAACCTCATCGATGATAAACACCGAGTATTGACCAATCTGCGGAAGAACTCGCACCTGCTCGATAAGGTTACGGATATCCTCCACCGAGTTGTTCGACGCAGCATCCAATTCGTGGATATTGAGCGAGCGATTCTCGTTGAATGAAAGACATGAGTCGCACTTGTCGCACGCCTCCGCACCTACAGGGTGTTGACAGTTGATAGCCTTTGCAAAGATTCTCGCACAGGTGGTTTTACCCACACCTCGAGGACCGCAAAAGAGATAGGCATGTGCCAACTGGCCACGCTCGATTGCATTCTTCAATGTCGAGGTGATATGATTCTGTCCTACCACGCTTGCAAAGGTGGCAGGGCGATACTTTCGAGCCGATACAATAAACTTCTCCATAATCGCCACAAAGTTAATAAACTTTGTTTATTTCTTGCCATTTTTGCGACAAAATGTCGTTTCGGTGGCAGATTTTTTTGTCATCCGAGCTCTCCTAAGCGCCAAAATGGCACCAAAAATCGCTTGGCAAAAGATTTGTTGGGGCAAAAAATCAGACAAACACAACAAAAGAGATAAAACCATGAACAACAACCAAAAAACCGAGGCTTTGTCGCTGTATGCAATAGACCTCAACGAGCAGGCGCAAAAGGGTAAGTTGGACCCCGTAATTGGTCGTGATGAGGAGATTCGCCGAGTATTGCAAATTCTCTCCCGACGCACCAAAAACAACCCCGTACTTGTGGGTGAAGCGGGTGTCGGAAAGACCGCAATTGTAGAGGGTATTGCCCACCGAATTATCGACGGTGATGTACCCGAAAATCTCCGTTCGAAGCGCATCTTTTCGCTCGATATGGGTGCACTTATTGCGGGTGCAAAATACCAGGGAGAGTTCGAGGAGCGACTCAAGGCTGTGATCAACGAAGTGATTGAGAGTGAGGGAGAAGTACTCCTCTTCATCGACGAAATTCACACCCTTGTCGGTGCAGGAAAGACAAGCGGAGCAATGGATGCCGCAAACATTCTCAAGCCGGCACTTGCCCGTGGCGAGTTGCGCACCATCGGCGCTACCACTCTCGATGAATATCAGAAGTATTTCGAGCAGGATAAGGCGCTCGAACGACGCTTCCAAAAGGTGATGGTCGATGAGCCTTCGCCCGAGGATTCAATCTCCATTTTGCGAGGTTTGAAGGAGCGCTACGAGAACCACCATAAGGTGCGTATCAAGGATGAGGCAATCATATCTGCCGTGGAGCTTTCTCACCGCTACATTACATCTCGTTTTCTGCCCGACAAGGCGATAGATTTGGTCGATGAGGCAGCTTCACGACTGCGACTCGAGATGAACTCCGTACCCGAGGAGTTGGACTCGCTCGACCGACGCATCCGACAGCTCGAAATCGAGCGTGAGGCAATTCGTCGTGAGGGCGATAAGGAGCGAATTGCAACCCTCGATAAAGAGGTCAAGGAGTTGAAGTCGAAATCGCAGGCAATGCGTGCCAAGTGGGAGGGCGAGCGTGATCTCATCCGCAAAATTCAGAGCGAGAAGGAGCGCATCGAGAAACTCAAAATCGAGGCTCAGCAGGCGGAGCGTGTGGGCGACTATGGAAAGGTTGCAGAGATCCGCTACGGCTCTATCGTAGAGGCCGAGAAGCGCATCGCATCGTTCAACGAGGAGTTGAAGGCGCAGACCTCGGGTGGCTCGATGATTAAAGAGGAGGTTGATGCCGAGGATATCGCCGAGGTGGTATCCCGCTGGACAGGAATACCCGTAGCGAGAATGTTGGCCTCCGAGCGAGAGAAGTTGCTCAATATGGAGTCGGCACTCCACGCCCGAGTGGTTGGTCAGGAGCAGGCCATAAGCGTTGTTTCCGATGCAGTGCGCCGAGCACGAGCCGGCCTTTCAGACTCTCGCAAGCCTATCGGTTCGTTCATCTTCCTCGGCTCTACGGGTGTAGGAAAGACCGAGTTGGCGAGAGCCCTTGCGGAGTTCCTCTTCAACGACGAGAATATGATGACCCGTATAGATATGAGCGAGTATCAGGAGCGACACGCCGTATCACGCTTGGTTGGAGCGCCTCCGGGATATGTCGGTTACGATGAGGGTGGACAGCTCACCGAGGCGGTGCGACGCAAGCCATATTCGGTGGTGCTACTCGACGAGATTGAGAAGGCTCACCCCGATGTTTTCAATATCCTCTTGCAGGTGCTCGACGATGGTCGTCTTACCGACAACAAAGGCCGTACGGTCGATTTCCGCAACACCATCATAATTATGACCTCGAATATGGGTGCGCTAACCATCCAGGAGCGTTTCTTGGGCGCAATGAACAAAGATGGCGAGGTGTCGGCCGATATTGTAGAATTGACTCGCAACGAAGTTATCGAGCAGTTGAAGATGCATCTCAAGCCCGAATTCTTGAATCGTATCGATGAGATTGTGATGTTCGAGCCATTGAGCGAAAAGAACATTTCGGAAATTGTCGACATTCAACTTGGTATCGTATATAAGATGCTTAAGCAGAGTGGCATAGAGATGCGAGTAACCGACAACGCTCGCAAATGGATTGCCCATATCGGCTACGATGCGGCATACGGAGCTCGTCCTGTGAAACGAGTTATTCAGCGAGAGGTTATCAACGAACTCTCCAAGCGAATCTTAGCGGGCAGAATCGACAAGTCGCAACCGATTATCATCGACTGCGTAGACAACGAACTTTCGTTCAAGAATTAAAAAAGCCAATAGCGAACGGCTAATGGCTAAAAGCAAGAAAGGGGCAAATGCCCCTTTCTTATTTAACTGCAATAGCGTCAATCTCAACCTTCGCACCCATAGGCAATGCTGCCACCTCGTAGCACATACGAGCCGGTTTCTCACCCTCGAAATACTCGGCATACACCGCATTCATAGCAGCGAAATCCTTGATATCGTCGAGCAATACGGTTGTCTTCACGATATCAGAATAGTCCATGCCGGCCTCCTTCAAAATTGCTCCGAGGTTGTCGAGCGACTGACGAGTCTGCTCCTCGATGCTCTCGGGCATAGTAGCAGTTGCTGGGTTGATTGGGAGCTGTCCCGAAACATAGAGTGTAGCCTCCGCCTCGACAGCCTTTCGAGCCTGCGAATAAGGACCTACAGCCTTTGGCGCATTCTGCGCTGCAATGGTAATAATCTTTGTCATAGTTGCTAATTTATAAAGTTTATATTTATCTGTTTTGTAGATATTCTCCAACGATTAGTGCCGCATCATAGACATACTCCGCACAAGGGCGTTTTTTGTAGTACTCGGCAGTGCGAGGTGACGGCGTAGGCTCATCTTTGGGTTGCTCCAAGCCGAGCAGTTGTCGGCATACGATAGAGCCGTTCTGCTCTCGGAACTTCTCGGCAAAGTGCTGAACCAGAGCATAGTTTGCCTTCTTTGCCTCGGCATTGTCGGCTGTAGGACAAGGCGAGATAAAGCTAGCCACAAAGGCCATTCCGCTGACCGCTCCACACACCTCTCGCAGGCGGCCCATACCACCTCCGAACGAGGCTGTTATCTTTGCCACCATCTCCTCATCGAGCGAGGTGATATCGGCATAGGCAAGTGCCACCGATTGCGCACAATTATAACCCTTATTAAAGAACTCCTTGGCACGCAATGCACGCTCCTCGGCACAAAATTTTACACTATCCATAATTTTACTTTTTTTTAATTATCTTTTTCTGCTTTCAGGAAGGCGACCACCCTCTCGGCTCGAGCCCTGCCCACAATCTCGGCAACCTCCTCGAGCGAAGCTGTGCGCAGCTTTGCAACCGTGCGAAAGTGACGCAAGAGTGCGGTAATACTCTTTTCGCCTACACCTTCGATACCCTCCAGACCCGTCTTTATAAAGTTCTTGCTACGACGATTGCGGTGGTGGGTAATTCCAAATCGGTGGGCCTCGTCACGAATATGGCAAATAACCTTCAGCGGCTCGCCCGTACGACTCAAATAGTACGGCATAGGGTCGTTCGGATAGAAGACCTCCTCCAATCGCTTAGCCAAGCCTACTATCGGCACCCTATCGGCAATGCCCAACTCCTGCAGTACGGCATAGGCACTCGAGAGCTGTCCTTTGCCTCCATCGACAACTATCAAGTCGGGCAGTTCTGCTCCCTCCTCCAACAGTCGGGAGTAGCGACGAGTCAATATCTCACGCATAGAGGCGAAGTCGTCGGCTCCGACCACAGTTTTTATGTTGAAGTGACGATACTCCTTGCGTGCAGGCTTACCGTCACGGAACACCACGCACGATGCTACGGGGTTGGTACCCTGCAGGTTGGAGTTATCGAAACACTCTATATGTCGAGGTTCCTTCTGCAGACGCAACTCTCGGCGCATCGCCTCCATAAGACGGTCGGTATGGCGTGCCGGATTGTGGATTTCGAGGTTTTTGAGTCGCTCCGCCCTCGTTGTCTTTGCCGAGCGCATCGAGAAGTCGAGCAAGTCGTACTTCTCACCTCGCTTTGGCACAAAGAAGTTCACCCCTTCGAAGAGCTCCTCGTGTGGCAATACCGACACCAGAACCTCCCGGGCCAACTCACCGGCTATATTCTCCTTGATATGTTGGATTCCGAGCGTCATAATATCACGCTCATCACTCTCGACACCCACGGCAATCGTAGCCGTATGCACGGCCGTAATCGAGCCATTGCGTACTCGCAGAAAGTTGCAGTAGGCCTCATCGTCATCGACCAACAACGAGAAGATATCCGTATCGCCCATCTTTGCACTCACAATAACCGAGCGTGATGCGTAGCGCTCCAACGCCTCCAGGCGAGCCTTGTAGCGAGCGGCAACCTCAAAGCGCAAATCCTCCGATGCACGCATCATCTCGCCCTCAAGGTATGTGCGGACAGGTCGCAAATCACCCTTCAAAACCGAGGTGGCAATATCGACAAAAGCCTGATACTCCTCACGACTGCAACGACCGATGCAAGGGGCTTTGCAGTTGCCGAGATGGTATTGCAAGCAGGCGGTATGTTTAGACTTGGCGATGCTCTCCTTGCTCATATTCTGACGGCAACTGCGCAATGGCAACGCCTCACGCACAAAGTCGAGAACTGCCCTTTGGGCAGAAATCGAGCCGTAAGGGCCATAGTACTGCGAGCCGTCACGCACAAGTTGTCGGGTGGAGAGCACCCTCGGAAACTCCTCGGCCGTAACCGCTATCCAAGGGTAAGATTTATCATCCTTGAGCAGGATATTATAGCGAGGTTGAAGGGTCTTGATAAGCGAATTTTCGAGCAATAGAGCGTCAGTTTCGCTATCGACCACAATATGGCGCATCGAGGCTATCTGTCGCACCATCACACGCACCTTTGCCGAGTGGTCACGACTCTCGACAAAATAGGAGCGCACACGGTTACGCAGATGTTTGGCCTTGCCGACATAGATTACCTCGCCTTTGCTATTCTCAAAGAGATAGCAACCTGCCGACATAGGCAACAGTGCAACTTGCTCTTTTAACGATATTTTTTCGTTCTCCGCCATATTTCACTCCAAAGGTACAAATTTTTACGAAAATAGCACTTAATTTGAAAAATTAAACTTAACTTTGTGGATAGTTAATCGCAAGAAAACACAAATTTATCGTATTACAATATGAAGAAACTGTTTGGCGCATTTTTCGTATGCGTTGCCATGTCATTTGCAGGGTGTATCGACACCGAATTTGACCTATCCGATGTTTCGGGCGAGGTTACGGTTGGTGGCGAGGAGTTGGTAGTTCCGCTTGCCGACATCAACACCATTTCACTTGCCGACCTTATCGGCGACAACGAAACCCTAAAGACCAACGAAGAGGGTGTATATCAGATTACATTCTCGTCGTTCGGAGATGATCCGACCAAGTATGAGAGCATACAGATCGAGGGTATTTCTATTCCTAACATCACAGGTTTATCACCAAAGTTAGACCCAATATCCTTCTCGTTCCAGGAGTTGCCATCGAAGCTTACCATGCGAGGTATCAACGAGAAATTCGAGGTGGACTTCCCTACAATTAACCGATTTGTAAAGGTTGAGCCTATAAGCATCGACAAAGAGATAGGCATCAACCTCCCATCTTCGATTGCGGGACAAGGAAACCTGCCGGAGTTTATCGCTTCGCAGCTCCCTCCTATCTCGGCAACAGCCTCCGAGGAGATTGTTTTCGAGGCAGAGATCTCTTTGCTGGAGCAGTTAAAGAGGATTGGCTATGTCGAGTTTGGTAGCGACAAATATCCATTCGGTGCTCCGTTCGAGATAGTTATCGACCTCAATGGATTGAAGGGCATCAACGGTGGCGGTAGCGCAAAATTCAACATCGAATTCCCAGCGGGCTACTACCTTCGTGACGAGAATGGCAACGACTTACCAAGCGCAACACATAATAAACTCACCAAGGATATTGCAATCAGCAAGAACCAGAAGAGTGCAACAATACTCTTCTATCTGCACAAGATAGATTACAGCGACCACTCATTCGTTGACAACAAACTCCAAATCGAGGACCATATCCACTATGGTTACGATATAAATGTGGCTCTTTGTGCCGGAAACTACAACCTCGATGCAAAGCCTAAGTTCACATTGAAGGCTGCGCCGGATTACAAGGATGTAGAGGTTATTATCAACCACATCGAGGTGCCGGGTGCCGAGTATGATATCAACTACTCGTTCGACGGCATCCCTACCGGTATCAGCGTCGAGAAGATTGCCTTTGTAAACTCGCCTTTGACTCTTTCGTTGAAGGGTCTGGAGTGGCTTGAGGTGCTCTGCTGTGATACCAACGAGATCTTCTCGCCAGACATCGAGATTGAGTTGCCTAAGTGCATGAAGTTTGGGCCTCATAACTCCCTCGACAACACCACAAACAAATTGTTGGCTACGGCTAAGGAGTTGGCTGCCGGAGTTCAGCTCTCGCTCTCCCATATCGACTGCAAGAGCGATGAAATCACCATCGGCAACGGCTCTATCGGCATTAACGGCAAGTTGAAGGCCAACATACATTTGGAGAACTTGGACAACCACTCAATCCTCGTATCTTCGATTGTTCCGCCTACTTCACCGCTTAATGTTACGGTAGCAATCAACGACCTTACGCTCGAAATTGACAAAGCAAACAGCGTTGTAAAGTGGAGCGAGGATCAACTCTTCGACCTCAACCTGGGCGATCAGGTTCCTGCCATTTCGCAGACCATCGAGGTGCCTGAGATGATTTCCGAGGTAAAGTGCATCGAGATTGGTAAAGCAAATAGCAATGGTGAGCCTTTGGCGATGTTATTCCGAGTTGATGCGGGCTCTTCGTTCCCGGTTAAGGAGTTGGATATCGACCTCTCCGTAAACCTCGGAAAGATGTTGCGCCCTACTAAGGCGACTCTCGATAGCGGTATCATCCGAAAGAGTGAGAGTGGCGACTATATTCTCTCTATTGACGAGAGTTGGCAGCCAGGCGTAAAGGCATTGGAGAAGCTCATCGAATTCGAAGCGTTGGAGAACATACCTGCCATTCAGAATGGACAGCTCACCATCAACCAGTCGTTCCCTGTTACGGGCGGCGTAAAAATTAAGAGCGGTGAGAGCATCGACCTCTCGAAGGTTAGCGATGCCAAGGTCAACATAGATGTTCAGATCGACGATATCGAGGTTCGCACATTCATAGGTAAGGTCGATATCTCGGTTAAGCCGGAGAATATATCTGTGGATTTGAGCGAGCTTGGCGACCTTGCAATAGATGTAAACTCATTGAGCCTTAATCCTGTGCTCAATGTCAAATTGAAGGATAACCCTACGGGCGTAGGATTCATGGCCAACATTGCGGTGAAGACCTACAATGCCGAGGGTAAGGAGCTTGCGACAATCTCTGTTCCGACAATTCCTGTTGCAGGCAACGGCCCATCGAACATCATCCTCTCAACCCCTCGCAATGCCGACAAATATAGCGATGAGGGTGTGACATTCATTGCTATCGATGAGCTTTCGAAGCTGCTTTCGAATGGTATTCCATCGAAAATTGGTGTGGATATGAGCGTTGCATCGAATAAGGATGAAGAGATTACACTCGACCTGAAAGAGGCTGCCAAAGGCTACAACATCGAGTACCAATACGAGGTGCTTATGCCGTTGGAGTTTGATGGCAACACCGATATTTCGCTCGAGACAAGCGTTTCGGATCTTAACGAAACATTTGTTGAGTTGGCCGACACTACCAATGGTTTGAAGGTTGGCGATGTCGGACTTATTGCCGAGATCAACACCACCATTCCATTCAACATTGTCATCTCGGCCGAGTTGATTAACGCCGAGGGTACAACCGAGGGTATTGCAGCACGCCTCAACATCAACGACTGCGTAATCAAGGGTTACAACAAAGCGACAGACGGAGAGTATCGCACCTCGAAGATAGACCTCGACTTTGACCTTGGCGAGAGTGGTTCATTGGCCGGTTTGAAGAGTGCCGATGGCGTTAAATTGAAGTTCTCGATATATAACACCGATGCCGAAGTGGCAACACTCACAAAAGACCAATTTATCAACGGCAAGTTGAAGTTGCGTGTGCGTGAGGGATTGACAGTTGACATTTTCGATTTCTTAAATGCGGAGGGAGAGTAAAGCTATGAAGACAACAAACAAAATAATCGTTATTGTTGCTGCGGTTTTGTGCGGCATCACTACATCGTCGGCACAGATGCGTACCGCCTACTTTATGGAGGGCTCGTATTTCCGTACCGATATGAACGCAGCGCTCGCACCTACACGAGGATATATCAAAGTTCCTATGGTTGGAGGCCTGGGTATAGGTTTCGGCAACAACTATTTCTCGGTAAACAACCTCTTCTACAAGCGTAACGGAGAAGTTTACACCTTCATGCATAGCGGTGTTTCGGCCGAAGAGTTCCTTGGCAGATTGGAGAACCAGGGCAAATTGAGCATGAACCTCAACAACTCGATTGTCGGCTTAGGAGGCCACAGCAAGAAGCTCTTCTGGAACTTCGGCGTAAATCTCCGCTCCAACACCGAGGTTACCCTCTCGAAGGATATGTTCTCGGCATTGAAAAACCTCTCGAATGGTGTATACAACTTGGGCGACACCCATATCTCTAATCGTGAGTACATTGAGGCCGGGCTCGGTTTTGCTATTCCTATCAAGGAGTTTATGACCTTCGGATTCCGCATCAAGGGTTTGGTCGGTCTGGCTGACCTCTCGATGAAGATGGATAAGATGTATCTCGATATCAACGAGAATGTCGTAAAGGCGGAGTTGATGGGAGGCATCAAGGGTAACTGCGCACTATTCAATGGAAACTACCCTGCAGGACCGATAGAAGATTTTGACACTTCTACCCTTATTCACCAAGACCCAACCGCTATACTTAACAGCATAAAGAGCTGTTACAAGAGCTGGGGTTTGGGTGCAGATCTCGGTTTCGAGTTCCGCTTCTGGGAGGAGCACATCAAAATTTCGGTCGGCGCCAACGATATCGGCTTCATCAAATGGAACGGAGCCTCGACCATAAACGCCAAGGGTAATGCAAACTTCTCCTACACAGGATTCGACCTCACTGCAGGCGAGGCCAAGATAGAGAGCGGTTTCAACGCCGAGATGACACCATCGGAGGGCGACTACAAGACAATGTTGTCGTGGTCGTTGAACGGAGGTATCGAGGCTAATATCCTCAACAACTGGATCGCTTTCGGATTGCTCTCGCACACCGAGTTCTGCCAGAACTTTACACGCACCGAGCTTACCGCATCGGTAAACTTCCGCATCGGACGCTGGCTCTCCACTTCGGTAAGCCACACCTTCCTCAACGGCAATCAGCCGGGCGTACTCGGCTGGGCATTGAACCTCCACCCACCGGGATTCAACCTCTTCCTCGGTGCCGACTTTATCGACACTCGCTATGCGGTAATGACTATGAACAATCAGGCTATACCTATTCCGCAATATATGTCTTCGGCAAATGTATATATTGGCGTAGGTTTCAACCTCGGCAAGGCTAAGTACATGCCTTCGATGCAGGGCAAGAGCAAGCGTGCAAACCGTTTGGCAAAGCAGAACCCACCACAGAAGGAGGCTTAATTTATGGATCAGCCAAAGATTGAACGAGTACTTCGTCTGATGAAGTTGATGACGAGCGCAAATCGCTACACCGTGGAGGAGTTGGCGGAGCGACTCGACACATCATACCGCTCTATATACCGCTACATCGACACCTTCAAGGAGGTGGGTTTTGTGGTACACAAAGAGGAGGGCGGAGTCTATCGTCTTGGCAAGGAGAGTCCCTATTTCAAGGATATATCGCAACTTATCCACTTTACCGACGAGGAGGCACACATCGTAAATCAGCTTATCGGAGCATTGGACGACACCAATATGCTCAAGCAGAACCTGCGTCGTAAGCTCTCCTCGGTCTACAACTGCACTTCGTTGGCAAACAGCATAGTCAAGGGCAAGAATGCCGAGAATGTAAACCATATCATCGAGGCTATCGAGGAGCATCGACAGGTTGTACTGCACGACTACTCTTCGTCGCACACAGGTTCGAAGCGTGATCGACTCGTCGAGCCTATCGCCTTCACCACAAACTATGTGCAGATTTGGTGCTACGACACCTCCGATAGCAAAACCAAACTCTTCAACACGGCCCGCATCGGAAGTGTCGAAGTGCTCGACTCGGAGTGGCAACACGAAGCTGAACACCATTGCGGCTATATCGACATCTTCCGCAATATGGGTTTCGAGCAGATGCGTGTGCAGTTACGACTCGGTGTCATGGCTCACAACCTCATACTCGAGGAGTATCCTCTCTCGGAGCGAGATTTGACGCAGCTCGACGACACTCATTGGTTGCTCGACACTCTGGTCTGCAACTATGCCGGTGTAGGTCGCTTTGTTGCGGGTCTTATAGAGGATATCGAGATTGTAGACTCGCCTGATTTCATCGAATACCTCCGCCAAAAACAGAGGGTTTTGGATGCAAAACTATAATATAAAGAGGGTGCCCGACTCGAATGAGTAGGCACCCTCTTTTACAACATATGTGTATAGCAAAGTCGGGCTATTTCAGCATTGGTTCAAGCCACTGATAATCATTTGCAGTACCGCCCAAAACACCCCACGACTTCAAGGTCTTAACATACTCCAAATCACGCATTGGAAGGCCATAGCATTCCACCTGGAAGCCCTGCGAATGGCAATAGTCGACCAGCTCCTTCGATGTACGGCGAGCCATAGGGCGAATGATGGCATTCTTCACACCCTTGACCTTATCGACCAATGCAGGAGTGTAACGCACATGCATAAACTCGAGCGGAGCATCAGTATACTTGGCAGCCTCGAGCAGAAGCTCCCACTTGAACGAAGTCATAACATACTTGCCCTCCATTCCCATCTTGTGCAACATCTCAACCGTCTTGCGAACGCCCTCCAACGGTAGGAATTTCAACTCGACATAAGGCACAAGGTTTGCCTTCTTACATATTTTGACATACTGCTTGAAGGTTGCGATGTGGTACTTATTCTCAAACTTCTTATCCCACATCTTGCATCCTGCGTCGATATAGAACTTCTTCAACTCCTTCCAAGTGTAGTCGCTAACCTTGCCTGTACCGGTGGTTACTCGGTCGATAGTCGCATCGTGCATACATACCAACACTCCATCCTTGGTCATCTGCACATCGGTCTCCATACCATAGAAGTAGGGCACTTTGCCTGCCTCTTTGAAGGCGATCACGGTATTCTCGGGATAGCGGTGCGAGAGGCCACGATGAGCCTGCAAACGAAAGTTCACATCTGGGCCTTTGGGCAATACGACCTGCGCGTCTGCAATATAGCCGACAAGAAGTGTAAAGAGCGCTAAAAGTAGTTTT
>JAGBRY010000088.1 GCA_017632115.1 Alistipes sp. | reverse complement strand
TTAATCTCAGCCTTGTAGTGCTTGTCGAACTCCACATAGTAGTCGCCTACGAGGTGGTCACCCTTCTTGCCTGTCGACTCAGGTGTGGCACCATTTCCGTAGCGTAACCACGCAACCATCGACTTGCAGATGTGGATACCACGGTCATTCACAAGGTTTGCCTTGATGACATTGTGGCCGTTAGCCTTCAAAATCTGAGCTACCGAATAACCTAAGAGGTTGTTGCGGATGTGGCCGAGGTGAAGCGGCTTGTTGGTGTTTGGTGACGAGTACTCAATCATTATGGTGCGACCTGTCGAAGGTGCTATGCCATAGTTCTCGTCTGCCGAAATCTCGCCAAAACGCTCTGCCCAGAATGCAGGGTCGAGCGAGAGATTCAAGAATCCTTTGATAACATTGAATGAGCTGAACTCTGCAGCCGAAGCTACGACCTTCTCGCCAATCTCGGTAGCCACCGCCTCGGGAGCCTTGCGAGCCATCTTTACGAGTGGGAAAGTTACGAGAGTATAGTCACCCTCAAACTCCTTGCGAGTCTTCTGCAGCTGAATCTGCGAGTCGGCAACCTCGCCATAGAGAGCCTCTACGGCAGCCTTTATAACGCCTGTAATGTGTTGTTCGATATTCATTTTGTCTACTGTGATTTTCTTTTGAGCGCAAAGATAGTAATTAAAACGGAAAACTGAAAACGGAAAGCGGAAAACTTTCAGTTTTCAGTTAAAAGTCAAAGGTGTGGATATTCTCTATTTCTTAAAGATGAAGAATACGGCCAGAACGAGGCAGACAAAGCCTGCAAAGTGGTTCCAGCGGAGGGCTTCGTTCTTCATGATGAGTTGCACGACGATGGCAAAGACCGTCAGCGATACAACCTCCTGAATAACCTTGAGCTCCCAAATCGAGAATGGACCGCCATACTCCAAACTTCCAAGGCGGTTGGCGGGCACCATAAAGCAATACTCAAAGAATGCTACCAACCAACTAATAAATATCACTGCAACCAATCCGATGCGCTCGAATTTGCTCTTAAACATCACCTGTCCATACCAAGCCAAAGTCATAAACAGGTTCGAGCATATCAAAAGTCCTACTGCTGAGAGTCCTCTTCCAATCATAATTTTCTTGTTATTAGCCCATTGGCTGTTTTTCGAGCGCAAAATTATTAAAAAGTTGCTGAATTGCGAGCAAAATTGGTAAAAAAACGATACCTTCGCACCATGAAATTTACACTTATTACAGGAGCATCGTCGGGAATCGGTCTGTGTTATGCCGAGCAATTCGCTGCAAAGGGCGAGAATATCATAATTGTGAGTAATCAGCGTGAGCGCAACGAAGAGGTTGCAGCCAATCTCTCGCAACGCTTTGGCGTAGAGGTACTTCCTCTCTATGCCGATCTGTCGCAAGCGGACTCTGCCGAGCAGATTTACGAGTGGTGCAAGGAGCGAGAAATTGAGGTTTCGACCCTTGTTAGCAATGCGGGTATCTTGCAGTTTGGAATGTTTGTGAACACCAAGCCTACGATGGCCGATTTTATTACAAATCTACACTGCATAACCCCGTCGAAATTGTGCCGACTCTTCGGCTCAGATATGTGCAGCAGGGGAGAGGGTCGCATCTTGATAATGTCCTCTATGACGGCATGGACTCCATATATCACCGTGTCGTATTACGCTGCAACGAAGGCATATCTTAAAAGTTTTGCGCAGTCGTTGTGGTATGAATTTCGACCTTATAATGTAACTGTTACAACGGTCTATCCGGGTGCGGTCGACACACCTCTATATACACTTGAGGAGAAGCATCGTAAGTGGTTGAGAGCCTTTGGCTTGATGATGCGCCCCGAGAAGATGGCGAAGGCGGGTATTCGTGCTTTGGAACGAGGTCGCAGAGAGGCAATACCTGGTCTGTTTACAAAGGTTGCTGTCTTTGCGTGTTGGTTATTGCCGGCGCACGCAATTTTGCCAATTCTGAAAATTCCTGCAGTGAAACGACTACTTGCGAGATTGTAAATAAATAGTAAAGGCTGTCCCGTAGGACAGCCTTTACTATTGTATGTTAGAGCGTTACGCAATCTCCCAGCGACCGCCCTTGCCGAATACCTTCTCTACCAACTCCTCGTAGAAACCACCACGAAGAGCCAGGTCGAACATATTCATACGCCAACGCATCAACTGTACATATGGGAGCATATCCTTTAGCTGCTGACGAGTTACGCCAATGTCGGCAGGGTCTGCCGGTGCACCAACTTTACGGAAGTACTCCTGCATCTTCTCGAATGGATATACCTGCTTGCGATACTGCGCTCTCAATAACGGCCAATGCTTCTTTATTGTGTTCAACTGCTCACGCACACTCTCCTTGTCGTTGTATTTGATCGTGATCTGCTTGTAACCCAAGTCTGGTGATACGAAACCCTTGAAGATGTCGAGTGCTCGCTGCTGCTCCTCCTCGAGTGATGGCCATGCCTCTACGCACTTGTCAACATCTATATTGCGGAGGTCCATTTCGAGCAATGCATCGAAAAATGCACACATCGTAAGCGTTCCGATTGCAACCTGGAAGCCGTGTGACTGCAACTTGCCATTGAAGGTGTGGTGCGTCATGTCGAGATAGTGGCTGAAGAGGTGGTCTGCACACGATGCCGGGCGGCTCGAGCGGGCTGCCTGCATAGCGAAGCCACTCAAAGTCAAACCCTCAAATAATGCTGCAATAGCATCTCTGTCACAAGCTGCAACTCCGTCAGGATTAGCGAGTTGGTCGTCGAGAACATCCTGCAAAACATGCCAAGCCTCGGGAATAATCGGCTCTGCACCCATAATGTCGGCAATCATCCACTCACCACCACAAGGAATCTTTGCAGCGAGGTCTGCATAACCTGCTGCTGTCATCTCCTTTGGAGCGTTGGCAATAACATCGACATCCGCCAAAATCGCCAGTGGGGCAGGGCAGTCGAAAGTCTGCTTCAAACCTTCGTAACTAATTGAAGCACCGAATGATGAGTAACCATCAACGGATGCTGCCGTAGGTACGGTGAGGTACTGCTGTCCAAGGTGGTGAGATGCAAGTTTACAGAGGTCGTTGATAACGCCCGAACCCACCGAAACCATAATTGCTCCGGCCTTCTTGGCTGCCTCTTCAACCTCCATAACATAGCACCACTCAGCATGGAACTCATCCTGTTGGATGATGTGCGTTACGGTGTCGATACCCGCCTTGACGAGGTGGTTGTAAACTGCCTCGCCTGCTACTCTCCAGGTGTTCTTGTCGGCAATAACAATTGCACGAGCATCGCCGAACTGCTCCTTGAATATAGCCGGTGCAAGGTGCAAGATATTGCTGTCCATCTCGAAAACCTTGGTGTCGGTGGCGACAGCCAAGGCTTTCGCTATGCGTTCCTTTGTCGTCATATATACTGTATATATGTATTAAACGAGTTTCAACTCAGCCTTGATAGCCTCAATCTTTGCATCGAGCTCTGCCTCGACCTTCTCGAACTCGGCTACTGAAGGCAAATCTGCCTTCACTCCGAAGTAGAACTTGATCTTTGGCTCTGTACCCGATGGGCGTACCGAAACCTTTGTGCCATCCTCGGTGATCCACTGCAAAACATTGCTCTTATCCTCGATGCCAGGGATAGGAGAAACCTCGCCTGTTACGGTGTTCTTCAACTCCAAAGTCTTGTAGTCGTAGATCTCAACGATCTTCGAGCCAACAAGGCTCTGTGGAGGGTTTGCACGGAACTCAACCATCATATTCTGGATCTGCTCTGCACCATCCTTGCCCTCACGAACAACATTTACGAGCGACTCACGATAGAAACCGAACTTAACATAGAGCTCCTGCAACCACTCGTAGAGTGTAACACCCTTGGTGTCACGGCACCAAGCTGCAGCCTCGGCTGCCAACGAACATGCCGATACGCCATCCTTGTCACGAACATAGTCGCCTGCGAGGTAACCGAACGACTCCTCGCCACCACCAATATACTGTGCCTTACCCTCGTTCTCACGGATAATCTTTGCGATAAACTTAAAGCCGGTCAAGCAGTTGTAGCACTTCACGCCATAAGCCTCGGCTACAGCGTCAGGCATCATCGAACTAACGATAGTCTTAACAACATAGTCGCCATCCTTGATCTTGCCGAGTTCTACCCAACGGGTGAGCTGGTAGCACATCAAAAGCACCAATGTCTGGTTTCCGTTCAAGAGAACATATTCGCCATTAGAGTTACGCAATGCCAAGCCGATACGATCTGAATCCGGATCGGTAGCCATTGCAAGATCGGCCTGCTCCTTCTCTGCGAGGTCGATGGCCATCTTCATGGTTGGACGATTCTCCGGATTTGGCGACTCAACGGTTGGGAAGTTTCCGTCGAGAACGGTCTGCTCCTTAACCGAGATGACGTTTGTGAAACCGAAGTTCTTCAACGACATAGGAGTAAGGCGTACACCTGCACCGTGGAGTGGTGTGTAGATAATCTTCATATCGTGGAAACGCTCTACGCTCTCAGGTGAGAGTTGCAACTCCTTGATCTTTGCAAGATACTTCTTATCGAACTCCTCGTCGAGGATTGTGATATTCTCGGCGTGCAAGCCTGTCAACACCTGCGAAACATCGGTAATCTTCTCTACCTCCTTAATTATATTGACATCGTGCGGAGAAGTTACCTGCGAACCATCGCTCCAATATGCCTTGTAGCCATTGTACTCCTTCGGGTTGTGCGAAGCGGTAACCATAACACCCGACTGGCAGTTCAACTCACGAATTGCAAACGAGAGCTCCGGTGTAGGACGCAACTCGTCGAAGAGGAATACTTTGAAACCGTTCGATGCGAAGATGTCGGCAACATGCTCTGCAAAAGTACGAGAGTTGTTGCGTGAATCGTGAGCAATAGCAACACGAATCTCCTCGTTAGGGAAATTGATTTTGAGGTAGTTAGCCAAACCCTGAGTTGCAAAGCCCACGGTGTAGTTGTTCATTCGGTTGGTGCCTACGCCCATGATGCCACGCAAACCACCTGTTCCAAATTCCAAATCCTTGTAGAAGCACTCAACAAGCTCCTTAGGGTTGTTCTCGATAAGGTTCTTTACCTCCTGGCGAGTTGCCTCGTCAAACTCTGCGCCCAGCCACTTCTCAGCTTTTGACAGAACTAATTGCTGCAAGTTATCCATAACTTTAATCGTATAAGTTTTGTTTATGTTTTATTTAAAAATTATTCATTTTTTAATTACTGCAAATATAATGAATTTATTTGTAAATGTAGTAAATCAGCGAGTTAAAAATTGTGGGCATAAATAAATAAATTTTCTCCTTAGTAAATAATATCAAAAAAACAATAGTTGCGACATTTTTTTTTCCACAATTTTATTTCCACCTTTGCAATGTCAAACCACGGAAGTCCGTTGGAATGGCTGTTAATAATACCCCAAACTGTTTATACTCAACGATTTATGCTTGCAAATGCTGCGACATACAATGATACCTGGCAAAATTGCCTTACCGAACTGAAGACAAAAACCTCGGCAGAGGAGTTTGCGCAGTGGTTTCTTCCTATCGAGCCGTTGGAGTTCGATGGTGAGCGACTTCGTATCAAGGTGCCGGATCGTGACTTTGCAAAGACTATTGAGGATAACTATAGTCAGGTGCTGAAGCCGATTATTGCCCAGCTTTTTGGTCGCAATACTCGCCTCTACTACGCTATTCCAAAGAACAATCATCCAATTGCTGTGCCAAGCGAAAGCGATGTTACCACAACAGAACATTCGTTTAGTCAGCAAACCGACACTTCAAATATACGAAATCCTTTTGTAATTCCGGGCATAAATCGCCTGAGAATTGAGCCGCAACTCAATAAAAATTACACTTTCGACAATTTTATCGAGGGAGAGTGCAATCGTTTGGTGCGTTCGGCAGCTATGTCGGTGTCGGTGAACCCGGGTAGTCACACTCCGTTCAACCCGCTTTATATCTATGGAGATTCGGGCTTAGGTAAGACCCATGTTGCTCACGCAATTGGTAACGAGGTGCGCCAGCGATTTCCTGAGTTGCAGGTGTTGTATGTTGCGATGAGTAAATTCCAGGCTCAGTTCCAAGCGGCAACGCTAAACCACGATGTTCCAAACTTTATCCACTACTATCAGGCTGTCGATGTCTTGATTTTGGACGATATTCAGGAGCTGTCGGGTAAACCGGGCACGCAGAATGCCTTCTTCAATATCTTCAATCATCTGCAGATGTCGGGTAAGCAGTTGGTGCTTATCTCGGATAAACCACCTGTAGAGTTGAAGGATATCGAGGAGCGACTTTTGACCCGTTTCAAGTGGGGCTTGTCGGCAGAAATTCGTATTCCTGATTACGAAACAAAGGTTAAAATTATCCGTACAAAAGCTAATCAGTTGAATGCCGATATTCCAAGTGAAGTAGTTTCTTACTTAGCTGAGCATATTTCGGCTAATATCAGAGAGATAGAGGGTGCGATTTCTTCGCTTGTGGCAAATGCTACATTTATGAATAAACGCATCACGATCGCTCTTGCTAAAGAGGTGTTGAAGGTCTATGTTTCGATGTATCAGAAGGAGGTCACAATCGAGCAGATTATCTCTACAGTTTGTGATCATATGGGCATAGATAAGGAGCGTATGAGCTCGTCGGAGCGTACTCGAGAGGTGGCAATTGCTCGTCAGTTGGCAATGTTCCTTGCCAAGAAGCATACTAAGCAGCCGTTGACAAATATCGGTGCTGCAATTGGCGGTCGTAACCACGCAACAGTGTTGCACTCGTGCAAGACGATTTCGAACCTGATGGATACCGAGAAGTTGTTCCGTCAGCAGGTGGAGCAAATTGAGAAGAGTTTATTGAGCTAAATGTTTGAAATATAATAAGAAAGGTTGGGGTGGTGCTCCAACCTTTTTTGTTGTCGAAATTTTGTTCTTTTATTTTCAATAAAAAAATAGTTTGTTACCGAAAATTGTACTATATTCGCACGGTAATTGAAGTAGATTACAAATTAAAAGCGAAAACCACTTTTTATACACAATAATTAACTTTTTTATTCACTTATTAACTTAACTAAAAACCAAAATTATGAAAGCAAGAAGATTTTTTGCGTTTGTTGCCGGAGCAGCGATGCTCTTTGGCGTGGGTTGTACTCCTGACGGAGGTGAGACAGTAGGTGACGAGGCTATGGCTGAGATCACCGTATCTCCAACTTCGTTTGCAACCACTCTCGAAGGCGGTGAGCAGGTCATCACCGTTACCTCGAATGCTACTTGGACTGTTTCGTGCGAGCAGGCAGATGTAACTGTTGAGCCTCTCACAGGCAATGGCAATGGCCAGGTAACTATTACCGTTCCTGCTGCTGCAGCTCGTGAGTTCAAGGTTGTGTTCGATGCTCAGAAGCAAACTTTGATTCCTGCACTCGGCACTTCGACTACTACCACTGCTAAGGCAGAGGTTACTGTTTCGCAGAACGACGGTGGCGTAAACTTGGATGACTACCTCTTCTATGAGAACTGTGGCGAGGATGTAGAGAAGAACAGCCAGGGCTACTGGCCATATGTAGACCAGTTTGAGGGCTGGAACCCACAGGGTGACGCTGCAGCTGAGGTTGCATACACTGGTAACAACGCATCTGTTCGTGCTTCGGGTAACGCTTATCAACCAACTCCAGAGGCTGTAGGTGTTTCGGGTCAGCCTTACGTATTCTTGAACAAGGTTCCTGCATCGGCTCACTTTGTAATCGAGAATATCGCTGTTACAGGTGGCTCGAACTACATCTTCACTTACAATGCACAGTGCCAGAACGGTTACTCTGGTAGCCCATCTTTCGCTGTTGTTGATGGTTCGCTCATCCACCTCGAGCTCGGCTATGATGGCCAGACTTGGGATGCTGTAGATTGTACTTACACTCCTAACGGTGGTAACGGTTGGTACGCTGTACAGACCGAGTTCAAGGTAAAGGCAGATGCTACTGTTCTCTACGCTCGTTTCACTTATGAGGCTCCTGCATCGAATGGTGGTGGTCGTTTCGACGACTTTAAGCTCATTGCAGGTGGTAATGGTGCAGAGATCGCTCCTGAGGCTCCTGTAACTCCAGACCCAACTCCAGATCCAACTCCTTCTGACGCATACTTCTATGAGTCGTTCACTACCAGCCAGGGTGAGTTCACTATCAACGATGTTCTCCTTACAGGTGATTTGACTTATGTATGGAAGCACGAGAGCGGCCAGTATGGTACTTATATGAAGGCTTCTGGCTACAAGGGTAGCGCTAAGGAGTCGGAGTCGTGGTTGATCTCGCCTGCAATTAGCCTTGTTGGTGCAACAACTCCTGCAGTTTCGTTCGATCACTGTCACAAGTTTGCTGGTACTCCAGCTAACGAGCTCACTTTGTGGGTTAGCGAGAACGATGGCGCAGATTGGGCTCAACTCGCTATCTCTACTTATGGCTCGAATAGCGACTACAACTTCGTTACTAACACAACCGACTTGACTGCATATGCAGGTAAGACTATCAAGCTCGCACTTAAGTATGTCTCTACAACATCGGCTGCTGCAACTTGGGAGGTTAATAACTTCAAGGTAGCAGAGGGTAACGGTGCAAGCCAGCCAGGCCAGGGTGGTGGCGATGACAACATCGGTGGCGAGGCATCGGGTGTTTACACTTCGGATGCAGCTTTCATTTGCTCGGCTGACAACTCGACCAACAAGTGCTATACACTCGGCGATTCGAAGATTAACGGTGCAGCTTGTAGCGGTGTTAAGCTTGGTACAAGCAACAATGCAGGTTTCTTCACTTCTGCAGCTGTTGGCGTAGAGGGTACAAAGACTCTCTCGTTCTACGGTATGGCTTGGAAGGGTAAGAGTGCAACTATCTACATCAAGGTAGAGGGTAGCAGCGATGTTAAGTCGGTAGCAGTTAAGGCTAACGATGGTGCAACAGGCAACCCTCCTTACACTATTACTGTAACTGACGCTGACTACTACAGCGTTGAGCTTACTGGTTTGACTGCAACTTCGAAGATTATGTTCTCGACAGACGCAACATTCTCGACTGCATCAAGCACAGCTGCTCGTGCCGTATTGGCAGGTATTACTTTGAAGTAATCCGACATATCTAATCCAAGGCAGGCTGATTACCTGCCTTGGGTACTAAGAAACGGTAGTTTTGACAAGATTAAGACTATATTTACGATAGATGAAAAGGGGAATAAACGACATTAAGAACTTTTTGAAGGGCATCAACCGCAGTGTAGTAGCTGTGTTGGTGCTTGTATTCGGTTTTACGGCTTGTGTGCAGCCTGAGTGGTCACCATATAACTCGAATGCGGAGTTGAGCTCTGTGATTGTATCGGCGCAGACGACAACTGTTACAGGTACAACCGTTGGTGATCCGATGCTCACTTGGGAGTTGAAGGTAACAGACGGCAACGACTTCTGTACCGCAGTGAAGAAGGTTGGCTTCGTTGGTCAAAACTTCTCGCTCAAGTTCGATGCAAACGATAACGACTATGAGCGCATCGCACGGGCAACCATAAAATTCAGCGACGGCTTTACCAAGTCATTTGAATTGCGTCAGCTCATAGCTACCGACAATCCTAACTATGATCGTGCCTGGGCCGAGCAACCCGAATATCAGCAGGGTGAGAATTTGGTTCACAAGACCTATTATACAACTCTAAATGACAAGCGCCGTGTGCGCAACTATTCTATTTGCTATGACCTCAGCAAAATTTGTTCTCGTTGGGTGGCTTATCCTGCACACAATGTATATACCTCGGGGCGTGATTACGAGGTTGGTGGCACAACTGCAGGCCGTACCAATGCGTGGGCTTTCGACGATGCAGTAACAAAGTACAAGTATAGCTCGAATTGGAGTACAGCTTACGAGATTGTGAGCACATATCGTTCGGACCTCGATACCTATAACACCTATACACATCCTATCATTCCGCAGTCAAAGCAGGCGGATATTCGCTTTACAAGCGGTATCGGTGGTGGGTATGCTCGTGGACATATGCTTCCATCGGCAGACCGCTATAATACCTGGAACACAAATGCGCAGACCTGCTACTCAACAAACATTATGGCACAGGATTACGACTTCAATAGCGCATCGTGGGGTACCTTGGAGAATAAGGTGCGTACCAAGGTGTGCGCCGATACATTGTTTGTTGTGGTTGGAACTCTCTTTGAGAACAACAAAACTGTAAGTAAGAATGGCCGTACAATCTCTGTACCTTCGCACTGCTTCAAAATGCTGCTCCGTACAAAGAGTGGAAACACAAAGAAGAGTATCTCCGATATAAAGTCGGCCGACGAGCTGATGTGTATTGGCTTTATCTTTGAGAATAATGGAACGGGCGCAAATACTTCGTTGAGCAGCGCAGCGACAACGGTAGCAGAGATTGAGCGTCGCTCGGGCTTCTCATTCTTCAGAAATCTCGACCCTGCAATTGCCGACGAGGTTAAGTCGCAGAAGAATTTTAGTGCATGGGGATTTTAACGAACGAAAAACAAGATAAACAAACAAATAAAACCTTTATGAAAAAAGTACTTTTATCAGTTTTGTGCCTCTCGGCAATGTTGATTGCCTTTGCACAGAAGCCGTACAAGGTGGTGTTCTACAACCTCGAGAACTTGTTCGACACGATCAACGATCCGAATAAGAACGACGAGGAGTATCTCCCGGAGGGTGCTCGCAAGTGGACTACTTACCGCTACAACTGCAAGCTCGACAATATGTCGAGAGTGTTGTTCGACATCGCTGCCGAGGATAAGAACTTTCCTGCAGTAATTGGTGTGTCGGAGATTGAAAATCGCCTCGTATTGGAGGATTTGATCGCAACTCCAAAGTTGGCAAAGGCGAACTATCGCATCGTTCACTACGACTCGCCAGACCGTCGTGGTGTCGATTGTGCATTCTTCTATCGTCCCGACAAGTTCCAGCTCGAGGGCTCGGAGGCGCATCGCATCTCGTTCCCGGGTCGTCCTACATTCTTCACTCGTGACTTGGTGGCTATGTGGGGTAAAATCGAGGGCGAGCCATTCTACTTTATCGTTTCGCACTGGCCTTCACGCCTTGGCGGTAAGGAGCGTTCGCAGTACTCTCGTGACTTTGTGGCAGAGAAGTGTAAGCACATCTGTGACTCGGTGCGCACCGTAAATCCTGCAACAAAAGTTGTGATTATGGGTGACTTCAACGACGATGCAACCGATGCAAGCGTTACCGATATTCTTGGTGCAAAGGGCGATAAGAAGGGTAAAATTAAGGATTTGCAGCCTAATGACATGTACAATCCCTTCTATTCGATGTATAAAGCCGGTTATGGCACTTTGGGATATCGTGATTCTTGGAACTTGTTCGATAATATCGTAGTTTCGGAGAACTTGGCAACAGGCTCGACCGGTCAGTTGAAGATTCAGAAGAAGGAGGGTGCAAAGTTGTACGGAAACATCTTCTATCGTCCGTATATGATTCAGCAGGATGGTCAGTATAAGAACTACCCGTTGCGTTCGTTCGTGGGCTCGAACTTCCAGAACGGATATAGCGACCACTTCCCTGTATATATCTATATTTCGAAATAGAGATTAACTATATATTAAATAAAAGGTATGAAACTTAAATTTTTACTTATTGCGACAATGACACTTATCGCTTCGACCGTCTTTGCACAGGAGAGCGGCTTGAAGGGTAGGGTGTTGTCACGCAACGGCCGTGCAGCCGTTGGAAATGTTGCAGTAACGATTGAAGGTACAACCTACAAGGCGCAGACCAACGACAATGGATACTTTGAGTTGAAGGGTGTGCCTGCAGGCGATTACAGAGTCTCGTTTACTGCTCCAGAGTTCGAGAATCTTGATATTGTGGTCAAGGTAGAGAACGGCGTGAAGGATATCAATGCCGTAATTGTAGTACCAAAGGCCCTTTCGAGCGAGGTTATCGACGATGCAATCTTCGCAGAGTTCGACACAGAGTCTTCGTCGTCGGACACACCGGCATTGCCGTCAATGCTCTCGGCATCGAAGGATCTATACAATAACATCGCATCGTATCGTTTTAGCGAAATGCGCTTCAATGTGCGTGGTTACGACTCGAAGTACACCGATGTATATCTCAATGGTATTCGTTTCAATGACGCATTGACAGGTTATGGTCCTTGGTCGTTGTGGAGTGGTATGAACGATGCTACCCGTAACCAGGAGAGCAAGGCAGGTTTGACCACTACCGACTATGGTGTTGGAGGTTTTGCCGGCTCGACAAATATCAACGCTCGTGCATCGCAGATGCGTAAGGGTTTCCGTGCAAGCGTGTCGGGAGGTAATCAGATGTACAACTTCCGTGCTATCGTGTCGTACGCTACAGGTCAGCTCGATAATGGTTGGTCGTTTGCAGCTTCGGTTTCGACTCGTCAGGGAGGTAATGGTTATGTTGATGGCGTATACTATAACTCGTATGGCTACTTTGCAGCAGCAGAGAAGCAGTTTAATCCAAAGCACCGCCTTTCGTTGATGGTACTCGGTACTCCGCAGCAGCGTGGTGCTCAGCAGGCATCGACACAGGAGGCTTACGACATGTTCGGTAGCAACTACTACAACCCAAATGTGGGCTACCAGGATGGAAAGTTGCGCAACACCCGTGTTCGTCGTTCGCACGAGCCTATTGTGATGTTGAACTACTACTACGACATCAACGAGAAGACCCGTTTGACCGCTGCAACTTCGGTGCGCTTTGGTTTCAACGGCTACTCGGCTATGACTTGGAAGGATGGTGCAGATCCACGACCTGACTACTATCGGTACTTGCCATCGAACTACACTTCGCAGATTATTGCTGACGAGAATGGCTTTGGTAACTTCTTGATGACCAATATGAACTCTTTGATGGAGCAGGGCTTGTTTGATGAGGCGTTGAATGCGTACCAGAAGGGTCTTGCACAGACAGTTGTTCCGGGTATTTTCAAGGCTTCGTCTACCGATCAGATCTTCTCCTACTTGCAGGCAGCTTCGGAGGCTCGTTCGATGTGGAATGGCCGTATCGACTTTGACAATATGATCAACTCTAATAAGAATGGCTCGACCTCGCCATATGCACAGGGTCACCGTTCGAATTATATGATTGAGGAGCGTCATACCGACCAGATTGATTACAATTTTGCAGCAAATATCTCGCACGACTTCAACGCTAACCATCACCTCTTGGCCGGTATCAAGGCTCGTGTAAACCGCACCGAGTACTACGACAAAATTAAGGATTTGCTTGGTGGCGATTTTTGGGTAGATGTTGATAAGTTTGCAGAGCGTGATATGGGTAGCGACCCTGTCAAGTATCAGAACGACCTCGACTACTACAACGAGCACGGTCACGCACGCATCGTTCGTGAGGGCGATAAGTTCTCCTACGACTACTATGCACATGTTCGCCAGGCTCAGTTGTGGGGCATGTACAACTATCGTGCAGGCGGTTTCGAGGTTAATGCCGGTGCAGAGTTGGGTTATGCAGGCTTGTGGCGTCAAGGTTTGTGGCGTAAGGGCCTCTTCGTAAACGATTCGAAGGGCGACTCTAAGCACTTGAACTTCTTGACCTACAAGGTGAAGGGTACCTTCTCGTATCGCTTCTCGCAGGCTCACCACTTGGCTTTGAATGTTGCAGCAATTCAGGATGCTCCAACCTTCAATTCGGCATTCGTATCGCCTCGTACTCGTAATACCGTAACTCCTGGTTTGACCCCAGAGCAGGCATATAGCGCCGAGTTGGTTTATAACCTCAATTTGCCTTATATCCAGGCTCGTGTAGCGGGTTACTTCACCGAGATGACAAATGGCTCAAAGGTTATTTCGTTCTACGACGATACTCAGTCTTCGTTCACCAACTTCGCTATGAGTAATATCGACAAGCGTTATATGGGTGTTGAGTTGGCAGTTCGTGTTCCAATTTGGAATGGTTTGGCATTCCAGTCGGCATTCAACTATGGCGACTATCGCTACACCTCGGATCCGAACTTCGTTCAGACCGTTGATAATAGCAACAAGGTTAAGTTGACCGATAAGGTCTATTGGAAGGGTTACTATGTTGAGAGCACTCCGCAGTTGGCTCTCAATGTTGGTCTTGACTTCCGTGGGCCAAAGAACTGGTTCGCTTCGATCAACTTCAACTACTACGACAAGTTGTATCTCTCGATGAACCCTGCATATCGTACCAACAACGCTGTATTGCCATATATGAAGGTGTTGTATAGTAGCAGTGCAGATAGCGCTCAGAAGATTTGGGCAATGACCGAGATGGTCGAGATGCGCCAGGAGGAGGATTTGGGTCACGCTTACACTTTGGCTGCAAGCCTTGGTAAGAACTGGTATATCGGCCGTAAGTATACTATTGGTTTCAGCGCCGAGGTTAAGAATATCCTTAACAATCAGGGCTTCCGTACAGGAGGTTACGAGCAGATGCGTATGCGTAAGGTGCGTGGTATAATGCCGGGTCAGTCAAACCCTTCGACAACATACTACACTCACTTCGATGCTAAGTACTTCTATATGCTCGGTACAACCTGCTTCGTGAATGTTTACTTCCGTTTCTAATGTCAAACCGAAAAATGAGAGAAAAGATTATGAAACAGTATAAGATGATTTTGGTAGCTTTGCTCGGTTTGGTGTTTACAGCTTGCTACAACGATTTTGAGGAGCCAACCCCTACACGCATCTATAATGACGAGGCGTTTTTAGAGGAGAATCCAGGCTTGGAGCACATCTCGATTGCCGATTTGAAGGCTATCTTCGGTACAACAAGTAAGACCGGCGATACAGGTGGTGTGGAGACTACAAAGTATATCCGCTTTGTAGAGAATCCTGACAAGGAGTGTACTGCGTTTGAGTTGAATAAGAAGTGGTACAACACAGGTAACTACTACATTAAGGGTAAGGTAATTTCGAACGACGAGCAGGGTAATATCTACAAGTCGCTCTACATCTTCGATGGTACTTCGGCTATCGAGTTGAAATTGACCAATGGCCTCTTCCTCGACTATCCTTGCAATCTCGAAACCAAGGAGTCGATGTGGGTATATGTTAAAATCCGTGGTTTGTACCTCGGTAACTTCCGTATGATGCTCTCGTTGGGCGATATCCCAACCTCGAGCTACAACTCGTACGGTACCTACAAGTACTATGCAAACTCTAACCTCGTAAGCCAGATCAAGGTGCGTCAGCATGTCTTCCCTGGCGAGAAAACAACTCTTACCGAGGGTAGAGAGCCAAATTCGGATATCTATGTAGTAGACGAGAACTCGTATATGGATATTCAGGGCTCGAACACCGAGAAGTTCCTCGGTCGTTTGATTCGCTTCAAGAACTTGAAGGTTCACTACGCAGGTGTTGCTTATCCAGAGGCTGATGGCACTATCACAACTCCGGCTCCGTTGAAGAATGGTTCGTTCGACCAGATCTACCCGTCGTGGCTCGCTACAAGCGGTATTCAGGAGAATTTGCCTACAACTCCGGGTGGTGCAATTACCCAGGTTGTAAATCGCCCTTGGTATCACTTCGCTTACAGCCGCAACAATGTGGCACTCTATGGTAGTATCTGTCTTACCTACAACGACAGTGCTGTCTACACTTCGGATCACGGTGTGTATATGCTTCGTACCAGTGGTTACTCTCGTTTTGCAGGCAAGTATGCTCCAAAGCACGGCTCGAAGGGTGATGTGTTGGCTATCTATTCAATCTACTCGAAGCAGTCTGACTACACCGGTGGAGAGAATGATTATTCAACCTACCAGATTGCTATCAACCGTATCGAGGATGCTCAGTTCGAGAATATGGAGCCAAAGATAGCTTATCCTGCGTGGAGTGCACACATCAAGTGGGCAGAGGATAATTTCCCTAACTACATCTATCCTGCGTTGGGCGTGGCTGTTCCGAGCGATGAGCAGCAGGCAGAGTGGATTGCAGCTTGGAAGGCTGAGTATTTGGCAAATAAGCCTGCTAACGATGGCTCGGCAACTTGGGCAGAGTGGAATGCTTGGGCTGATTGGATTGTATGGGTTTTGGAGAACACTCCAAAGGATGCATATCTCTTGCCTCAGCAGATTGTCGAGGATGTCGATACGATAGAGTAGTCGTAACTTCCGATATATTCAAGTAAAGCACCTCTTGCACTTCGCAAGGGGTGCTTTTGCATTTTTTAGAATAATTTTGTATATTTGCGCTATATTGTGTAATTGTGGCTTTTGCACAATAAATAGACTGGTATAATCGTTAGATTATAAGTTGGGCAGAAACAAATACTTAAATAACTCATAATTTAAACTATGAAACACTTATTTACATCCGTCATCGCATTGTTGGTTACTTTTGCGGTGGCTGCGCAGCCGGGAGCGCAACAGATTCCGGTAATCCCTGCGGACAAGGCTGTTCGTGTGGGACAGTTGCCGAATGGTATGCGTTACTACCTTCGTCACAACGACAAGCAGAAGAATTTGGCCGATTTCTACATCTCGCACGATGTAGGTGCTATTCAGGAGGAGGATGACCAGCAGGGCTTGGCTCACTTCTTGGAGCACATGGCATTCAACGGTACAAAGAACTTGCCTGGCAAGATGCTTATCGAGTATCTCGAAACTGTAGGTGTTAAGTTTGGCACAAATCTCAATGCGGGTACTTCGTGGGACTATACCCAGTACCTCTTGAAGGATGTTCCGACTATCCGTCCGGGTATTGTCGATACAGCAATGCTTATCCTTCACGATTGGTCGCACTTTATCGCTTTGCAGCCAAAGGAGATTGACTCGGAGCGTGGCGTGATTATGGAGGAGTTGCGTATGCGTGATGGCGCATCGTGGCGTGGTACTATCAAGATGTTACAAGCCCTCGGTAAGGGTACTCGTTACGAGCACCGTAACCTTATCGGCCACCTCGATGGCTTGAAGTCGTTTAGCCACAAGTCGCTCGAGAACTTCTACCACAAGTGGTATCGCCCTGAGTTGCAGGCTGTAGTTATCGTTGGTGATATAAATGTTGATGAGGTAGAGGCTAAGTTGCAGAAGTTGATGGCTGACATCCCAGCTTCGCCGGCTGACGCTCCACAGAAGGAGGTTATCGTAGTGCCGGACAACAAGGAGCCTATCATCTCTATCTTCGAGGATCCTGAGATGGACGAAACAAGCGCAACACTCTTCATCAAGCGTCAGGCATTGCCAAAGCAGTATAACAATACTATTGTTGCCGAGCAGTTAGCTCTTATCGACGCTTTGGCGAGCGATATGGCAGATGCTCGTTTGCAGGAGATTAAGATGAAACCTAATGCTCCATTCACAAGTGCAAGCTTTATGAATGGCGGTATCGGCATCTGCTCAACTTTGGCGTGTGCGGGTGTTGGAGTAAATACACAAGATGGCAAACTCCTCGCAGGTTTCGAGGCTGCATATACCGAGTTGGAGCGTATCCGTCGCCACGGCTTTACCGAGGGTGAGT
>JAGBRY010000087.1 GCA_017632115.1 Alistipes sp. | reverse complement strand
TAGGTCTCGCCAACCTCAGGTACTGCTACGATGCCCTTGATGCGAGCCATAGCTGCGTCGATAGCAGCCTTGTCCGGACCGAATACATCTACCAAGCCCGAAGTCTCAGTCTCGGTGATGGTGATGGTTGTACCTGTAGTCTTCTGAATATCCTGAATTACCTTACCGCCAGGACCGATAACTGCACCGATGAAGTCCTTGTCGATAACAATCTGCTCGATGCGTGGAACGAATGGCTTGTAGTCCTCACGAGGCTCTGCGATGCACTCGGTGATCTTGTCGAGGATGTGCAAACGACCCAAACGAGCCTGCTCCAAAGCTGCCGAGAGTACCTCGTACGAAAGGCCATCAACCTTGATATCCATCTGAGTTGCGGTGATACCGTCACGAGTACCTGTTACCTTGAAGTCCATATCACCCAAGTGGTCCTCATCGCCCAAGATGTCCGACAATACCGCCCAACGGCCTGTTGCCGAATCCGAGATAAGACCCATTGCGATACCCGATACAGGCTTCTTCAACTTAACACCTGCATCCATCAAAGCCATACAGCCTGCACAAACGGTAGCCATCGACGACGAACCGTTCGACTCGAGAATATCCGATACGACACGAACTGCGTATGGGTTCTCCTCACCTACCGGTACCATAGGCTTCAACGCACGCCAAGCGAGGTGACCGTGGCCAATCTCACGACGGCTTACGCCACGAGATGCCTTTGCCTCACCTGTCGAGAATGGAGGGAAGTTATAGTGGAGAACGAACTGCTCCGAACCCTGGAACAATACCTCGTCGTGCTGCTTCTCGTCGAGCTTTGTACCGAGTGTAACAGTCGAAAGCGTCTGAGTCTCGCCACGAGTAAAGATAGCCGAACAGTGAGCACATGGGAGGTAGCTAACCTCGCACCAGATAGGGCGAATCTCGTCGGTCTTACGGCCGTCAAGACGCTTACCCTCGTCGAGGATCATGTTACGCATAGCCTTCTTCTGAACATCGTCGTGGAAGTACTTGTGGATGAGTGGAGCCTTCTCCTCGAGCTCCTCCTCGGTGTAGCGAGCAGCAAACTCAGCCTCCAAAGCCTCGAATGCCTCCGAACGCTCGTGCTTCATTGTGCCGCTGGTAGCGATAGCGTATGCCTTGTCGTACAACTCGGTGATGATTGTCTGACGCAACTCCTCGTCGTTGTTCTCGTGGCAATACTCACGCTTAACATCCTTGCCGAGCTCCTTCATCAACTCGATCTGTGCAGCACAGTGTCCCTTGATAGCCTCGTGAGCGTACTTGATAGCGCCGAGCATAACCTCCTCGCTGACCTCCTTCATCTCACCCTCTACCATCAAGATATTGTCGATAGTACCTGCAACCATAATGTCGAGGTCTACATCCTTCATCTGCGAGAAGGTAGGGTTGATACAATACTCGCCGTTGATGCGTGCTACACGCACCTCCGAAATTGGACCACCGAACGGAATATCCGATACTGCCAATGCAGCCGAAGCAGCCAAACCTGCCAATGCATCAGCCTGAATATCCTTGTCTGCCGAGATAAGGTTTACAGTTACATAAACCTCTGCGTGGTAATCAGCAGGGAACAATGGGCGCAATGCACGGTCAATCAAACGAGCAACCAAAATCTCGTT
>JAGBRY010000086.1 GCA_017632115.1 Alistipes sp. | reverse complement strand
TTTATCTCGAAGTCCCAATTCATCTTTGTTGTGAAGAGATCCTCACCACGCTCGTTGAAGTAGGCCTCGGCACGCTCAGGCTGCAGACCTGCTATCACATCACCTGCATTCCATATGCCGTCGCCATTCTTATCCTCGATAACTCGCAAACGAATCTCACCCGGAGCCACATAGTTAAAGCGATACTTACCCGTTCCTACATTTTTCAGCTCCTGCAAGGTTTTACCCGATGCGTCGGTGAGCAGCAATATGTAGCGATTGTTGCCCGAGCCCTGCACATTCAGCGATACGGTAGCGAACTTCTCGGGGTCGTAGGTTGCAAACTCCATCACGGTAGAGTCGTTCTCGTAGCCCATAACATCGGTAATCGACTGTTTAGGGATATAGAGGCTGTAATTGGTCTTCTCCTTCCAATCTGCCATCACCTGCCAACGGCACATATTGAGCGTATCACGCACCAAGTGCCACTTAATAGGGGTTTTATTCTTCTTCTCGTCCACAATGGCAATCTCCATAGTCGTCGTATCCAACTTCACGGCAGGAGAGCCAAGTGTGATATCAAATCCCTTCTCGGGATTAACCTCCTTGCCGGCCGAGATGTTGAGTTTGAACGGATTCTTGTAGTTCGGATCCTTATACTCACGACCCTCCGCCTTTGCCTTCTCTTTCTCCTTTTCGATACGCTCACGCTCCTTCTCCTGCTCCTTGGTCTCGACCAACTTCCAGGCAAGTTTCAATGGCTCTCGGGTCTTGGAGAGCTGACGCAACGAGTCGTGACGATAGTAGACAATGTTACCCTTAATGGTATCGGGCAGCTGCTCGGCCGGAACATTAAACCACAATGCCACCGTATCACGGCCATTGGTCTGCGGGTCGATAAGCACCTTGTCGCTCGAGATATTGTCGAACACCAGCGAGTCGATACGAGGATAGTCGGCATTGAAGTAGAGCAAAGCCTTCTTCTGCTCTGGTCGCTGTGCATCGACCAAGCGCTGATTTACGAAGGCCTTGTCGGTGAACATGCGGAAGTAGAGCTGAGGCTCAGCGCTCGGATACATACGCAATGAGTCGAACCAGATAGCAAACTCCGGCATCTTGGCTGGATTATATACTGTATCGAGCAAGCCCACCATGTCGGTACCTGCCTCGTAGAGCTGATTGTCGTTTTTGTCGCCAATAGCGTAGATGCGGTAGTTCACAGGTTTCAGGTTCTGTGCAATGAAGATACCGTTATTCTGCGCTCTAGCTATCACATCGGGCTTGCGATTGAAGATTGTAGAGTCATAGCCCGGGGTCGATGGCAGCGAATCGGCAATGTAGAACCAAATGAAGGTACGACTCACCGAGTCTGCCTTGTAGGAGTCGGCCGTGTAGCCCGAACACATCATCGAATCGACCTTATCGCCTGTCGAGAAGACATAGCGCATAGCGTTGAGCGGGTTGCCCTCGTTATTATCTCGAATTGCCGAGCCGAGGTCGATAGCGTAGGTGGTATTCTCCTTCAAGGTATCACGAATGGTGATGACAATGCCCCTGCCTCGAGTAGTCAGCAGTGGCAACTTCTTCATCGCAGGCGACACAAACATCTCCTTGTTCTGATCCTTGATCTGCACAAACTCGTTGAACTCGATATATATCTTCTTCGCCGTAAAGTTGGTAGCGAAGTTTCCCGGTTCGAGCTTCACGATTACGGGTGGCAAAGTATCCTTCGGGCCACCGTCGGGAGTCATAATGTTGGCACAACGAGAGAAGAATGCCCCTCCGAAGAGAAGCAACACAGCTGTGCGCAGAACTATTTTGCAATTTTTTGTCATCTCTTACTCGTTCTCATCGTTTGCGGGCGGAGTAGCAACCTCTTCGGGCGCAACTACCGTCCATTTGTAACCATCTTTCGAACCCTCGGGGTAGCTTCCCGTCTTCCACTTGTGGAAGATAAGGGTCAGATATGTATACGGCAAATTCTCGGCCTCGGCCTTGCGGTAGATGTAGGCGTACATCTGCGCCTCGGGATAGACCACCACAACCAATGCCGGTGCCTTGTCCTGGAATATCGAGATATAGCTGTTTGTGGAGCCCTCGATAGTGTAAGGTTCACTCTCGCCATTCGGTTCTGATAGCCTCTCTCCGGTTTCGATGTTGGTTATAGTCTTTGCCACGGCATCGTCGTACGACCCTACTGTCCAATCCTCCTTAGCTGTATAGTAGATGTAGCCATAGCAACCCTCCGCTGCCAATCGCTCACCTCCCGACGCCTCTTCAACGAGGGTCTTTATTCGCAAAGTTGTGTCGGTGGTTACATCCTTGAAGCAACCCGTAAGCGACAACATCGCCACCAACGCCAACGCCGTATTTCGTAAAACTCTAAACATAAATCTTCTCTATCTTCTCCGCCAATTGCATGCGGTTGCACTCGAGCAACTCGCAAAGCGGTGTAATAACAAACTCTCGCTCCATAATCAGAGGATGCGGAACACTCAATCGCTCGGTCGAGATATGCTCCTCGTCGTAGAAGAGGATATCCAAGTCCAAGGTGCGAGAGCAATAACGCTCGCCACTCTCCGCCTTTATTTTCTGCTCCTCGATACGATTTCGGCCCAACAAATTTTCGACCTCCTGCAACATATCGAGCAACTCTTCGGCCTCCAACTCGGTTTTCACCTCCCAGACCGCATTCACAAAGAGCATCTCGCTCTCGAAGCCCCACGCTCTACTCTCGTAGTTCTGCGAACGGCGAATAACCTCAACGCCACGCTCGGCCAACAGTCGCTCCGCCTCCTCGAAGCGTAAAGCAACATTGCCAATGTTGCCACCTGCCAGAATTATCGCTCGGTGCATCACTTTCCAAAGTTTATGTAGCGACTTGTTGCCAACGCAAAGTATGAGAATACGATGCGAGGGTCGCCATTCTGTCTGAGGCGACGCAGCGCCTCCTCCAACAACTCCACTATAGGCTCGATATTCTCCGAGCCGATATAAGGCGAAAATTTCGAGCAGAAGTCGGCCTCTTCGCCCCAAAGGTACGAGGCATCCTTCACCCCTGCATGGGTGATATACGCCTCACGCAACAAGCGTGCGAAGTCGGCCATCAACCCCATTTGTCGCTCACGAGAGAGCGATGCCACCTCGTCAGCCCACGCCAAAAGTTCGAGGTGCTTATTCAGATAGCAGTGGCGCATCATGGTGCGGAAGAGGTTGAAGTTCTCATTTCTAATCTCATCCTCCTCGCCCGAGAGTAGCTGCTGCAACTGCAACAAGTCGCCGCACGCCAAGCGGGCCATATTGCGCACCTCGGCCTCGTCCGTAACTCCGCACTTGCGAATCTCCGCCATCAGGTCCTCCGCCGAAAGGCGTGGCACGGTAACCTCCTGCGTACGGGAGAGTATCGTACCGAGAATTTTGTCGGGTTGCTCCGCAACGAGGATAAAAATGGTATCCTCCCACGGCTCCTCCAAAATTTTAAGTATCATATTTGCTGCCCTCTCATTCATCGTCTCTGGCAGCCATATAAGCATAGTCTTATACTTCGAAGCGAACGATTTGAACGAGAGTTTGCGAATCATCTCCTCCGCCTCACGCACAGCAATTGCGCCCTTCAAGGTCTTACCCAAGTCCAAAGAGTCGTACCACTGCTGCGCCGAGAAGTAGCCGCCTGTGCGCTCGAACAGCGCTCGGAACTCCTCGATAAAGTCGTTTGCGACCAGACCATTGGTCGGTTTCTTGCCCTGCTTGTTCACAGGGAACACCAAGTGAAGGTCTGGGTGAGCCAACTTCTCGATTTGACGACACGATGGGCACTCGCCACACGAATCGCCATCGTGGCGAGCAGTGCAGTGCAGATACTGCGTATATGCCAATGCCAACGGCAGCGTACCCGAACCTGACGCACCCACAAAGAGTTGTGCGTGGCTGATTCGGTCTCCGTCAATACCCGCTGCAAGTCGTCGTTTTAGCTCGGCATGTCCCTTTATATCGCAAAATCTCATCGTTTACCCCTCCTCAAAATATGGTTAAACATCGCTCGCAAATCTATCTTCTCACGCCATACGGCATAGCACAAGTAGAGAACGATAAATGCGGTCGAAAGCGTATATTGCAGAGCTACATTCGGCATCTCCACCCACTCTGCAACAAAGAATATCGTCAGTGCCAACACTACATACTCCGCCATACGGCCAAATTGGTATGGCGTAGGATAGTACAGGCGATTCAACACAACACTCACGGCCACCATCACCACCTCGGCTGCAAAGCGGCTCCAAGCGGCTCCGTAGTAGCCCATTCTCGGTATCAGCAAAATGCCAAAGCCAACCGATGCAACCAAACCTGTAAGGGTTATCCACAAGGCAAACTTCGTCTTCTCCTCACGCTTGTACCAGAACGAGAGATTGAGCCAGACACCACTCAGAATGTTAGCACCAAGCACCACCGGCAGAATATGTATTCCCTCTCGGAAGTTGCGACCCACAATCAGTGCAAAGAGATCTCGATAGAGTGCGATGCCGAGGAATATAAACATCGACACCATCACAAAGTATTTCAATGCCGCAGCGTTCATCGCCTTAAACTCCTCTTTGCGATAGTTTGCCAGGAAGAATGGTTCGGCCGCCAGGCGATACATCTGTGTGAAGAGGGTCATCACAACGGCAATTTTAGTGATTGCACCATAGATACCGAGCTGCGCCAACGACCCCGCCGGAACGAGATACTTGATGAGTTGGCGGTCGATAAATTCGTTTGCCG
Source organism: Alistipes sp. (assembly GCA_017632115.1). Lineage (GTDB taxonomy): Bacteria > Bacteroidota > Bacteroidia > Bacteroidales > Rikenellaceae > Alistipes. The sequence continues at coordinate 4,633 of JAGBRY010000086.1, read as the reverse complement.
TACCGGCAATACCCGACAAAAGAAGTGGCAACGAGTAGCCAAAAATCAGCAGCAACAATGCTCCATCTATGCGCAACGAGATACGACCCGATGCAAAGACCACCGATGCGAGGGTTATGGTACTTGCCACAAGGTTTGCCACAAATGCCCAGCCCACGCCAAACTCCGTATCGAACAATCCGACAGCCCAAAACGCCACCGCTAAGCCCACCTGCAAAATGATGTTAAATAGCTTGAGCGACACGAAGGTGAGAGCCTTGCCCTGCTCTCGCAGTCGAGCAAACGGAATGCACGCCGCAACATCCATCATAACAATGGCCGCTACGGTAACCACATAGAGAGGGTTTGCCGCATAGACCTCGCCCATAAGTGCCGATGCATCGTTGCGGAAGAGGAAGACCACCGCAAAGAAGATGAACGACGCCAACGAGGTTATACCCCATGTCGTAGCAAAGAGTTTTCGCTTGCTCTGCTCGATGTTGCCACCCTCCGACTCGGCCTTTGCCGCAAAGCGGAAGTAACTCGACTCCATACCCATAGTGAGTACTACGAGTGCAAACGGAATCAGAGCGTAGACATCGGTAATAATGCCATACGACTCGACACCGAAGATACGGGTATAGAATGGCGTCAGCAGATAACTCAACATTCTGCCGAGGATGGTGCTGATACCATAGATTGCCGTCTGTTTTGCAAGTTTTTCGAGCATAGTTCTCACGCATATGTGCATATGCGCACACATACCAAGTTGCAAAGATAGAAAAAACTTTTAGTTTTTAAGTCCAAATGAGAGGATTTAAGGGTTAAATGATATTTTTTTGTTATCTTTGTAGAAATTTGAAACCACCGATAGCGATGAAAACTAACCAAAGACTTCAATCTATTGACGCCCTGCGAGGCTTCGACATGCTCTTCATTATGGGCTTCTCAGGCCTTGTTGTCGCACTCTGTTCGTTATTCCCAAACGGCTCGGAGTGCTGGCTTGCGCAGACAATGCACCATGTGAAGTGGCACGGTTTTGCCCACCACGACACCATCTTTCCATTGTTCCTCTTCCTGGCGGGCCTATCATTTCCGTTTTCGTACGCCAAGCAGTGCTCGACAGGGGCTACTCGTAGTCAGATCTACCTGAAAATTGTGCGTCGTGCAGTAGTTCTCTTCCTGTTCGGACTCATCTATAACGGACTTCTCAAGTTCAACTTCGAAAACTTGCGAGTATGTAGCGTCTTGGGGCGAATCGGTATTGCATGGGCCATTGCGGCGGTGCTCTATATAAACTTCGGCTGGAAGGCTCGTGCCACCATTTGCGGAGTGATATTGTTGGGTTATTGGCTTGTTGTTGGATATATTCCGGCACCCGATGTCGAGGGTGCAGACCCACTCTCAATGCAAGGCTCGATAGTTGGCTATATCGACCGCCTTATCACCCCGGGCCGACTCTACAACGGCAACATCTTCGACCCCGAAGGGTTGTTTTCGACCATTCCTGCCATTGTAACCGCACTGCTCGGTATCTTCACAGGTGAGTATGTCCGTAGCGAGCAACACTCAGGCAATCGCAAGTCACTCTCAATGTTCGTGGCAGCCGTCGCAATGTTGGCATTAGGTCTATTGTGGAGCCTTGTATTTCCGATTAACAAGAATCTTTGGACAAGCTCATTCGTATTGGTGGTTGGTGCCTACAGCCTTGCGATGTTCGCACTCTTCTACTATCTTATAGATGTGCGAGGCTGGAGCCGTTGGTCGCTCCCATTCCAGGTTATCGGCGTAAACTCCATAACTATCTACATGGCACAGAAGGTTATCTCGTTCAGCCATATAAACAAATTCTTCCTCGGAGGTGTGGCAAATGCTCTGCCCGAGGAGTGGGGAACGCTCCTACTCAAAGCGGGATATGTGGCAGTATGTTGGCTTTTCCTCTACTTCCTCTACCGAAAGAAGATATTTTTAAAGGTGTAACTTATTAACAAAAATAAACTATTCTGTATGAAAAAACTTATCGTTTGTTGCTTTGCAACAATTTTTGCGACTTCGGCATTGGTGGCACAGCCACAGCTCACGCCGAAAAACATCGACAAGGTCATTAAAGCGATGACCCTCGAGGAGAAAGCGCACCTTGTAATCGGCGCCAGACATCTCGAGCAAAATAAGGATATGGCCGGAGAGGTTGGCTATACAGGCCGCATCATTCCGGGAGCTGCAGGTACAACCTACCCTATCCCTCGTTTAGGTATTCCTGCCATTGTTGTGGCCGACGGCCCTGCAGGATTGCGTATCTCGCCAACCCGCAAAGGCGACTCGCAGACCTACTACTGCACCGGTTTCCCTGTGGGTATTCACCTCGCCTCAACCTGGAACGATGAGATCATCTATAATGTGGGCTCAGCGATCGGTCAGGAGGTTAAGGAGTATGGCGTTGATGTATTGCTTGCACCAGGTGTAAACATTATGCGAAATCCGCTTTGCGGTCGTAACTTCGAGTACTACTCGGAGGACCCTCTTTTGGCGGGTAAAACAGCTGCCGCAATGATCAACGGAGTGGAGAGCCACGGCGTTGGTACATCGCTCAAGCACTTTGCTGTTAACAACCAGGAGATCAACCGCTTGGCAAACGATTCACGATTGTCGATGCGTGCTTTGCGAGAGATCTATTTACGCAATTTCGAAATTGCCGTAAAGGAGTCGCAGCCATGGACAATTATGACCTCTTACAACTACATAAATGGTCGCCACGCATCGGAGGATCCGGGACTTTTGGAGACCATCTTGCGTGACGAGTGGGGCTTCGAGGGCCTGGTTATGACCGACTGGAGCGGAGGTTACGATGTGGATAAGCAGATTGCTGCCGGCAACGACCTTATGATGCCCGGAAAGATATTCCAATACGAGGATCTCGTAAAGGCTGTAAAGGAGGGCAAACTCGTAGAGAGCGACCTCGATATTTGTGTAAAACGAGTGCTCGAGTTGGTGGTTCGCACACCTCGTTTCCAGGGCTACAAGTTCTCGAATAAGCCCGATATGGATGCCCACGCCAAACTCACTCGTGAGGTTGCATCGGAGGGCTTTGTATTGTTGAAAAACAATAATGTTTCGCTCCCTCTCAAGGAGAAGAAGGTGGCACTTTTTGGCGCTACATCGTACAATTTCATTGCCGGTGGTAAGGGCTCGGGCAATGTAAATCGTCCTTATGTTGTCGACTTGCGTGATGGCTTGCTCAATAACGGTTTCACGCTAAACGAGGCTCTCGACAAGCGATACACAAAGCACATCGAGGCCGAGAAGAAGCGTCTGGCACCACAGAAGGCTTTGCGCCAATGGTATGTTTACGACCTCTTGCCTAACGAGATTCAGTACCTCCACGACGACATTGCAAAGGCAGCCGAGTCGGATAGCGAGGTGGCAATCATAACCATCGGTCGCAACTCGTCAGAGGCATTCGACCGCCACATTGAGCGAGATTTCTTGCTTCGTCCAGACGAGGAAGCTCTCCTCACTGCTGTAAGTCGTGATTTCCACAAGGCAGGCAAGAAGGTTATCGTGATTTTGAACATCTGCTCGCCAATGGAGATTGCTTCGTGGCAAGATAAGGCAGATGCTATTCTCGTATGCTGGATGCCTGGTCAGGAGGGTGGAAATTCGGTGGCAGATGTATTGCTCGGCAAGGTTTCGCCAAGCGGAAAGCTCCCAACTACATTCCCTATCAACTATGAGGATATTCGCTCGGCAAAAGACTTCCCTCGCAATGTGCCTGAAACAGGCTACAACCAATCTCGTTTCAATATCTCGAGATTGGGCAAGATTTACGACATTAAGAACATTGACTATACCAACTATGTAGAGGATATCTATGTAGGTTATCGTGACTATGCAACCCGTAAAGTTGAGGTGGCATATCCATTTGGATATGGTTTGACCTATTCACAGTTCGAAATGAGCAATATGCAGGTTGCTGAGAGCAAAGAGGGTTACAAGGTTTCGTGCGAGGTTAAGAACATCGGTTCGTTCCCTGCAAAGCAGGTTGTCCAGCTCTACTCTTCGGAGCTTGCACCTGAGGTTGACCGTCCTGCAATCGAGTTGCGAGGCTACAAGAAGACTCCGCTTTTGCAGGCTGGCGAAAAGACTGTAGTTGAGATTGTTATCAAGAAGGCCGATTTGATGACCTACAATGAGAAGGCTAACGCCTGGAAGCTCACTAAGGGCGACTACGAGCTCTTGCTCGGCTTCGACTCGCAGACCCTTCCGTTGAAGCACAAAGTGACCATCTCGAAGGAGGTTTTGCATCCTGTTTCGACCGAGATGAAACCGACTAACGGCGAGATTTTCATCAAGTAAGCAAACAACTCAAAAGCTATGAAAGGTTGTCGGGGCAAAGGCTTCGACAACCTTTTTTGTGCTGAAAATCAAAAGAATTTTTAATTTTTAATTTTTAATTCTTAATTTTTTCTCTACCTTTGCAGTCCGTGTGTGTACGCACATACGCATATACGCACGCAATTCACTAATTATTAACTTTTTAACGAGCGATTGTATCGCAAAATTTAATTGTATGGAGAATACAAAAGTAGCAGTCGAGAATTTCGATTGGGCAGCGTTTGAGAATGAGTCGGGCCTTTACAACCAGACTAAGGAGGAG
>JAGBRY010000085.1 GCA_017632115.1 Alistipes sp. | reverse complement strand
GACTATATCGTCTACGCTGCAAGTCGTCGAGCAGTGGCGGCCTGGTTGTTTGTGCCCTATCTGTTGTGGCTCGTTTTTGCCACCTATCTCAATGGGTATATCTATATGAACAACCGAAAGTCGGAGGAGATAGCTACCGTAAGCTACAATGTTGTAAATTGCGCATCTTTGAGAGCGCTAGGTGTTGGCGATGGCGAGGCTTAGTCGTTTAGTTGAGGCTGACTGTTGGCTGATTGTTGCCTTTTGATTGGTCGATATGTGTGCGCTTGCTGTGGGTGGCTGTGCTGCTTTGTCTGCGTTACTGAAGTTGTTTTAGGTGTAAAGGGGAGGGTGGACTGTGGATGCAGTTGGGCAAATAGCGGTCTTTTGTTAAGATGTTAAATGTTCTATTTGTGATAATTTGCGAATGACTATTTCGGTATGGATGGTCGGAATTTCGCATTCTCCCTTTTGGTGAATTTTTGTGCAGCTCTTCAGTATTTTTAGGCAAATTCAAATTATTGAAAATCGGCAAATCGCTTTTCTTCGAAATTTCCCCAAAAAAGGGTCTGTTAAATTTGTTATATTTGGCTAATTTGTTTATATTTGCATTGTTATAGATGTGGCATTTGCGGCATATATTGACCCATTCTGGGATAAGTTGATGTTGTTTTGCCAAAGTATTTGGTGGTAACTCGCTATAAATCAAAGCGTTATATTGCTATCAAAGCCCCGAGATTGTGCGCATATGTGAGCGACAAGGTGGTAGCGAAGTCGAAGGGTGATAGTGGAGATAAGGTTTTTAACCTTTTGTGCAAAAAGTTGTCTTGATAATTGTGCGCTTTGTTCAATACCTTGAAACGAAATAGAACCTAAATCAAATTAACCTAATAAAACCATTTATGGAATTGTCCGTTATGCTTGGGGTGTTATTGGCGTTTGCTGCAGCTCTGTTGGTTGTGGTATTTGTGCATCCTCAAGTTGTGAAATTTGCCAAGAAACGCAATATCGTGGATAATCCCGATGCTCGCAAGTTGCAGCGAAACCCGGTGCCTGTGATGGGTGGTGTGGCTGTATTCTTTGGCTTGATATCTGGATTGTGTGTTGCCAGCATCTTCCTGAATATACAGGTGTTGCTGCCGATATTTGTGGCGATGTCGGTGATGCTCTGTGTGGGTGTTGCCGACGATGTGTCGAGTCTGTCGCCGTGGTTGCGCTTTGTTATAGAGATAGCGACCGCCCTTATGGTGATGTTCTGGACCGGCATGTCGTTGAACGATTTTCAGGGTCTGTGGGATACAAATCTTGTTCCGATGTGGCTCTCTGTGCCTTTGACAGTGGTAGCTGTGGTGGGTATCATAAATGCGATTAACCTTGTGGATGGCGTGGATGGCCTATCTTCGGGCTACTGCATCTTGGCGAGTGTAGGCTTTGGCCTTCTCTTCTTGAAGGCTGGCTACTATCTGCCGTTGCTGCTCTGTTGCTTGTCGATAGGGGCATTGTTGCCATTCTTCTTCCATAATGTATTTGGCCAGAAGACCAAGATGTTTATTGGTGACGGAGGCTCGTTGATGATGGGTGTTATCATGTCTATCTATGTTGTGGTAACCATTTCGACGGGTGGACCTTGCGAGAAGTTTGTTGATAGCGGTGTCGGCCTTATTCCGTTTACGCTTGCAGTGATGTGTGTACCGGTGTTCGATACTCTGCGAGTTATGTCGATGCGTATTATACGAGGCATCTCGCCATTCCGCCCCGACAAGACGCATCTTCACCACCTGTTTATCGAACTTGGCTTTTCGCATGTCGGAACAACGATTTCTGAACTGCTGCTGAATTTGATTGTTGTGCTTGCTTGGTATTTGTCGTATCGACTTGGTGCTTCAATCGACACTCAGTTCTATGTGGTTGCGATTGTCGGAATGTCGCTTACGGCAGTGTTCTACAAACTGATGCGAATGAGTATGACCTACAATTGGCCTCTGCATAAGTTGCTGCAGCGCATTGGCGCCAAGACTCATGTCGAGAAGAATAAGGGTTGGTTGGCAATACAGAAAGTAGTCGATTTTAAATAACCCATACAGATGAAGATTGCAGTAGCAGGAACGGGTTATGTGGGAATGTCGATGGCGACACTCCTCTCGCAGCATAATGAGGTTGTGGCGGTGGATGTCGTGGCCGAGAAGGTCGAGAAGATAAATAATCGCATCTCGCCTATCCAGGATGAATATATCGAGAAGTATCTCGCCGAAAAGGATCTTAATCTCCGAGCAACGCTCGATGCAAGGTCGGCATATAGCGATGCCGACTTTGTGGTAATTGCAGCTCCTACAAACTACGATCCGCAAAAGAACTTTTTCGATACACATCATATCGAGGAGGTTATAGACCTTGTATTGGAGGTTAATCCCGAGGCGACAATGGTCATAAAGAGTACAATTCCTGTAGGATATTGCCGTTCGCTCTATGTGAAGTATGCAAATAGGTTCAAGGAACAGGGTCTGGATTGCACTCATAAATTCCGCTTGCTCTTCTCGCCGGAGTTTTTGAGGGAGAGCAGAGCTCTGTATGACAACCTCTATCCAAGCCGTATCATTGTCGGTCATCCGAAGCTGAGCAAGGATAATGAACCGTTCAACGAGGCACTCAAGGCCGTTGCGAGCAACCATATGAATGAGGCAGCTCAGACCTTTGCGGCGTTGTTGCAACAAGGTGCACTGAAAGAGGATATTGAGGTGCTTCATATGAGTCTTACCGAGGCTGAGGCGGTAAAACTCTTTGCCAATACCTTCTTGGCCTTGCGAGTGAGCTACTTCAATGAGCTCGATACCTATGCCGAGGTTAAGGGACTTGATACAGAGTCGATAATCAGGGGTGTAGGACTCGACCCGAGAATCGGAATGCACTACAATAATCCGTCGTTCGGCTATGGCGGTTATTGCCTGCCAAAGGATACAAAGCAGCTGCTGGCGAACTACGATGATGTGCCCCAGAATATGATGACAGCCATTGTCGAGAGCAACCGCACCCGCAAGGACTTCATTGCAGAGCAGGTGCTGCGCAAGGCTCAGAATATGGGAGCAAAGACCATTGGTATATATCGCCTGGCGATGAAGACCGACTCGGATAATTTCCGCCACAGTGCAGTCCAGGGTATAATGCGTCGCCTGAAGGCTAAAGGTGCAACGGTTGTAATCTACGAGCCAACATTAGAAGATGGTTCAATGTTCTACGACTGTGAGGTTGTGAACGATTTGGCGAGATTTAAAGAAATTGCAAAGGTTGTAATTGCTAATCGCTACGACAGTTTGCTTGATGAAATAGAGGATAAAGTCTATACCCGAGATATATTCATGAAGGACTAAGAGAAGATGCAGTTGTTAAACAGCATTATTTGATGAAGATGTTTTTAAGGAGGGTCTGGAATAGATTGGCCGACCTACGAAACAAGAGAGTCCTTTACACAATTTGGTTTAATTTTAGAAATTTCCCATTTGACAAAGCTCGCCACCTGCCCGTGCTCTTTTACAATGGAGCTTATGCGACCATTTTGCAGGGCGGAAGGTTGGAATTAACAGAACAGTTTTGGGCTAACAACGGAAGAGTTCTAGTTGGCTATCCGAGTCTGGATTTTGAGTACCAATGCGAAAAAACACACTTGAACATTGTTGGTGGAGTATTGAGGCTCAATGGCACTTTGGATGTAAGACGAGGATGCATTGTAGAGATTAAAGGGGTGTGCACCTTCGGAGAGGATGTTGTATTTGGGCCACGATGCAGAGTGCGTGTACACAATGAGCTGCTTATTGGCAGCACGGTTAGGGTGGCGCACGAAACTCAGATTTTCGATTCGAACTTCCACTATGTGGAGAATGTGAACGAACCAGGCTTTAATCCAATATCAAAGCCAATCAGAATAGGCTCGTATGTGTGGATCTGCAATCGCAGTACGGTGCAGGCAGGATCGGTTCTTCCGAGTCGGACAATTTTGGCGTCGAACTCGTTGTTGAATAGAGATTTTGCCGATTTGGAGCCAGACTCGCTTATAGGAGGTACCCCTGCAAGGTTCATTAAAAGGGGAGTATCGAGGGTGTGGGATAGGAAACGAGAATTCGAGTATCATAAACGGGAGTTTGAGTGGTATCGTAGAATGTACGAATAGATTATCGCAATGAGAGTTGCCTTTTTTACAAACTTTATAAATCATCACCAGGTACATGTTGCCGACGAGCTTTACAAGGCTCTTGGCTCTGACTACACCTTTGTGGCAACGGAAGAGATACCTAGAAGTTTTAAGAATAGTGGCTATCCCGACTACTCGGACCGACCATATCTGCTTAAAGCATACCTCGAAGAGAATAGGGTTGAGGCTATGCGATTGGCAGAGGAGGTAGATGTGATGATTATTGGTGCGGCACCCGAAGTATATGTGGAGAAGCGTTTGGTACTCAATAAATTGACCCTCAGATATAACGAGCGATGGTTTAAGGACGGCTATTACCACCTGCTATCTCCACGTGCGTTGTGGTACTACTATAATCACCACACAAAATATCGCAAGCATAACCTCTATATGCTTTGTGCAAGTGCATTTACAGCGAGCGATGTTGCGAAGGTCTTTGCCTATCCTGGCAAGTGTTTTAAGTGGGGATATTTTACCAAGGTTGAGGAGTTCGATATCGAGAAAAGCCTAGTAGCGAAGCGTGATGAGACGGTGCGTATAATGTGGTGCGCACGTTTCATTGCTTGGAAACATCCAGAGTTGCCGGTAATTTTGGCAAAACGGCTGAAATACTCGGGGTATTCGTTCGTTATAGATATGTTTGGTTCGGGCGAAGAACTTGAGAATACAAAGCAGTTGGCTAAACAATTGGGTGTTGAGGATGTAGTTGAGTTTAGAGGAAATGTGCAGAATGCAGAGATATTGCAAGAGATGCGCAAGCACGACATTTTCCTCTTTACAAGCGATAGAAATGAGGGCTGGGGTGCAGTTCTCAATGAGGCAATGAGCAATGGCTGCGCTGTAGTTGCCTCGGATAAAATTGGATCGGTGCCGTTCCTGGTGAAGGATCGTGAAAACGGTACTATATTCCGCTCGGAGAGTATTGACTCGTTGTACGAGAGTGTAAAATACCTTATCGACAATCAGCAAGAACGAGAGAGAATTTCACGCAGAGCCTACGAAACGATGTTGAATGTTTGGTCACCTGCAAATGCGGCAAAACGATTGTTGCAACTGCTAAATGGGTTGATGAATGAACAAAAGGTCGAGTTTGCTGATGGACCTTGCTCAAAAGCATAACTACAAGAAGTGTATGAGAGTCGCCTGGATTGCTCCGAACGGAGGAAATTTTACATTGGATAGCCTCAAAGGAACGGGAGGGTGGATTAGCTCGATGGAATCTGCCTTGATGGAGAGCCGTGAGGATATCGAGTTGGCGCTCATCTTTACCCATCCCGGCAAGACGGCACCTATAAAGAGAGGGCGAGTGACATACTATCCTGTCTGCCGACCATTGGAGAATAATATCCAAAAACTTTGGAATCGTTGGTTCCGTAACGAGGAGCAATACGAGGAGCAGTTAGTGGCGAAGATGGTAGAACGAGTAAAGGAGTTTGAACCAGATGTGGTGCATGTTTGGGGATGTGAGAATTTCTACGCTAAGGTTCTGAAATATATCTCGTATCCGTCGGTTGTCCATATTCAAGGGTTGGCATCTTCGATTATTCAACACTATCTTCCCGATGGAATGAGTGTTGAGGAGTTAGCTCTGCAGGATAATTTCATCGACCGATATCTCCTCAAACGAGGAAATCTATACGACTACAAATCCTTTCTTAGTAGAGTACACTCCGAGAAGGAGATAGCAACATATATCACCAATTTTGTTGGGCGAACCGAGTGGGATAAGACTAATTCTCACAAGTTGTCGCCACAAGCGAGATACTTCCATTGCGATGAGTTGATGCGTAAGGAGTTCTTCGAGCAAGAGTGGCACTATCACCACGATGGCAAACTGGTTATTCACTCCTCGATCAGCAATACCTGGTATAAGGGAATGGATTTGGTGCTGAGAGCGGCACAAACACTAAAATCGTCGGGAGTGGATTTTGTGTGGAATGTTTACGGCGTGACCGCATCGTCGTCGGTGGTGCAATACTTCTCTCGCAAGTACGATGTTGTGCTGGAAGATGTGAATATCAAATTTTTCGGCTATGTCGATGCTGATACACTTGTGCGAGGATTATTGGAGTGTGACCTCTATGTTCATCCGTCGCATATCGAAAATAGCTCGAACGCCATCGCCGAGGCTATGATGTTGGGTGTACCCGTGGTAGCGCAGTCGGTAGGAGGCAATCCTACAATGCTGGATGACGATTCGGGGGTATTGGTGCAGAGTAACGATATGTCGTCGTTAATTTATCATATCCGCCAGATGAGCAATCGTGAGGTTGCTGAAAAATATAGCTCAAAGGCAAGAACATTAGCCCAAAAAAGACACAACAAGGCAAAGGTTGTTGCCGAGTTGACCGAGGTTTATAATGCAGTGGTGAATGGTGCGCATTAGTGACATATTGCCAATAGATAGGCTACGAGGCTATTTGAAGAATGCGGGGTTATACTTCGCCTCTTCGATGATTGTTGCCATTATAGGATTGTTGCTGAATCCTACGATGGCGAAGAATCTCTCGCCGGAGGATTATGCAATTCTGGGTTATTACGGCTCGTTCAACCTGCTACTGATGCCATTACTGCACGGTTGTATTCTGACCTATTATACCCGTCAGTACTACTTCACCGAGGAGTCGAAGCGTGATGCGTTGGGCGATACGATACTCCTCTCGATGAATATATTGGGAGCGGTATCGTGCTTGGTTTTTACCGGTTTGTTCTACATTTTCCATCGAACTACGGGCAATAGCTTCCCATTCTTCCCTTATGCCGTATTGACCTTTGTGCAACTCTACATATCCAACAATGTCAATTTCTATCTTGCGAAACTGCGAATTACCAGAGAGGCCAAGACCTACGCCTGGTTCTCGGTTTTGCAGTGTATTGTAACTAATACTCTGGTGCTTTTGTTGGTGGTATATTACAAGACAGGAGCACTAGGTAAGTTGTACGCAACATTGGTCGCTACTGTCATATTTGCGATCTATGCATTCCGTCACTCGTTGGTGCGTTGGAGAATAGATAAGCAGATACTTGTATCGGCATTTAAATTTGGTCTTCCATTGACCATATCGGCTCTGTTTTGGTACTGCCTGACAGGCGTGGATAGGTTGTTTTTGGAGAGATTGGGAGAAACCCATGAGTTGGGTATCTACAATGTCGGCTTTGCAATAGCCGCCTATATGCAGATATTCCACACTACCATATCCAACACCTTCGAGCCCGATATTTTCCAGTCGATATCGGAGAATAACAAAAAGAAACTCTATCTCATAATAGGCTCAACGAATGCGATTATCGTTGTTGCGAATTTGGCATTTGTGGTTCTTGCTCCCTATTTGATAGATATTTTGACTGCCGGAAGATATGTCGATTCGACCCCATATGCCCGCATATTTGCACTGCACAACATAACGATGGCGTTCTACTATACGGTTGTGCGCCTCATCGTCGGATATGGATATGTGAAGGGAGAGTTGCTGATAAGAATCGTCGGATCGGTGTTCTCTGTTATATGCTTCTATCTGCTGATAGAGCACTACGGCTTCTATGGTGCAGCGTGGGGACAGGTTCTCTCGTTTGCGATGCTGTCGCTATTGGGTCTGGTATATTTAATGTTTAAAAAGAGGGATTAGAAAGAGTCTTTAATAATGGAAATACATCTGAAATATATAGTACTGTTCATTGGCCTATTGTCAATGTTCTTTGCGTCGTTACCGAGGCATCGATATCGATATGGATTAGAAACCGCTTGGTTAATTATATTTGCATTTCTCGCAGTGCGCTATGACTTCGGAAATGACTATATGCCGTATAAGGATATCTTCGAAGATATAAATGCATTTCATAATTTTATAATAGATGAGGACGATCATGTCGAAATAGGTTGGCAAATACTATGCAGAATGTTTAGGCCATTTGGCTTTCAAACAATGGTCGTTTGCTTAACAGCGTTGGAATGCTTTGTTTTTTATAGATTTATTAAACAATATGTTCCAGAGCGTTATTATTGGTTCTCTTTGTTCATCTTTGTGTTTAACCCATCATTGATGCTTGTCGG
>JAGBRY010000084.1 GCA_017632115.1 Alistipes sp. | reverse complement strand
TCGGTACTGCTCACCGTGCTCACTCGTCGACCGCTCTCATCGCTGAGTACTTCCCACAGGACAAGATGTTCGGCTATGTAATGGAGAACGAGTTGAAGGCTATCGACGGTATGATGCAGAACCCACAGCGTCCATTCGTAGCTATCGTTGGTGGTTCGAAGGTTTCGACCAAGATCACTATCATCGAGACTTTGATGGAGAAGGTTGACAAGATCATCATCGGTGGTGGTATGACCTACACCTTCGCAGGTGCTCTCGGTGGCAATGTAGGTAAGTCGATTTGCGAGCCAGATATGTTCCCTGTAGCTCTCGACATCCTTGCTAAGGCTAAGGCTCGTGGCGTAGAGTTTGTAATGTCGCCAGATGCTCTCGTTTGCGACGACTTCAGCGAGGAGGCAAATACTCAGACTGCTCCTGTTAAGGATATCCCAGCAGAGTGGGAGGGTGTCGACATCTCTGAGGAGGGTAAGAAGCTCTTCCGTGAGGAGATTCTCAAGTGCAAGACTATCCTCTGGAATGGTCCTGTAGGTGTATTCGAGATCAACAAGTTCTCTACAGGTTCTCGTGCTGTAGCTGAGGCTATCGCTGAGGCTACTCAGACCAATGGCGCATACTCGCTCATCGGTGGTGGTGACTCTGTAGCTTGTATCAACAAGTTCGGTCTTGCTGACAAGGTATCGTATGTATCTACCGGTGGTGGTGCACTTCTCGAGTATATCGAGGGTAAGGAGCTTCCAGGAGTAGCAGCTATCCGCAAGTAAAAATCATTTTGAGCGGTAAATTTTGCACCGCTCTTCAATAAGCGAGTTCCTCACATAGGTCTACTATGCTGCGGACTCGCTTTTTTGTTTGGCACAAAATTTCCTCGCTCAAAATGATTTTTCTTTTGCGGATAGGAAAGTAATTTTAAGGAGCATTTGCTTCCTTATCTTCAAAAAATGAGATGGTTACATACCTCGTGTATGCGCCCATCTCATTTTTCTTTGATAGCGTTGCAACTATCTCCTTAAAATCACTTTCTACACTTCTGACAAGAAATGGAGTAGTATGTGAAATCCTTAATTTTGCATTCTGAATTTTGAATTAGCAAAAAAGCAGAGAAAACTCTCTGCTTTTTTGCTTACTCCTTCATCACCTTGTTTTGGTGGTTGATACTCTCGACATGGATTGCATCGAGCAGTGTTTGCAGGAACTCAATACTTAGTCCGAGCGATGCACTGCGGGCCATTGTGCGTTCGGCAATACTCTCCCAGCGCAACGACTGCAAGATGCGGACATCGTTATCACGCTTGATACGACCTATCTTTTCGGCCACGCTCATACGCTCGGCCAAGAGCTGCAAGATCTCGCCATCGAGCGAGTCTATTTGGTCACGCAACGACATCAACATAGTCTGGAAAGTTTGCGAAGCCGACTCTCCTGCACGCCACTTGATTGTGTCGAGAAGTGAGGCAAGAGCCTCGGGTGTAAGTTGCTGCTTGGCGTCGCTCAATGCCACATCGGGGTTGATGTGGCTCTCAATCATAAAGCCATCATAGTTGAGGTCAGCCGCCTGCTGCGAGATATCCTTGATATAGGCTCTGCTACCACAGATATGCGAAGGGTCGCAAATTATCGGCAATTCGGGCATGCGACGACGCATTTCGAGCGCAAGGTGCCACATCGGAGCATTGCGCAAGTCGCCTGTACCATAGCCCGAGAAGCCTCGGTGGATAAGGCCGATATTCTTCACGCCGCAAGCGAGGAGTCGCTCTACGCCACCACACCACAACTCTACATCACCACTCATTGGGTTCTTCACATAGACCATCTTTTCGGTACCACGCAACGCCTCGGCAACCTCCTGCATAGAGAATGGATTGGAAGTTGTGCGTGCTCCAATCCAAAAGATGTCGACATCGTACTTCATTGCACTCTCCACATGGGAGGTGTTGGCCACCTCAATGGCAAGCGGAAGGCCTGTCTGCTTGCGAGCCTCCACAAGCCATGGCAATGCCTTTTCGCCCATACCCTCGAAGGTGTTTGGTTTGGTGCGTGGCTTCCATACTCCTGCACGGAAAATATCGACTTTGCCTGTTGCTGCAAGGGCTTTAGCAGTAACGAGAATCTGCTCTTCGCTCTCGGCGCTGCAAGGTCCAGCAATAATTAGTGGTCTCTTCTGCTCCATAGTACTATTGTTTGTCTATTATTATAGACACCAATTTATTTAAAAGGTTAATTTTGTGTTCCAAATAAAATGCTACTCGCCGATTATAAATATCGTAGGACGCTTATTTATATCGGGTACTCCGATTTTGCGCCATTCGCTAATGGTGGCAGTACGGATATACTCGTTTTTCGAGGTTATATCGCAAGCGATGCAGAGTTTGGTCTGCACTCCACACGAGGAGATAATCTGCTCGGCCAACTTTGTGTTGCGATAGGGCGCCTCAATAAAGAGCTGCGACTGATGTTCGCCCGTAGCTCGGCTCTCCAATCGCTTTATGGCACGAGTGCGCTCCGGCTCCTTCACCGGAAGATAGCCGTTGAATGCGAATGACTGACCACTCAATCCCGAGGCCATAACTGCCATAATAATCGACGAAGGACCGACCAATGGCACCACTCTGATGCCGGCCTTGTGGCACGCCTCGACAACGAGTTGTCCCGGGTCTGCGACTGCGGGAACTCCCGCCTCCGAAATCACTCCGGCCGAGCGACCGTCCTTGATCTTTGCAACCATACGCTCAATCTCTCGAGGTGAGGTGGTGTGTTCGCTCAACTCGTCGAACTCCAACTCGTCAATATGGCCCGACAATCCCGCCTTCGACAGGAAGCGGCGAGCCGAACGGAGATTTTCAACTATAAAGTAGTCCAACGAGGTTATCACCTCACGGTTGCCGTTGGGTGTAACATCGTAGGGTAGGGTATCCTCCGAAATAGGACAAGGTATAAGGTAGAGCGTTCCTGTCATACTATTCGTTTATATAAACTCGTTTTACTCGCTTTGCCACCGAGGTCAAAATCTCATAAGGTATTGTGCCGAGCACAGAGGCCATATCGGCGGCGGTGTTACCCCTCTCTGCCGAGAAGATCTCGACAGTGTCGCCCTCCTCGACACCCTCTATATCGGTAATGTCGATCATGCAACTATCCATGCAGATGTTGCCAATGGTCTTTGCTCGCTTGCCTCCGACAATCATCTCCCATGCTCCGTTTCCGAGGTGGCGATTTAATCCGTCGGCATAGCCCACAGGGATGGTGGCGATGCGGCTCTCCTTTGTAACTTTGCCATTGCGACCATAACCTATTGTATCGCCTTCGTGGAGGGTACGAATCTGTACTATGCGTGTACGGAGAGTCGAAACCGGCTCCAACTTATCGCCAGCAGTGGTCGAAAATCCGTAGAGGCCGATGCCCAGGCGACACATGTCGAAGCGAGCCTCCTCGAATCGTAACATCGCCTCCGAAGCGGCGGCGTGGCGCAGTGGGCAATAAGGCAACGATGCCATAATAGCACTGCTTACACGGTCGAATTTTGCAATCTGCTCCTTCGAGAAGTCGTCTTGAGTAGTATCGTCAGCCACGCAGAGGTGGGTGAATATCGAGGCTACACGCACACTCTGCGATGCACGAGCCAACTCATTATTAAGTTGCGGAACATCCTCTTCGCCAAAACCAAGACGGTGCATTCCGCTGTCTATCTTGATGTGTATTGGATAGCTCCTTTCGCCGGCACGCTCCACAGCCTGCACAAACGAAGCGAGTGAGTGGAACGAATATATCTCGGGCTCGAGTGAGTGGGTAATCATAGTGTCGAAACTTGCATCGTCGGCATTCAACACCACAATCGGCATTGTGATACCTCCCTCTCGCAGTGCTACTCCCTCGTCGGCAAAGGCTACTGCAAGATAGGCCATGCCCTGCTTCTGCAACATCTGTGCAACCTCGGTTTCGCCGGCACCGTAGCTCGATGCCTTGACCATTGCAATAAGGCGGGTCGAAGAGCCAATCTTCGAACGGAAGTAGTTAATGTTGCGGGCCATAGCCTGCAAATCGACCTCCAAGACGGTGGTGTGGCTATGTTGCTCCAAGCGGTGCGAAATACGCTCCAAGCGGCTTGCTCGGTTACCCTTAATAAGTATTGCGTGGTCGGTGATATCGAGTTTCGATATATTAGCCAAAGCCTCCTCGACCGATGCGAAGAAGGTGCTGTTCGGTGCAAAGAGTGAGCGATGTTCTGCCAACTGCTCGCCAATTCCGACAAAGTGGTCGATACCCGCCTCCTTTACCATGCGGGCCACCTCTTCGTATACATTTCCGCTCTGCAGAATATCTGAGAGGATAAGCATAGTCTTGCGGTATGCGGCCACCGAACGAAGGTTGTCGAGTGCAATCGAAAGTGAGTGCAAATCGGCGCTATACGAGTCGTCGATAATCACCGAGTTGCCGATACCCTGCTTAACCTCCAAACGCATAGCTACGGGTTGCAGCTGCGAGAAGTCGGGCTCAGCAAATCCCATCTCGGCAAAGAACGCTGCAACGAGCTCGGCGTTACGCTGCGACGCATCATTGCCCCTATGCAAACTTTTTGCACAGGCTGCATCAACTAAGTTTTTGCCGTTATATTTTGTCGATATTGCCTTTGCCAGCTCCGAATATGCCGAGTGGTATATGATGTTCGAAGCATTTTGTGCCAAGAGCAACTTTTCTGATATCTTCTCTTCCAGCGAGGCAAAACCCTGTGCGTGGGCATCGCCAATCGAGGTGAAAATTACCATATCTGGCTCAATCATCTTGCGAAGTCGCTCCATCTCGCCCTTCTGAGAGATGCCTGCCTCAATAATTGCCATATCATAGGAGTTGTCCAACATCAAAAGCGACAAGGCTACACCCAACTGCGAGTTGTAGCTGCGTGGTGAGCGGAAGATCTTCACATTGTTCGGTGTGCACTGAGCAATCCACTCCTTGACAGTTGTCTTGCCGTTCGAGCCGGTGATGGCTACGACATTGCCGTTGAACTCTCGGCGATTGTGTGTCGCCAATGCCTGCAGTGCCGCAAGCGAGTTATCCACTACAACCGCTCCGCAATCATTCGATAGAGCGACCTCTCGCTCCACCAAAAAGGCCCTGACACCACGCTCCTCGACCTCCAAGATATGGTCGTGAGCATCGTGGTTAACGCCTTGCATTGCCACAAAGAGTGTGTCGGGGGTGATGGCGTACGAGCGGCTATCGGTGGCAACGGCTGTCACCTCCAGGTCGCATCCCATAAAGCTACCTCCCACAATGTTTGCTATGTCGGAAAGGCGATATCTCATATCTTACTCCTTAAATGTTACTATTGTTATACCCGAGCCACCACGGTCAGGGTGGTCGTCGGTTGCACTTGCCACCTGTGGCAGCGAGCGAAGGTATCGGCGTACCTCCTCCTTCAATGCTCCGGTGCCCTTACCGTGCAAAATGGTTACACTGCTTACACCTACCATCAACGCATCGTCGACCAGGGTCTGCACCTTTTCCAATGCCTCGACAACTCGCTCACCACGAATATCTATCTGTGAGCGGAAGTTCAATCGGCGTTGCGAAATATCGGCAGAAATTACTGTACGAGGGGTCTCGGGGCGAGTCATTCGCTTGTACTCCGAGGAGGAGATAACCTCCAATCGTGCAGTTTCGACCGTTGTAAGAATTGCTCCAAAGGCCACCTGTGCCCTCTTGCCACGCACCTCCTTGACGATGCCCACGCCATTCTGACCGAACATGCGCACCTTCGCACCTACCTCCAACGGCAAGCTCTTCTTTACGGGTTGTTGAGGTTGCTCGACTTTTGGCTCGGTAGGGTTATTTTTGCGCTCCTCTCGGCGTTGCTGACGGCGACGAAGTCGCTCCATCTCTCGCTCGATACGCTCGTTAGCCTCGGAGTTATCCGCCTCAATCTCCTCTCGGAACTCCTCGAACTCCTTGCGCAACAACTTGGTCTGCTCCTTCTCGGCTTGCGCCTCACGGATACCCTTAATCGTATTTTCGATTTGGCGGTTAGCCTCTGCTACCAACTCCTTTGCTTGTGCCTTTGCCTCGTGGATGATGCGATTGCGTTCCTCTCGGATGTTGGAGAGTTTTTCGCTCAACGCCTGCTCCATCTCCTCGACCTTGCGATCGGTCTGGCGGATGCGCTCACGCTTTTGGGCCCAATAGTGCTTATCTCGAGCCACCTCACGCAGCTGCTTCTCCAAGTCGATATGTTCCGAGCCCGCCTTCTCCTTTGCCGAGGCGATTATATCCTCCGGAAGTCCGATTTTGCGTGCAATTTCGATTGCAAACGAACTACCCGGTTTTCCGCACTCAAGGCGGAATAGTGGGCGGATGTTCTGCACATCGAACATCATCGCACCATTTATCACCCCATCGTTATTCGAGGCGTAATACTTTATATTGGAGTAGTGGGTGGTGATAACGCCATAGCAACCACTCGCTACCAACTTTTCGAGTATCGCTTCGGCTATAGCCGAGCCGATTACAGGCTCTGTTCCCGAGCCAAACTCGTCGATCAGCACCATCGTGCGCTTATCGGCTCCTGCCACCATCGCCTTCATGTTAAGAAGGTGTGACGAGTAGGTTGAAAGGTCATTGTCGATGGATTGCTCATCTCCGATATTTATATAAATTTTGTTGAATATAGGCAGCTCGCTCATCTCCGATGCGGTAATCGGATAACCACATTGGAACATATACTGCAACAGACCTATTGTCTTCAGACAAACCGACTTACCACCCGCATTTGGTCCAGAAATAACCATTATGCGGCGCTCGCTATCGAGCTCCACATCGAGCGGAATAATTGTGCGTTTGTGGCGTTTGAGCGACTGTGCCAACAACGGGTGCTTGGCCGTGCGGAACACCAAACGGTTCTCCTCCGAGATAATAGGCTTGCCGGCTCCGTTCTCGAGGGCCCAACGAGCTTTAGCTCGTACCATATCTGCTACCGCCATAAAGGCTTCGGTGCGCTCAACATCCTCTATGTCGAGGCGCACAACATCGGTGAAGGCGGTCAGTATGCGAACAATCTCTCGACGCTCCTCATACTCCAATTCACGAAGCATGTTGTTCAACTCTACCACCTCGGCCGGTTCGACATAGAAGGTCTTTCCTGTGGCCGACTCATCGTGAATAAAGCCGTTGAGCTTACGCTTGTTTGCCGCCGTAACAGGGATTACGGCACGGCCCTCACGAATCGAAATCGAAGCGTCGCTATCTACAATACCACTCGACTTTGCCGACTGCAAAATTGCCTGCAATCGCTTCGATACCTGGCCTTCGTGGCGACGAATCTGGGCTCTGATTTGGCGCAACTCCTCCGATGCACCATCTCGCACCATGCCCTTATCGTCGACAATGCGACGGATATCGGCCACGATATTCCACAAAGCTCTTACCGGCTTTGCGAGCGAGGTGAGAGCAGGATATCGCTCCGAGTCACTCTTGTGGAGGAACTGAACAAAGTCGCCCGCCGAGATCAGCGCCTTGCCCAACTGCACAACTTCGGCAACCTCCAAGAATGTACCCTCGACCTTTGCCTTCTCGACAATCTCGGCAATATCGTAAAACTCCTCGGTTGGAGCCTCTCGCTCCGAGAGAAGTATCTGGCGCATCTCCTCGGTGAGAGCGTGGCGATGTTTGATCTCGTTTTCGTTGGCGGTAAAACCCTCTTCGGAAAGCAAATCACGGGCATGCTGCATCGTACACAATGCAACACACTGCTCTCGAATGGTGTTGAAACCTATCTTCTCCTCGAAGTTCGAGGGATATATAACACTCTTAGGAGTTACCACCGCTTACTATGTTTATTGGTTCTTTTCTGCCTGTTTCTTTGCCTTGTCGGCAGCCTTTGCAGCCTTGTCAGCCTGCTTCTCCTCGTAACTCTTCTTGCCGAATACGGTTACATTTATGTAACGCTTAGGATTCTCCTTCAAGTCGGCCAAAAGGAGCGAGAGATTCTGCGATGCTTGAGCCAACTCCTTGTACAGCTTCTCGTCCGAAACGAGGTTGCCGATCGAGCCGCTACCGCTGTTAACCTTAGCCAAGAGGGTGTTAACCTCGTTGATAGCCTCGGCCAATTTCTTGCCACTCTCCTGCTCGTTCAAAGCCTTTGTTACCGAGTTGATATCGGTAATAATGCTATCCAACTTTGCACCATTCTCGTTGAGTGTAGCGCAGAAACCGTCGATGTTGCCGATGATGTTCGACTTTTTCAAATCGGCCATCACTGCGTTGAGGCTTGCAATGGTCTTTGTCAAGTTCTTAGAGTTGTCATCGATAAGGCTGTCCACACCGCTGATTGTCTGGTTGAGGTTGTCGAGGAGGGTTGCTACACGCTCCTTAATGTCGCCCAGCTCGTTTGCCAAGGTGTCGAACATGTCGAGTGTAACACCCGTTTCGATAGCATCGCCACTCTTTAAGTACTCTTTTGACTCGCCCATCTTGATCTCGATAGACTTACCGCCCATCAAACCTGCGCTGAACATCATCGCCTTCGAGTCGGTCGGGATATCGAAGTCGCTGCTTATCGAGAGAACAACATCCACGCCGCCCTTCTCCAAATTTACCTCTACGCCGGTTACCTGACCAACCTTTACACCGCTGATAACTACCGCCGCAGCATCCTGCAAGCCATTTACCGACTCGTAGTGTGCAGTGTAGTTACGACTGCGACCAAGTACATCCAATCCGCTCAAGAAACGAATTCCGGCCCAAGCACAAAGCAGTATAACAACTGCGTAAATGCCAATTTTAATCTCTTTTCTCATACTCCGATTATTTTATTTGTCGTTTTTATCTCTCTTTGGTGCATACTTCTCGGTGCGCCAATCCTTAATTACTCCACTCCAATTCAAGCCATAAGCATAGTCGTAAACATTGCCGTCAGCATCTTTGTAGCACTTCATATCGAATGGTAAATCCTCCTTCTGCTCCTCCACGGTGCGCATATCCTTAGGCATCTGCATAGGGAGCAGACCCTGTGGCTCGGCCTTACCTGCGATAATCTCCATAAAGGCCTGGTTTTGTACCTCGAAGCCGATGAGAATGGCATCTGCAGCCTTCTCAATCTCATGGAAGCACATTGGTCGCTCGGCCACCACCGCCACGATTACAGGCTTGCTACCCATCGCCTTGCGAGTCTCGAGTACGGTTGTCATCTCCACCTTGTTGTGGGTTACTACCGTCTTGCCGTAGTAGGAGCGATTTGTAAAGTCCTCCTTTGGGTCTCCACCGGCAAGACTCTGCTTGCGTGCATACTTGGCAGTGTAGTCGCCATACTGCAACGAGATAGGGGTGTAGCCATTACCTCCCTTTGCAATATCCGACTTGTGGTGACCTCTGTCTACGGTCGGGCCCTGAATGAATACCAACGCCGCATCTGCTTCGGCAGGGTTTTCGACAATGTCGAAGTATTTGCGCACAAGGTTGAGCGAAATGCCGTAGCTCTCGTATGGCTCACCCTTTATGCGGTCGCTCCATTGACTGTAAATGCCGTTATAGGTGCGCTTCGGAACATAGACCTTCAATCGGCCCTGCAATGGGAGTGTGTTGGCGTGGTTCTTCAACATAACCACCGACTTGAGCTGTGCTGCAAAGCCCTCTGCCATAAACTCTTTGTTGCCGACAACCGCCTGGCTCTTCGTAGGCTCGAGATAGGCATTCTCGAAAAGTCCTGTACGGAAGATATTCATCAAGAGGCGAGCAGCCGACTCCTCGAAGCGGGTGCGGATTGCCTTCTCGCCATACTTCTGCTTGCCGAGCTCGTAAGCCTCGATGATATGCTTTGTGGTATTCACACCACCAAACTGATCTACGCCAACCATCAAAACGGTGAGATAGCGCTCCGCTGCAGGCATACCCTCCAAGCCCCACGGCTTACCATTGTTGGTGTGCAAGGTTTCGTACTCGTTCACAATGCCCCAATCGGTGCAGATTACACCCTTGTAGTTGTATTTTGTGCGAAGAAGATCCTTGATAATGTAGTCGCTATACCCGTTTGCTATATTCTTGCCCGAAGGGTCCTGACCATACGAAATGGTGTAGTAAGGCATCACGGCCGAGGCCTGCTCGGTGCCACCTGCGAGTTTGAAAGCTCCCTCGGTGAATGGAAGCAGATGCTCCTCAAAGTTATTACCCGGATATACGGCATACTTGCCAAATGCAAAGTGGGCATCACGACCAGCCTCGCCTGTACCGCCACCGGGCCAGTGCTTAACCATGGCATTTACGCTATTTGTACCCCAAGCTCCCTCACGAGCATCGTCGCCCTTCGAGGTCTGGAAACCATCGGAGTAGGCACGAGCGATATCGGTAGCCAACTTCGAGCCCTCGCCAAATGTAGCTATTGCTCGTCGCCAGCGAGGTTCGGTTGCAAGGTCAATCTGTGGCGAGAGTGCGGTCGCCATACCGAGGTTTCGATACTCGGTTGAGGCTACCTCTCCAAAGCGCAATGCTACGGCAGGGTCGAAGGTTGCTGCCATGCCGAGCAGACCCGGCCAAACCGAAATTTTACCGCCGCTGCCGGCATTGAATTCATCGTCTGAGATAAGTCCGTGGCGAGGGTCCGACGAGTTGTTTGCCGGAATTCCGTGGTCAAGGCTCTCGCACAACGCCTGCACTTTGTTGTTCCACTCGGCAGCTATATATGGACTCTGCACCTTCGTGATAAGGATGTGGCGCACCTTATCCTTTACTATAAACTCCAACTGCTGGTCGGTCAAATCCTCCGGAGAGGCGAACGACTCGCTGAATACTTTGCCGT
>JAGBRY010000008.1 GCA_017632115.1 Alistipes sp. | reverse complement strand
CAAATATACATTTAATTTGCCAACCGAGCAAAATTTTTTCGTTATTTTTTACAAAATTAGGCAATTAGCGATTTTTTACCTGTTATTTGCAAAACTCCGAAAGTGGTCAAGGCGCAACGATACTAAGGGTTATTAAAGGCTATTAAGGGCTATTAAGGGAGCGCAGAAAGTAAAAAAACATTAACAACCCTTAACACCCCTTAATTACCCTTAACAACCTTTGTGAAAAATAAAGAACTAACAACTAAAAATAAAATACTATGAACTACAATTTGGAACAACTTAAACCTGAATTGGTTTGGAAACACTTTAAGGCAATCTGCCAGATCCCCCACCCATCGCACCACGAGGAGAAGATTAGAGAGTATGTCGTTGAGTTTGCTAAGGCTCACAACCTCGAGTACTCGGTAGACGAGGCTTGCAATGTATATATCGCAAAGCCTGCAACACCAGGCTACGAGGATAGAAAGGGTATCGTCATCCAGGCGCACCTCGATATGGTGCCACAAAAGAATAACGATAAGGTTTTCGACTTCGAGAACGACCCTATCGAGGCATATATCGACGGCGAGTGGGTAACTGCCAACGGTACTACTCTCGGTGCCGACAACGGCATTGGTGCAGCGTGCATCCTCGCAATTTTGGAGGATAACACATTGGAGCACGGAGCTATCGAGGGCCTCTTCACCGCAACCGAGGAGACCGGTATGGATGGTGCTTTCGGTTTGAAGGGCGGCTTGCTCAAGGGCGACATCTTGTTAAACCTCGACTCGGAGACCGAAGGTGAGTTGTATGTTGGTTGTGCAGGAGGTACCGATGCAAACATCACCCTCCCTTACACCGCAGAGGTTGCACCTCAGGGTTGGAGCGCAGTAAAGCTCGAGGTTAAGGGCTTGAAGGGTGGCCACTCGGGTATTCAGATCGGCTTCCAGCGTGGCAATGCCAACCGCTTGTTGTGCCGTTTATTGCTCCACACCGAGCAGGAGTGGTTGCTCTCGTCGATTGACGGAGGTGGCTTGCGCAATGCTATCCCTCGTGAGGCTCAGGCGGTGCTCCTCGTTAAGGATGTGGAGGCATTCAAGGCCGAGGCTAAGGCCTACGAAAAGACCTTGCAGTCGGAGTTCGAGAATATCGAGGATTCGATCGTAGTGCTCGTAGAGGAGGTTGTCTACCCTACCGAGATTATCCCTGCCGCAGTGGCTAAGAACCTCGCAAAGGCTGTGGTTGGCGCACCTAACGGCGTAGTGAAGATGTCGGTCGAGATGGAGGGCTTGGTACAGACCTCGACCAACCTTGCCCGTGTGGTTTCGGATGGTAAGAGCGTGAAGATGCAGTGCCTGCTCCGCTCGTCGGTTTCGAGTGAAAAGGTGGCTCTCGGCGAGGCTATCAAGGGTGTATTCGAGCTCATTGGCGCCGAGGTTGAGTTGTCGGGTTCGTACGACGGTTGGAAGCCAAATATGGAGTCGCCAATTTTGAAGGCTATGTTGGCATCGTACGAGGCGTTATATGGCAAGAAACCTGCCGTAACCGCCATCCACGCAGGTTTGGAGTGCGGCATTATCGGCGGTGTATATCCTAATCTCGATATGATTTCGTTCGGTCCGACCATCTGCTACCCACACTCGCCTGATGAGAAGGTGGAGATTGCATCGGTAGCGAAGTTTTACGAATTCTTGCTCCACACATTGAAGAACGCACCAGCAAAATAGCTGAGAGTTGAGAGTTGAGAGATAATTTTGAATTATGACGAACCGTTGGTTTATAATAGTAAACCCCGTTTCGGGCGGAGGTAAGGGATTGGGAGATTTTCCACAAATCTCCCACCTCTTGCGAGAGAACGGGATAGAGCACGACCCTGCATTCACCGAGCATCGCCACCACGCTACCGAGCTGACCGTCGAGGCGGCAAATCGTGGCTACCGCAAAATTATAGTTGTGGGAGGTGACGGCACCTTGAACGAGGTGGTAAACGGACTCTTCATCCAGAAGCAGTGCCAGCCGAAGGAGATTTTGGTGGCAGTGATTGCCGTAGGCACGGGTAACGATTGGGTACGCACATTCGGCATCCCACGCAACTACACCGCTGCAATTCGTGCAATAAAGGAGGGCCACTCCTTCCTGCAGGATGTCGGCAAGGTGACCTACACCGAGTCGAAGGTGGAGCATACCCGCTATATGGCAAATGTGGCGGGCCTAGGCTTCGATGCCTATGTCATCCAGATATTCAACCACCTCAAACTGAAGGGTTGGAAGGGTAAATGGCTCTACATCGTCAGCCTTCTGCGTGGTTACTTCTCGGCAAAGCCCGCAGGAGCAACTATCGAGGTCGATGGCAAGGTCATATACAACAAATTGCTCTTCTCGTTGGCAGTGGGCGTGTGCCGCTACAATGGCGGAGGTATTCAGCAGCTGCCCCGTGCAGTGGCGAACGACGGATTGCTCGATTTGACAATCATTCGACCTGTCCATTGGTGGCATGTGGTATTCCGTGCAGCACGACTCTTCAATGGCAAGATCTACTCTATCGGACATGTTCAGCATGCACAAGGCAAGACCGTCAAGATAACCTCGGCTCCGAACATCCCTATCGAAACGGATGGCGAGTTGCAGGGCGAAACACCTGTAACAATATCGGTTGTACCGCAAGCCATAAAGGTAGTGGTAACAGAGGAGTCGTTGCAACAAAACTGTCACAAATAGTATGAAAAGAGTCTATTTATGCCTATTGGCATTGGCTATATTTGCGAGTTGCGCAGAGAGATCCCCTCAACAGATTGGAACTCTGCGCCAGAAAACCCTCTCGGAGGTACAAAACGACCTCGCCATTGGTTGCGAAACGCTCGATAGAGATTACGCCGATTATCAAAAATATAAGGAGTATCTCGAGCCTCTTGGAATGCGCTATATCCGCTTGCAGGCAGGATGGGCAAAGACTGAAAAGGCGAAGGGTGTCTACGACTTTGCTTGGCTCGACACGATTATCGACGACGCCGTATCACGAGGATTGGAGCCTTGGGTTGAACTCTCGTATGGCAACCCCATCTACCCAGGTGGTGGAACTATCTTCTTAAATGGCGGTTGGCCGACATCGAAAGTCGCCATAGATGCCTGGTTGCGCTGGACAAAGGCTTCCGTAGAGCGATACAAAGGCAAGGTGCATCAGTGGGAGATTTGGAATGAGCCGGACAACACCGTGCGTTACAACAACGCCGATCCAAAGAGCATTGTCGATTTGACAATCGCTACGGCACGAGTGATAAAATCGGTAGACCCCGATGCAAAGATTGCTGCATTTGGTTTGGCAGTACCTCGCTACGAAGTCTATGCGGAGGCTATTATCTCCGACTTGGCAGCGAAGTTGAAGGCGAACAACGAGGAGCATCTGATTGATTGGATAACATATCACGGATACCACTATGTGCCAGAGGACACCTACTTTATTGATGGCGTTGCACTGCGTAACGTAATCGAGCGTTGCGACCTCGACATTGCGATATGGCAGGGCGAGAGTGGCGCTCCTTCCGCCGGTTATATGGGTGGTGCATTGGCAGAGTACTCTTGGACCGAGCAGACACAGGCAAAGTGGGATATCCGCAAAATGATGAACGACCACGGAAATGGCGTGCGTACCAGCATCTTTTCGATTGCCGATATGAATTACGGAACGAAGGATGAGATAAAGATTAAAAACCTGAAAGGCATTCTCGCAACCCGAGCGAGCAACAAAGTATCACGACCAAAGATTGCATACCACGCAATTCGTAATTTTGTCTCGGTATTTGATAATCTCGATAAGGTATGCGACAAGTCGGGCATCAAGGTGTCGGCTCCAATCTACAACGCCAACTCCAAACCGTTATACTATCTATTCGAGGAGAACGAAACCGCCTTACAGTCGCTTGTTGTATGGCGAGGAGGTGAAGTGCCGATCTACTGCGAATGCGAGAATTGTGCCGAGATTGTTATCGAGAATTTCAACTGCAACGAGCCTGTATGCGTTGACATCCTTACTGGCGTAGTCTACGAATTACCGCACTGCAAACTCGGCAAGAATTTCAAATTCAAGAACACCCCTTACTACGACTCGCCGATAGTCATCTGCGACAGGTCGCTCATAGGAGTGGAGATGAGAGAGGAAAGATAAGAGATGTAAAATGCAAAATGCAGAACCGACGACAAACCGAGAGCAGAGGGCAAGCTTGCTTGCACTATGCCGAGGTGCGAAGGAGTTCCTGCAGGAGCAAGCATAGACAATCAGACAACCTATAACCTAATAAAACCATGAAAAGAACTTCACTAATCATTGTTGCTCTTCTGCTCTCAATCTTTGCAGCAGAGGCACAAAAGGCTCCGAAGCCGATCAAGCTATTTGTCGAGGCGGAGGAGATTGCCGCACTGAAAGGTTTGGATGCATCGTTGTGCACCCTCTCGGTGGGCGACAAGGTAAAGGTCAACGACAAGACCTGCACCGTACTTCAGGACAAGAAGGGCCTGCTCTATATCGAGGCCGACAAGGTAGAGGATGGTCTTTACA
This sequence comes from Alistipes sp., assembly GCA_017632115.1. Lineage (GTDB taxonomy): Bacteria > Bacteroidota > Bacteroidia > Bacteroidales > Rikenellaceae > Alistipes. The sequence continues at coordinate 12,547 of JAGBRY010000008.1, read as the reverse complement.
AGGGAGGTTTCCCCGCTGATATCACCTTCACCGAGGGCAACCACACCCCATTGCATATGCGCCTGGTGCCGTCGCAGCTCTACAAGGAGGGGTCGTTCGACCGCCTCTATATGCCACTCAGAGCCGAGAATTCGGTGGATGGCAAGCTCACCTTCAAGGCGTTGTGCGGAGTGTTGCACCTCAACATCTCGGGCGAGGCGGCACTCAACTGCATAAAGTTGGAGGATAAGAGCGGAGCCTATATGACCGGCTACTTCGATCTCGATGCCGAGGCCGGCGTACTCAAGCAGCGCAAGGCTACGGCTGCAGGTGTCTACCACACCATCGTCGAGTGCTCGAACAACGGCAACGGCGTACAGCTCGACAAGGGCGGCAAGGACTTCTATGTTGTATTGCCTGTAGGCAACTACGCTGAGGGTCTTAAGGTTACCCTCACCGACCGCAAGCACCACACCATGGAGTGCGACATCAAGCCTTTCGCCATCAAGCGAGGTGAGATCACTTCGGTGGAGAAGATCGCTTACGCCTACCCTGCCGATCAGCTCTTCTCGGAGAAGTTCGACAATATGGTATATGGTGGCGACCGCATGCGTGGCAAGTACTACAAGGGCTTCTCGCCTATCGAGGCAAATGGTGCAATCGAGGGTTCGGCTACAGGTGCCGAGCGTGCCGTACACCTCACCAGATACAACACTCCGGGTTCGTGCTTCATGCAGGAGAATTGGAAACTCACCCCTATGGAGGAGCAGTTGATGAGTGCCTCATACCTCGCCAACCGCAACCTATCGGATTACCAATCTTTGTTGCGAGCACAGGAGTATCAGGGCTACCTTGGTATAGGCGTACAGGATGCCGGTAGAGGTATATTCCACTCCCCTGCCTTCAGAGAGATACCCGACAACTCGGATATTGAGATTTCGTTCAAGTTTGCGATGGAGCCAGGACCAACCTGCGACTACGACCTCTCCATCTTAAACGCAGGTGTAGTGAAGGAGTATTGGGTTGATGGCATTCGCCACACACTCACCGCATCGAACTATCCGTTCAAGAATAGCCAAACCGAGAATATCGTGCTCAACAGACGCACCTTCAACTTCGCAAAGTTCAACGATGAGGAGCAAAAACATTGGTTCGAGGTACGCTTGGTAGTAGGCGGAGCTACAAAGGAGACCGCTATGCGTATTATGGCTCAGCAGATGGGCGAAAAGCATCGCAACGGCTTCTACATCGACGAGATCGAGGTTAAACTCTTGCGTTCGGTACCTCGTGAGAAGATTCTCCGCATTATGGACTACAATGTGCAGAACGGCATTTGGTCGGTGCAGCACGACAACTACAACGGCTTCGTTGAGTTTATGAAGAAGGAGGATATCGACATCGCAATCTTCTGCGAGGCTTCGACCATCTACTACGACCATACTAACAAGGGTTCGAAGTTCGAGGAGCGCTACCTCCCATACAAGTACCAGCCATACGAGAAGGGTAAGACCGAGCACCTCGAGCCTACAGGTTGGAAGGAGTTGGCAGCCCGCTACGGACACAACTATGTAGCTATCGGAGCACACCAGGACAACTACCCTGTGGTTGTTACATCGAAGTACCCAATCGTCAAGAGTGTACGCCTTGGAGGTCCTCAGGTTTCGCACGGAGGTATTCACGCTCAGGTGGAGGTCGATGGCGAGATTATCAACATCGTAGGTTTCCACACCTGGCCACAGGCGTGGGCAATGGGCATACGAGGCAAAGAGGCTCGAGCACAGAGTAAGTTGGAGCTTGGTGGTCACAAGACACGCTACGACGAAACAAAGCACTTTATGGAGCGCACTATCCTCAACCCAGAGTATGCCGACCAGAAGCATTGGATCATTACGGGCGATATGAACTGCCCTTCACCGCTCGACGATGCGACTCTCGATATGGGTTGGGATAACCCTCGTTACGCAGGTCAGCGCTTTATCGTGGAGAATGTTCCGCAGGTTAAGGATTTGATCAAGACCTACAACTGCGTGGACAAGCGAGATGTGGTTATCTCCTCGACAATGGGTACCGGCCGTATCGACTTGATGTACGGTAGTGAGCGTTTCGTAAAGACACTTATCAAGGCTAAGAGCCCTCGCACAGGCTTCACAAGCGGCAAGTGGGACAAGGAGACTCACTTCTTCAAGGAGCGTGGTTCGGATCACCTTCCTGTCCTCTGCGACTTCGAGTGGCGATAGAGTTCGACAACAGAGCAAAACAAGGAGGCTTTTCACTGCGGAAAGCCTCCTTGCTTTTGAGTTATATTTCAACTTTTTTGGCGCTGATTAGAATGTCGCCTGCTTGCCTGTTCCTCTACAGTTGAAGCATCGTCCCGAGCCATTGCACGAAGGACATCTATCATTGTGTCCCGAGTATGGATTATACTTGTAGCCATATCCATTGCAGCTACGACATCCTCCACCTCCGCCACAGTAGCTACAAGGCTTATCTATGTGGCTTGGGCCCTGCTGGTAGTTGGAATTCGAGCCTCCGTTACTATAACCGCCACCGCCATTGCCATTGCCACCTACGCTACCTGACACCTTTGGCACTATCTGGTCAAATCGAGCCTTTGATATTGGGATGTTGTAGGTTACACCATCGAGTCTGATATAGGTCCAATCGTTAGCAATATAGAGTCTTGAACTCTTGCCTTGACGGAATGTCATATTCTGCATGCGCTCGTCAAATTGCCAGCAGCCATTCTCATTATACATCTTCTCGAAATAGCGAATACTACCATTGCCGTTCTTACCGGTAGTATTGAAATAGAGATAGGCATAAAATTCACGCTTCTGATTATTGTAGTATATTCGCAACGAGGCAAGTCCTCCCGAGTTATTGGTATAATAGATATTCGTATTCTCTCCAGGCATCTGTCCTACAGGAGGGAGCAGATGGGCATACTGCGCACGGGTAGAAGGTGCCGAGCCCATGGCACCGACGCCGACAAGAAGGAGTGCAAAAGCTAATAGGAGTCGCTTCATATTACTTGGTCTTTAGTTATTACTTATCCGTTGCCCATTCGCCCTTGGCACCCTCGTAGATAACGAGGTGGTTAGGTTGGAGCGACTTCAGCAGGAGATAGGTGTCGTAGATATTCAGACCCGAAGTTTTACCCTTGGCAATAGCGTAGCCGATGACCGCAGGATTTCCCTTTACGGAGTTGAGTGCGTGGGTATTGCGCCAGAGGTAGCTCTCGTTCCACTGTGGGTCGTTGCTCGGATTACCGCCACGACGGATATCATCGCCCAGGAGTGTGGTGTCAATCGGAGTGCGTACCACCACATATAGACCTCGCTCGGCACACGCCTCGATAACCTTCTCGGCACCACGGTCGAGAGTTATGATGATGCCATCATAGCCATACTTCTTCGGCTCGTCGAGCGACTTCACCGACTCCCACTCTGCGAGGTTTGGCGAGATTAGTTCGTTGTTGATATAGAGTTTGCTGTTACGCAGTTTCTGCTCTCGCAAGCCGATCTTACGACTCACCGACTCCACGATACGATTGTCGATACGACTCTCGAGGTCGAGGCGCAACATTGTCGGCACCTTTGCACTCCACAACGCCTTAGCAGGCACCACACAAGCAAAGCGGATGGTATCCTCACGACGCATATCGAGTGTCATCTCACGATAGCCCTCTGCAACAACCGTCGTATCGTTCAGTCGCAAAGCGTAGTGCATACGCATCTCCTTGCGATTCAGTGCATCGCACTTTACAGGCACTGCAAACTCGGCAACACCCAGGCCCTGCTCGTTCAGGCTAACATTTACCGCCACATCACGCATACGGATAGTTGGCTGCGAGAAGACCTCTACACCTTCGACAACCAAACCCTTAGGCTCGTACAACTTATTAGCCAATAACGACTTATCGAGCACGATAGAGATCTCGTTGCGACCCTCTTTCGAGGCCTTGGTGATATTGAACTCGGCTCCCATCACGCCCGACGGAGCAAAGCCCATTTCACGGCCATTGACATATACGGTATATGCCGACGAGGCGTAGCCTACACGCAACAGCACCTGGCGATTGAGCCACGCTACAGGGAGTGCAAAGTGGGTGGTTACGGTCGCTGCCGTACCTCCCTCGCTACGGGTTGGCTCCTCGACTACCGCCACAAAGCGAGATTGCGAAGCATCGCCCTTCACTGCACCCGCCATATTATTATATGGTATAAGGCGAGGTCGTGCAGGCTCTACCCCACGAGCCGAGAGGTCGTAGGAGGTTTGTGCCGAAAGCGATGTTGCCGCAAGCAATATGATTGCTAAAAGTGTATATCTCTTCATCTTTTTTTGTATCTTTGTGGCAAAGATAAGACTTTTTGCAGAAAAACGCTATGTCCGAGGGTGTAAAACTCATATTTCCCGCTATTTCGGCCCGAATAAAGGAGTCCGAGGGGGAGAAGTATATCTGGGACTCACTGCGTGGTAAGTGGTTGTTGCTTACCCCCGAGGAGTGGGTGCGCCAACACACTATTGCGTGGTTGGTGGCCGAGCGTCATATCCCCGAGTTGCGCATCTCGCAGGAGTATCCCGTAAATATCAACGGTCAGCATCAGAGGGCCGATATAGTGGTCATCGACGAGGTGGCAAAGCCCCATATCTTGGTCGAGTGTAAGGCTCCCGAGGTAGCGATTGACCAGGAGGTGGTGATGCAGGCAATACGCTACAACGCCATTATCGGTGCGAAATTCATTCTGCTAACCAACGGAGTAAAACTCTACTGCTACGAATATGCCGACGGCAAATACCGAGCTGTGAAGGAGTTTTAAGAGAGTGAGTAGTGAGCAGTGAGTAGTGAGTAGTTTTTTAATTCTCAATCCTCAATTCTCAATTAAGTAATAGAGGTAGGCTAATTGCCTACCTCTATTACTTCTATGGTCCAGCCGAAGAGTTCGTTGGCGCAGGTGGCCTGCATCTGGGCAATCTGCGAGGTCTGCACCGTATCGGCAACAATCGCATTTACGAGTTGCTCGGGTGTTGCGTAGGTGTTATCCACTGCATTGGCAAAGCATTGGTAGAAGGCATTTTGCTGCGTGCGACTCAAGCCATCGGGCAGGATATTTGCCGCCACGAGGTCACGATAAGGATAGAGGTGACGCATATTCGAAGCGTCGGCCGCCAACTGCTCGACAATCGTCGTAACCACATAGACCTGCACCGTATCGTTCACGGCAGGCATCTCGATAAATGTTGTGTAGACCGGATAGTCAGCCTCGACTGACGCCAAAACCTGATCGGTGAAGAGCATATACTCAGCCTCGCTCAAGTCGTTTAGATAGACCATTTTGCGATAGTCACGCAGGAGGTTGCGCATGGCCTGACGCTCCTCACGATTCCACTTTGCCTGCTCGCCACAAGCGAACATACCTCCAAAAATAAGTGCCACAACGGCAAACGAAAGGATAAACTTTTTCATCGTGTAAATTTTAGATGTTAAACCACCCGATGAAGAAGCAACCTTCGTGCCAAGAGAGTTGAGAGTTGAGAGATTAGGGGGATAGGGGTTATAGGGGTACTAGGGTGCGCTGACACATTTTCTCCCAAGTCACCCAAAAATTGGAATTTAAGCAGATGGCTGCGATTTCCCACCACTAAAAATCAAAATGATTTTTAATTTCTTGTCAGAAGTCGTGAGATGTGGTGCATCGCAAAAGAAAACTCCTCGGGATAGTACAAATAGTACAGCCCGAGGGGTTTTACTTTTAGAGATGTGCCGCAGATTGCGGCTTATCACAAGAAATTACTTGAGTGGGCGAAGCACAAACTTAAACTCGCTATTCTCATACGGAATCTGGTACTCCTCTCGTGGAAGACGACCCCAAGAGTTTACACAGCCAACACCCATCTGAGCCTTGTCGATATTCACATAGGTGTTACCATCCTCTGCAAGGCGCTGCGAGTACTTGCGGTAGTTAGTTGAGTGAACATCGAACTGATCCATTGAGTAAGGGAGTGCATTAGCCTGGAATGGAGCCTCGCTGACAACCTCGAAACCACGACCTGCGGTATCGACGATACGCCACCAGCGGAGGTCGCAGTGTGCACCGCTCTCCTGTGGACGAGAGTAGTATGGCCAGAACTGATCTGCCACATTCTGCTTGTAAACGCCAATGAGTGCGCTGCTTGCACGGTCGATATAGGTCTCGTGAGGGCCTGCACCATAGAACTCGATTGTATCGAATGCCTTAGGCATTGCGAGTGCCATACCGAAGCGCAACATCGAAGGAATCTTAGCCTCGCTTACGCCCTTGTGCATCTTCTCGCTTACTGCGATTGTGCCGTCAGGAGCGATAGTGTAGGTGAGGGTTACGGTTGCGCCCGTCTTTGCATACTTGTAGGTAGCCTTAACCTCAACGCACTTATCCTTCAACTCCTTTGCATCGAACTTCTCGAGAGCCGGCTTATCCTCGCCCCAGATCTTCCAACCTGCGTGGTTGAAGCGAGTATTCTTGTTCTTGCGAACACCATAGTCGTTGTCGACCATAGCACGATAGAACTCAGGCTTCATAGGCTTCGAAAGGAGCTGCTGGCCCTTGTAGATATACGATGAGAGGAAGCCCTCTGCGTCGAACTCTGCAACGAACTCATTACCCGATACCTTCTTGCCATCGACAACTACACCCTTAGCCTTCTTGCACTCAACGCCCTTAGGCTGAGCTGCTGCGAATGCTGCTGCATAGTCGTATGCCGAGATAGCGAGCTGATTGCGAGCGATCTCGTAACCTGCCTGCAAGAGTGGCTCCGACGACTTCAATACGAACGATACATTTACGAATACCTCGCCCTTCAATGCTGCTACATCGTGAGCGTTGTAGCCGAGCTGAACATCAACCTTCTTCTGAGGGCCAATCTTCAAATCCTCGACGATACCACTCTTTACAACCTTACCGTCAGCCACCAACGACCAAACAAGGCGAACATTCTTCAAACATTTGAAGAAGTACTCGTTGTATACGCTTACACGACCGATAGTGAGATCAACAGGCGAAGCCCAGATATCCTGATACTGCTGCTTAACCTCATATGCCGACGGGTGATACTGACGGTTTGCTGCGATGAAACCGTTACAGCAGAAGTTATCATCCGAAGCGTCACGGTCGTTCCAGCAACCACCATAGCGGTAGGTCAACTCGTTGGTCTGAGGGTCACGCCAAGCCAAAGCCTGATCTACGAAGTCCCAGATGTAACCTCCCTGGTAGGTAGGATACTTGCGAACCAAATCCCAATACTCCTTGAAACCACCGAGCGAGTTACCCATTGCGTGAGCATACTCGCACTGGATGAGTGGACGGTTGAAAGGATTCTTGCCCTCCGAGTGCTTGATACAATCGTCGTATGTAGCATACATCGGAGCGTCGATATCCGAGTTGTGGATACCCTTATCCTTATTTTTGAGGTAGCGGATAACATTTGCCTGCTCGTATGCTACAGGGCGAGACTTGTCGTAAGCCTTGATCCAATCGTAGCACTTGTGGAAGTTAGGACCATTACCGGCCTCGTTACCGAGCGACCAATAGATTACCGATGGGTGGTTGAAGTCACGCAACACCATACGCTGGTCACGGATAAGGTGAGCAGCCTCGTACTGAGGGTCCTTAGCCAAGGTCTTATCCTTGTAACCCATACCGTGCGACTCGATGTTACCCTCGTCGCAAACATAGATACCATACTCGTCGCAGAGGTCGTACCAAAGTGGCGAGTTAGGATAGTGGCAGGTACGAACGGCGTTGATGTTCAACTCCTTCATGATCTGGATATCCTTAATCATATCCTCACGAGTGAGGTAGTAACCTGTGTTAGGAGCCATCTCGTGACGGTTTGCACCCTTGATGAGTACAGGGCAACCATTTACGAGCAACTGTGCATTCTTAATCTCAACCTTGCGGAAACCTACCTTGAAAGCGGTAGCCTCAACGGTCTCCCCCTTGTCGAGAACCTCAACAGTAAGGCGATAGAGGTTTGGAACCTCGGCACTCCAAGGCTGAACCTTGTCGAGGTGCCAGCAACGCTCTACCTTGCCCTTCTCTACCGATACAACCTCCTGCTTAATCTGCTTGCCGCAAGGGCCTGCGAGAGTAAGGCGGAGCTCCTTAACGCCCTTAGTTGCGGTTACATTGAGGTCGAGGTGACCCTTGGTGTAGTTGTCGTGAAGGTCGGCAACGAACTTCACATCCTCGAGGTGCTTCTTGTCACGAGCGTAGATATAGCAGTCACGGCCGATACCCGAGAGGCGGAAGAAGTCCTGATCCTCCAAGTACGAGCCATCGCACCAACGATAGATCTGCATTGCGAAGAGGTTCTCCTGACCAGCCTTAACATACTTGGTGATCTCGAACTCTGCCTCCAACTTCGAGTCCTCGCTATAACCTACATACTCGCCATTTACCCACAACGAGAGGTTCGAGGTAGCCGAGCCAATGTGAACATAAATCTGCTTGCCACGCCACTCTGCCGGAACATAGATGTTGTGACGGTAAGAACCTATCGCATTCTGCTCGGTTGGAGCATATGGAGGATTCTTCTCGTAGAACTTGTGCCAAGGATAGCCGCTGTTCTTGTAGACAGGAACACCATAGCCATTCATCTCCCACAAACCCGGAACAGGCATCTTGCCCCAAGCCGAGTCGTCGAACTTTGGCGACCAGAACTCCACAGGCTGTGGATCGGTTGCATTTGGAGTCCAATAGAAGTTCCAAACACCACCAATCGAACGATAGAGAGGCGACTTCGAAAAGTCGTGCTCTGCAACCGCATTCTCGGCTGTAGGAGTTACGATGAATGTGGAGCGCATCGGCAAGCGATTCTCCTCGAAGAATTTAGGATCCTGCCATTTTGGATCCTTTGCTGCCATTGCATTGAGTGCCAATACAAGGGCAACTGCACCTAAAAATAGTCTTTTCATCTTTTTTTTTGGTTTTTGTTGGTTAAAAAATTATTTGATTTGTCTATTTTGCTATCTCATAGAGTTCATTCTGATGCTCGCCTTGACAAGGGCAATAGCACGAATACGGCTCAGTTGGACCTCCTTGTCGGCGTGGTGAGGATTCTGCGATACAAGACGCACATAACCCTCCTGCTCCGAGCGCTGGATATATTTGATTGTTACATACTCTTCGCCGTCGATATCCAACGAGAGAAGATACATATCACCCCAGAAGATACTCTCCAGGTCGTGCAACTGCTTATACAAAACAATATCGCCACTCTTCAAGAGCGGATACATCGAATCGCCCGCCACATATATCGCACCGTCGCACTTTGGCAAGTTCGGGATATGGATATAGTTTACAGGGTTGTACTGCTCACGCTGCTCGAACAAAGGCACAAGACCTGCGGTAGCCTCAATCGAATAGAGAGGTACCGACTGCAACGGCATCGACATCTCTGTGCTGCGACCAAACGAAGCGGTGAGTGTCGGGTCGGCATTAAAAATCTGACCCTTGCCCGTCTCGAGCCAAGTAGGGTTAACATTCAAATCTTGAATAAGGATGTTTCGGTTTCGATTAGAGAGGCGAGCCTTACCTGTCTCGATCATAGACAAAGCTGTCTTTCCGACGCCAAGTCGCTGAGCCAATTGCTCTTGCGTCAACCCCAAACTCTTGCGTATAAGTTTTAATCGCTCTCCCATACTTTTTTATTCAATTCTTTTTATACAAATTTTGAACATTATAGAGTATCAAAATTCACTTTTTGAACTACCTTTGCCCTTGCAAAGTTACGAATTATCTTTTATAAAAACAAGTTTTTATTAACCCTTAAAATAAATTTCAATATGAATTCAACCATTTACAAACTATCCGACGAGGATTATGCCGCTTTGGCAAGCGAAATCAAGGGGCGTCTGCTCTCGCCATGCTACTTTACGGGAGTGGTCGAGACGAAGGGGTGTTGTGGCGAGATATTGCGCTTGACCGCCTCCCTCATTCTCTACCGTCGCCGCCCCGACAACCGCAACAAATATGAGCGTTACGACACCATCTGCGATGTGTCGGCCGTGTGGTGGGACTTCCAGTGCGAGGACGAGGAAGGGGTTGTGCTCGACGACTTCGATTTCGAGCGATTTTCCAATTTTTTAATCGAAGAGGAGTAGGCGATGGAGTTCACAAAATTTGCAACCGAGATCTATCCGTTTTTGGAGATTCAGCCCTTCCATTCGGTCTATTATCGAGTACTCGAAGCCTTTGCCCGAGGTGATATCCGACGACTTATTATCACCATGCCGCCACAACACGGAAAGTCGGTCGGAGCGACCACCCTATTGCCCGCATACATGCTTGGGCTCGAGCCCGATTTGCGCATTGCAATAGCATCATACTCAGGCAGTTTGGCCTCTCGCTTCAATCGTCGAGTACAACGCATTTTGGAGAGCCGTGAGTATGCCGCACTCTTCCCCGACACCACCATAAAACAGGGGGCAAAACCGGCAAATTACATCCGCACAGCCGACGAGGTTGAGATTATTGGGCACGACGGCGCCCTTCTCTCCGTAGGTCGTGAAGGCTCGCTTACGGGAAACCGTGTTGACTGCTTTATTCTCGACGATTTGTACAAGGATGCGATGGAGGCTAATTCGCCCATTATTCGTGAGAATTGCTGGGAGTGGTACACCTCGGTTGTACGAACAAGAATGCACAACTTTTCACGAGAGTTGATAGTCTTTACTCGTTGGCACGAGGAGGACCTGATTGGCACAATTACGAGCAAAGAACCTTGTCGTGAGTTGCGGAGTTTCAGCGACTTGGAAAATGTAGGAGAGGAGGAGTGGTTATACCTCAACTTCGAGGCTCTGAAGACCTCACCAGCCACCGAAATTGACCCTCGAGAGGTTGGAGAGGCATTGTGGGAGGAGCGTCACTCGGCTGCCCTTCTCAAGCAGAAACGAAACCTCGATGCTTTGCGTTTCGAGTGCATGTACCAGGGACACCCCTCTTCCCGAGAGGGACTGCTCTATGGCGACTCGTTTGGCGAGTATGACACCCTGCCTCGAGATATCGTTCGCTATGGTAACTACACCGACACGGCCGACACAGGCGATGACTACCTCTGCTCGATATGTTATGCGGTGGATACCGATGGTATAATATACATCTGCGATGTGGTCTATTCCCGTGAACCTATGGAGGTTACAGAGCATGAGGTGGCCGAGATGCTATGCCGAAATCGCACCCGCACAGCCACCATCGAGAGCAACAATGGAGGTCGTGGTTTTGCCCGTGCCGTACAGCGAATGGCACCCTCGACAAAGGTTGAATGGTTTCACCAATCCGGCAACAAGGAGGCCCGTATTCTCTCGAACTCGGCAACGGTGCTCCACCTGCTCCGATTCCCTCGAGGCTGGCAGCAGCGTTGGCGGGATATGTACACCCACCTCACCACCTATCGTCGCACCTTCCATTCGAATCGTTGGCACGATGCAGCCGATGTCGTAACCGGCATTATCGAACACGAAACCCGAGATTCTTTCCGCACAAGGATATCGTTTGTGAGATAGAAGGGAAAGCAAAAAGAGCTCATTAGAACGATTTTTCTCAAAAAATTTGGTTATTTATAAATATAGGTGTATATTTGCACTTGAAATGAGAGCGGAACGAGGTGAGGGGACATGAGTCCCCTCATTTTCATAAAGAAAAGTTCCCAATTTCGATTAGACAAAAAAGAGAATTAAATAACTTTAAGTATATGGATATCAAGGAAGTAGTAGCTGTAGCCGAAGAGGCTTTGAAGGGCACGGATATGTTTGTGGTGGACTACACCATCTCGCCCGACAACACCATTGAACTCATTTTGGATAGCGACACATCGGTTTCGATTGACACCTGCGCTATGCTCAACCACGCCATCGGCGAGAAGTTCAACCGAGATGAGGAGGACTACTCCTTGACCGTTGCGTCGGCAGGTATCGGCGAGCCTTTGAAGCTCGTGCGTCAATACCACAAGCTTGTTGGCGAGAGCGTAGAGGTTTTGCTCAAGAGCGGTGTTAAAATTTTGGCAACACTCGACGAGGTGACCGACGAGGCTATTACAATCTCATATGACGAGGCCGTAGTTGTGGAGGGCAAAAAGAAGAAGCAGATGCAGCGCACCACCCACACCTATAAGTTCGACGAGGTGAAGTGGACCAAGGAGTACCTTGACTACAAGTAGCGAATAGTGAGTTGTTAGTAGTGAGTAGTTAGTAGTTTTAATTATCTAACGACCCTAACGACTCTGAACACTTTGCTCACCACAAGCAACAACACAAAGAAAACAACAAACAAAAACAATATAAATAAACACAAAACAATGAACAATCTTAATCTTATCAGCAATTTTGCCGAGTTCAAGGAGTTGAAGAACATCGACAAAGCAACAATGATTGGCGTATTGGAGGATGTATTCCGTCACGCATTGCAGAAGCAGTATGGCACTGACGAGAATTTCGACATCATCATCAACGACGACAAGGGCGACCTCGAAATTTGGCGTAACCGCGAGGTTGTAGCAGACGAGGATTTCGAGGATGCAGTATCGCAGATTT
>JAGBRY010000083.1 GCA_017632115.1 Alistipes sp. | reverse complement strand
TGCGTGAGGCACAGTTCCACCCAATCCGTGAGCAGGTTCTTCACATCGATTTCTATCGTGTAGTTGACGGTCAGCCAGTAGCAATCGCTCTTCCAGTTCGCCTCACTGGTAACGCAGAGGGTGTTAAGATCGGTGGTAAGTTGGCTCTTTCGGCTCGTAAGTTGGTTGTTAAGGGCTTGATGGAGAACCTCCCAGATGAGTTGGTTGTTGATGTAACTCCATTGAAGGTTGGTCAGACAATCTTTGTTGGTGACCTCGCATTCGAGGGCTTGCAGTTCCTCTCGCCTGCAACTCAGGCAGTTTGCGCAGTTCGTGTAACTCGTGCATCTCGTGGTGCTGCTAACCAGCAGTAAGCAATAGCTTATCATAAGGAGCTATGAAATATCTTGTTGTAGGTTTGGGCAACATCGGCGCAGAATACGCTGAGACTCGCCACAACATAGGTTTCAAGGTGTTGGATCGGCTTGCAGCCGAGACCAACACCTCTTTTATTTCGGGACGCTACGGCTCGGTCGCAGAGTTTCGTCACCGTGGCCATATCGTCACTCTGCTCAAGCCATCGACCTATATGAATCTGTCGGGCAAGGCGGTGCGCTATTGGCTCTCGGAGTTGAAGATTGACAAGGAGCAACTGCTCGTTGTTGTCGATGATATTGCCCTCTCGTTTGGTGAGTTGCGCATCCGCAAAAAGGGCAGTGCAGGAGGTCATAACGGCTTGAAGAATATCACCGAGTTGCTCGGTGGCGAGGATTATGCCCGTATGCGTTTCGGCATCGGCGGCGATTTTGCTCGTGGTCATCAGGTCGACTATGTCTTGGGCGAGTGGAGTGCCGAGGAGCGTGAAAAGATGGACGAACGCTTAAAGGTATTCAGCGACGCTATTCTCTCTTACATCTCGGTCGGACTCGACCGTACGATGAACTCTTTCAATAAGAAATAACATAATCTAACTTATAATCACTTATAACAATGAGAAAGTTTTCCCTTTTTCTTCTTGCTATTATTGTAGCAATGCCTCTTTCGGCACAGTACAAAGTAACACAGGAGCGCAAGGACCGTGCTGCTGCTATTGTTAAGCAGATGACTCTCGAGGAGAAGATCGACTACATCGGCGGACACGACTCGTGGTATGTTCGTGCTATCGATCGTCTTGGTTTGCCGGCTGTTCGTATGGCGGATGGTCCTCAGGGAGTTCGTAACAACACCCGCAGTACCCTCTACCCTTCGGGTGTAGCTGCTGCTGCAACTTGGGACACAGAGCTCATCCAGCAGATGGGTGTATCGCTCGGAAAGGATGCTCGTGCCCGTGGTGTACATATCTTGCTTGGCCCCGGTGCCAACATCTATCGTTCGCCTTTGTGCGGTCGTAACTTCGAGTACTTCGGTGAGGATCCATTCCTTGCAGGTGAGATTGCTACAGCCTATATCAAGGGTGTGCAGAGCATGGGCGTAATGGCTTGTATCAAGCACTTCGCCGGTAACAACCAGGAGTGGGCACGCCACAGCGTATCGTCGGATATCGACGAGCGTACCTTGAACGAGATCTACTTCCCGGCATTCGAGAAGGCAGTAAAGGAGGGCAATGTAGCTACAATTATGACCTCGTACAATCTCCTCAATGGCGTTCACGCATCGGAGAGCAAGTACCTTAACCAGGATGTATTGCGTGGACAGTGGGGCTTCGACGGTTTCGTTATGTCGGACTGGACATCGTGCTATTCGCCTGTAAATGTAGCTCGTTGGGGTGTCGATTTGGAGATGCCATACGCACAGTGTGTTAAACCTGAGCTTATCAAGAAGTTGGTTGAGCAGGGCGTAATCGACGAGCGTGCACTCGACAAGAAGTGTCAGAATATCATTCAGACCATCTTCGCATTCGAGTTCGACAAGCGTGAGCAGCTCGACAAGAGCCTTCCAGAGAATAACCCTGAGTGCGACGCTGTAGCACACAAACTCTCGCAGTCGGCTATCGTAATGCTCAAGAATGAGGAGAACTTCCTCCCTATCAAGAAGGGTAAGGTTGTAGTTTGCGGTCCAAACGCTGATAAAATTGTAACGGGTGGTGGTAGCGGTTTCGTAACACCATTGCACGCTTGCTCGGTAGCAGAGGGTATGGCCACTATGGGCAAGAACATTAAGAGTACCTTCGTATCTATGGGCGATGTTCTCAAGCCTGTACCAGGCGTTGTTTATGCCGATAAGGAGATGACCAAGAAGGGCATTGCTGCAGAGTACTACACCAACGCAGAGCTCGAGGGCAAGCCATTCCAGAGCTTTATCACCGACAAGGTGGGCATCGACGACAACAAGTTTGGCGCTCACAACGATATGGTAAAGGTTTCGACTCGCCACACCTTCTACTACAAGCCAGAGAAGGATGAGTCATACCACTTCTCGGTATGCACCAACGACGGCTACCGTTGCTACCTCAACGACAAGCTCGTTATGAGAGATCGTTGGCACAAGAGCAGCAGCCAGGAGGGTTATATGTTGCTCGAGATGAAGGCAGGTCAGGTTTACAAGTTTGAGCTTCAGCACCAGAACCTCGCTGGCTCGATCTATGCCGACATGACATTCGAGTCTACACTTGCAACAGATATTCCAAACGCAGAGGCCATCAAAGCTGCTGATTGCGTTGTAGTATGCCTTGGACATAGCAACCGCACCGAGAAGGAGAACTACGATCGTACCTTCGAGTTGCCACGAGGACAGGTTGAGTACTTGCACAAGATTCTTCAGCACAACAAGAATGTAGTTGTTGTACTCAATGGCGGTGGTGCTATCGAGATGGCATCGTGGATGAACGATGTTAAGGCTGTGCTTATGGCGTGGTACCCAGGTCAGCAGGGCGGTCTTGCTATCTCGGAGATTATCACAGGTAAAATTTCTCCTTCGGGCAAGTTGCCTATCTCTATCGAGGCAAAGTTGGAGGATAATCCATCGGCTGCAAACTACCACGAGAATGTTGATCGTATTCGTTCTAAGGATATCAACCCGCACTCTCGTGTAGAGTATCGTGAGGGTATCTTCATGGGCTATCGTGGCTACGAGAAGAGTGGTGTTAAGCCATTGTTCCCATTCGGTTTCGGTTTGAGCTACACATCGTTCGATTACTCGAACCTCGAGATTAAGGCTGAGGGCAAGGAGTTCATCGTAAGCTTCGATATCAAGAACAGCGGCAAGATGGCAGCTTCGGAGGTGGCACAGGTATATGTTGGCGATGACGAGTGTTCGCTCGTTCGTCCAGCCAAGGAGTTGAAGGGCTTCACCAAAGTCTATCTCAAAGCCGGCGAGAGCAAGCGTGTAAGCGTGCGCCTTGACGAGGAGGCGTTCCGTTTCTTCGATCCTATCGAGCGTAAGTTCAAGGTTGAGGCCGGTAGCTTCACCGTAAAGGTAGGTACATCTTCGGCAGATATCCGTTTGACCGGCAAGTTGGAGGTAAAGTAGAGCCTTATTACACAATATACCGCAAAAGAGCCCGACGCAGTGTCGGGCTCTTTTTTTGTGGGAGTTGACGGATTCGAACCGCCGACCCTCTGCTTGTAAGGCAGATGCTCTAAACCAGCTGAGCTAAACTCCCTTTTGCGATTGCGAGTGCAAAGGTAGTGTTTTTTTTATTACTCACAAATTTTTACCTAAGATTTATCGAAAAAATACTCAATCTTTTACCTCAAACATAAATAAAGGCGATGAAAATCACCGCCTTTATTTATTACCTATTTTCTATCGAACTATTTTATAAGTTCCGCTTTCGTAGTGTGTCGCTTTGCTCTCACCCGGCAAGGTTACGCTTGCGGTCGCACCTTCAGGGATTGTGAACTCCCATATCCACTTATCGCCATTGTAGTGCCAAGCGCTCTTAATAAGGCCTGCAGCCGAGTTATACTCCGCCTTTACAAAGCCCAAACGCTTATCCGGTACAGGACTCATAACGATATGCTTGAAGCCCGGAGCCGAGATATCAGATGAGATACCTGCTACAACCTCCCAAATCCACTCGCAAACACAGCCATAAGCATAGTGGTTAAAGCTATTCATGCCACCCTTTCCTACGCCTTTCTCGATGGTGTAGCTATCCACCGCTCCCAGATGGTGGTT
>JAGBRY010000082.1 GCA_017632115.1 Alistipes sp. | reverse complement strand
TATGCTAACGGCGTATATATGGGAGCCCTCTTTGGTCAGGTCTACTCGAAGGATACTACATTCTCTTTGACCTTCACTCGTTGTAACAATAGCGGTAACATCACTTTGGGCGGTAAGTCATATAGCTATGTTACAGCAGAGGACGGCACTGTAAAAGTAGGTCAGATTATGGGTATCGGCGGTATGTACGGTTACACACTCGGAACAAATATCACCTTCGACAACTGCGACAATAGCGGTACTGTAACGGCTAACCCTACCGGCAACTGCTACAGATTGGCAGTAGGAGGCTTTGGAGGTTGGCACCAGCACCGTGTGGATAACTATGTGACTACATTCAAGAATTGCGATGTAACAGGCAATGTAGTTTATGCTCCAAAAGCTATTACAGAGTACTCTCGTGTAGGAGGTTTCCACGGTTTCGCATACGGACACACTTCGTATAACAAGGGTCAGGATATCTACGAGGATTGTACTTTCGGTGGTGAGGTTAAGGTTGAGGGTACCGGTACTCTCTCTAAGGAGTTGTTCCTCGGTTCGTTCATCGGCGATATGACTCAGCCATCTATGTTCACAAACTGCAAGGCAACCGCCACATCGAAGGTAAATGTTTCGATCAACAAGACAACCAAGATTTGCTATGGTTGGATTGGACAGGCAGGTTCGTTGGAGAATGGTGCAAAGTACGATTATACAAGTTGCGAGAATAATGTTACCACAGTACTCTCATCGAAGAACCTCGGTACTTTGGAGCTTGCCGGCTTCTGCGGTGGTAACTACTACTATGCAGACTCTCCAAAGTCGCAGACCGTAACTGCAACAGATTGTAAGGTCGGTGGCTCGATTACTGTATCTGGTAAGTGCGGTGGAGTTCGCTATGGCGGTCTTAACGCATACCCTTACGCAAGTGGTAACCAGCACACTCTCGTTCGCTTCACCAACGATGGTGACTTTATCTTCAGCGGCGAGTCTACATCGTCATTGCAGATTGGTGGTGTGGCAGCATACTTGAGCGCTTCGCTCAAGAGCGATGGCATCCTCGTTTCGGGCGACTTCACATTCTCGGGTAAGTCTGCTACATATGTATCGTATGGTGGCTATGTTCAGAACTGCAACCTCGCTACAACAGTAGAAACAAACCTTGCAAAGAACTTTGTTCACACCGGCAACATTACCGTTACAGGTAATATCGGTACAAACCTCTTGATTGGTCAATTCAGCGCACAGCAGAAGACTCCATTCTATGGTGAGAACATCACCGGTACAGGTAAAATCGTTTGCGGAACCAAGGAGAAGCCGCTCACCGTTGGTGGTACTTATGTAGCAATTGGTGGTCTCTACTCCGACTACGAGACCTACGCAGATAAACCATATAGCTTGACCGGCGATATTGTCTGCACAAGCGATATCACTGTGGAGAATACAACTCTCACAAACGCAGCATGTACTTGCAATGTGGGTGGTATCATCGGTATCGTTAAGGGCAACGACATCATCAGCAACTCGAAGTACTACGGTG
This sequence comes from Alistipes sp., assembly GCA_017632115.1. Classification (GTDB taxonomy): domain Bacteria; phylum Bacteroidota; class Bacteroidia; order Bacteroidales; family Rikenellaceae; genus Alistipes. The sequence continues at coordinate 14,852 of JAGBRY010000082.1, read as the reverse complement.
ACATCACCGTATTGGGCATCGCTCAGGCTAAGGTGGGTCTTATCGCAGGTAGTGACCGAACAAGTGGCGTGGTTAAGAATTGTGCTGCAGGTGGTTGCATCGCAAGAAGCGAGAAGGAGGATAACGACCCAAGTGGCGATTTGATTCTCGTTCCTGACTTCCAGACTATCACAGAGAGCAACCTCCACGAGTATATCTACTCGAGTGCTATCACTGCAGCTCAGGCAACCGAGGATGGCTGCTCGTTCTTGGCGACAAAACCTTCAGTTCAGTAATTAACGGAGTAGTTTAACTTTTTAAATTTCGAAAGCATTATGAAGAAGACTATTTTGGGCTACACTGCTCCAGAGATTGAGATATTCGAGGTTGTAGCCGAAAAGGGCTACAGCGTAAGTGAGCCGGTTCCCGGCGGTATCGGTTCAGCCCTTCCGGGCTTCGGAACGGAAGACGACGAACTAATATATTAGTAACGAAAGTGGCTCGGGCAACCGAGCCGCTTTTTTTAAGTGAGTAGAGAGTGTTTTTTTTAATTCTCAATTCTTAATTCTCAATTCTTAATTAAAAAACCAAAAGTTTTTTTGTATCTTTGTACGATTTTTCGGATTTTATGACCATATGACAACACTTCAAGCAATCATTCTCGGAATAGTACAGGGATTGACCGAATTCCTTCCTGTGTCGAGCAGCGGACACTTGATGTTGGCCTCTGAGATTCTCAATACAGATCTCTCGGCTGCCGACGACCTCACTTTTAGCCTTACTCTCCACGCTGCTACGGTGTTGAGTACAATCGTGGTACTGTGGCGTGAGGTGTGGCGACTTGCAAAGGGTATATTCTCTACCAAGTTCAACGAGGAGCAGGCCTATATCCTTAAAATCGTGATTTCGATGATTCCTGTCGGCATTGTGGGTTTCTGCTTTATGGACTATATCGAGGCGGCATTCTCGTCGGTGCTCTTTGTGGGTGTAATGTTGCTGGTAACGGCACTGCTGCTCACCTTTGCATACAAGGCTAAGCCTCGTCAGAAGAGCGAGATCTCGTATCGTGACGCCTTTATTATAGGTATTGCGCAGGCGTGTGCGACCCTGCCCGGACTTTCACGCTCGGGTACAACCATAGCTACAGGTTTGTTGCTCGGCAATAAGAAGGAGACGGTGGCGCAGTTCTCGTTCCTGATGGTACTGCCTCCGATTCTCGGAAATGCGTTGCTCGATATCTTAAAGGGCGACTTTGGCGGTGGAGTAGAGTTGCTGCCTTTGGTGGCAGGTTTTGTAACTGCATTTGTTACGGGAGCATTGGCTTGTAAGTTTATGCTCGAGATTGTAAAACGAGGAAAGTTGATTTGGTTTGCAGCCTATTGCGCATTGGCAGGGGCGGTAGCAATCGTATCGTACTTGATGTAATATGATAGATTTCAAAAATTTTAACCCCAAGGAGGAGGGGTATGTTGCCGTGATAGACAAGCCACTCGAGTGGACTTCGTCGGATGTGGTGCGAAAAATTAAGTTCCGTCTGAATAAGATGGGACACCGTAAAATAAAGATAGGCCACGCCGGTACACTCGATCCATTGACTACAGGTATTCTGCTTGTCTGCATTGGTAAGGCGACCAAGCAGGTCGATGCCTTGCAGGCAGAGCGCAAGGAGTATGTGGCAGAGCTGATGCTCGGAGCCACTACGCCAAGCTACGATATGGAGCATCCGGTGGATAAGACCTATCCGACCGACCATATCACTCGTGAGATGGTAGAGGAGGTGCTTGAGGCTCTCTCGGGTGAGCGTTTGCAGGCTCCGCCAATCTTCTCGGCTAAGAAGGTCGAGGGCTTGCGAGCTTACGAGTTGGCTCGTGCAGGTGAGCAGGTGGAGTTGCGCAAGGCGCTTATAAATATCTACTCGATAACGCTCGAGGAGTACGATATGCCGAGAGTTCGTATCAGAGTGGAGTGCAGCAAGGGTACCTATATTCGCTCGTTGGCACACGAGATTGGCGAGGCGTTGCAGAGTGGCGCCTACCTTACTATGTTGCGCCGTACACGAAATGGCCAATTCTCGGAGAAAGATGCCATCTCGTTGGATGATTTCCTGAAAAATTTACCAATAGACGAAACAAAAGAGTAAATTTTTCGTAGTACTTATGATTATTGTGCATTTTTTGCGATAGTCGACCAAAATATAGTGAAAATACTTTTATAAAAGCATATGAAACTTTCACACTATGATTTCGATTTCAACCCGGATTTGATTGCCAAATATCCGGAGATAAATCGTGATGATGCTCGAATGTTGGTAGTTCATCGTGACACCGGCGAGATCGAGCACAAATTGTTTAAGGACATTATTGACTACTTCGAAGAGGGTGATACATTCGTTCTCAACGACACGAAGGTCTTCCCGGCTCGCCTCTACGGAAACAAGGAGAAGACCGGTGCCGAGATCGAGGTGTTCTTGTTGCGTGAGCTCAATAGAGAGCTGAAATTGTGGGATGTATTGGTTGACCCGGCCCGCAAGATTCGTATCGGTAATAAGTTGTACTTCGGCGAGGATGACATCCTCGGTGCCGAGGTTATCGACAATACCACCTCTCGTGGTCGCACACTCCGCTTCCTCTACGACGGTCCGCACGAGGAGTTTAAGGAGTTGTTGTATCGTTTGGGCGAGACTCCGCTCCCATCGTGGGTGCGTAAGGAGGTTGAGCCTGAGGATGCCGAGAACTATCAGACAATTTTTGCTGCCAACGAGGGCGCAGTAGTTGCTCCTACCGCAGGTATGCACTTCTCGAAGCACCTGCTGAAGCGAATGGAGATCTTCGGTATCGAGAAGGCATTTGTTACTCTCCACGCAGGTCTGGGTAACTTCCGTACTGTCGATGTTGAGGATTTGTCGAAGCACAAGGTCGACTCGGAGCAGTTCTTCGTAACACCGGAGAATGCCGAGGCTATCAACAAGGCAAAGCGTGAGAACCATAAAATTGTGGCTATCGGTACCACCGTTATGCGTACGCTCGAGACTGTAGTTTCGACCCACGGAATGGTTACAGCACAGGAGGGTTGGACCAATAAGTTTATCTTTGCTCCGTACGACTTTACCGTAGCCGACGCAATGGTTTCGAACCTCCATACTCCGGGCTCTACACAGTTGATGATGGTGGCTGCATTTGGTGGTTACAACACTATTATGAATGCATACAAAATCGCAGTTGAGGAGGGATACCGCTTCGGAACCTATGGAGATGCGATGCTTATTCTCTAAAAGAGGTAATTAGTAAAATTGTTTGTAAGAGATAAAATCTAAAAGCGATGGCGAACAACAAGATATTGTATATTTGTCAGCAGATAATGCCTTATCTCCCCGAGAACGAGGAGTCGAGTTTGTGTCGACAGCTTTCGCAGGCTATGCAGGAGCATGGCAATGAGATTCGCACATTTATGCCTCGCTATGGCTGTGTGAATGAGCGTCGCAATCAGCTCCACGAGGTGATACGACTTTCGGGCATGAACCTTATCATCAACGATGACGACCATCAGTTGATTATCAAGGTATCCTCTATTCCGTCGGCTCGTATCCAGATATATTTTATTGACAACGACGACTTCTTCTCTCGCAAGGCTGTATTGACCGATGAGGATGGCAAGGAGTTCGAGGATAACGATGCACGAATGATGTTCTTTGCCCGTGGCGTTCTCGAAACAGTGAAGAAGTTGCAGTGGCGACCAAGTGTCGTACATTGCCACGGTTGGTTCTCGGCGATTGCTCCTATCTATTTGCGCAATATGTTCAAGGACGATCCTCTCTTGTGCGACTCGAAGATTGTGGTGGCACTCTACGAGGATAAGTTCTCGACTCCGCTCAATGCCGAACTTGGCGAGAAACTCGTGAATGAGGGCACACCGGCAGAGGATGTTGCAAAAATGAAGGACACTTCATACGAAAATCTGATGCGTTTCGTTATAGATAATGTTGATGGCGTGGTTGCAGGTTCAGAGAAGGCCGACAAGGCTCTCCTCGACTATGCTCGTGAGACGGGTAAGAAGGTACTCGACTACCAGTCGCCTGAGACAGAGGGATTTTTTGATAACTACGATCGCTTCTATGAGGAACTTTTCTAACAGATTGAGTAGAACCATATCGCTTTTGGTGGTTGTCGTGGCAGCACTCGTGCTCGGGGGCTGTACAATGACTGCCGATAGCACCCTCGGCTCGAACATTATGCCCGAGGATCAGATTATGGCTATGCGACATCTGAAATTTCAGGGAAATACAATCATACGACTCAATACCGAGACCGGCCAGAACGAGAAGGTTGATTGCTCGCTCGAGGGCAAAAACTTCCTCGAGACACGCCTCTATCGTACCGACTCACTCCTTGCGTCGAACTTGACGACGGGATATATGGGCGTACGCCGTAGCGATACCCTCGGATTGCGCTCGGCGGGATTTGCCTCGACCATCCTCTATATGAATGCTATCAACGAGGAGAGTGGTTTTGGCTATTTGCCAATCTTCGACACCATGAAGTTGGTGCTCTCTATCAAGAACTATGGAGGTGATACTCTTGTTCCTATTCGTTACAAGGTCTACGAGTTGCACAAACCGCTTAGTGGCAATGTTTTGCAGTACGACGAGAAGCGCAAGGATACGGTTGCTTACATCAACTGCGACTTGAGCGGAGTGTACGACGAGTCGAAGCCAATTTTCGAGTTCACATTCCCGAATAGCGAGTTGAAGGAGGGCCCTTCGACAATGATCGTGTCGATGGAGAATACAGAGTATTCTTGGGACTATGCTCGTCGTTTGATGCTCATTCCTGACAACTATGCCGCTGCTGATGGCGATTGGGATGGCTATGGCCGTAGCGATATCGAGTGCTACAAGGATGACAAGAAGTGGACCGAGAAGTTCTACGGCTTGTACATAAAACCCGATTTGGAGAATACACCTGCTAATCGTAGAGGTGCATTCTACGAACTCGACCTTTCGGCTTCGGGTATAATGTTGCAGGGTAGAAGTCGTAATCCGAAGGATCCGGCCATGATTAAGGATACGGTGGGTATGTACTACTACTTCTACGATGCGGACTCGGAGTGCAACCTCTCGGTAAACAAGGTGGATCACGACTATTCTCAGGGCTTGTCATCAGCCTCGTTGCTCAATAGCGTGGTGATGGATGGCTCGAAGTCGAGAGAGGAGCGCACACAAGTATCTACCGGCTATGTTGAGGGCTTGGGTGGACCATCGACCGAGGTCTACCTTACAGACGACTTCCTCAAGGAGTTGATTGCTCTCGAAACTACCGAGCAGGGCGAGTACTCTCGTATGGGTATAAATCAGTGCTTGTTCACGATATATGTGGCGGGTGCCGATTACGATTGGTTCGTAACCCAGAGTCGTGCCGAGCAGCTTACTCCGATGTTGGATAACTCGTTCACTCGTTTGGGTACATATCTGAACTACAATACATTGTCGCCTGTTATCGACTACGACTATGTCTACGAGAGTAGCTATAATACAGAGGTGAACTACAACGGATATCTGGATCGCAGCCGAGGATGCTATGTGTTGAACATTACGGCACATATTCAGAAGTTGTTCAATTCGATGCGTCAGGAGGATGGTACCTACGACATATCGAAAGCGGATGAGCAATTGAGAGTATTGTATATCGGAACGGAAGCTACATCGCCATATTCACTCTCCGAGAGTGTGCTGCAGGGCGAGGATAATGGCTCGAACGATGCTCCGATACAGATAGATTTGACTTATACATTGGTAAAATAGTTTACACGCACGGGACAGAGCCTTGCCGAGGAGTTCTCTATGAGCGACTCTGTCGTAAGGTGCGGTGTTGAAAGAGATATAAAGAGAGAGAAATGCAAGAGAATTTAGTAATTGTTGAGTCCCCTGCGAAGGCAAAGACCATCGAGAAGTTTTTGGGCAAGGAGTTTGTCGTAAAATCGAGTTTTGGCCATATTCGTGACCTTCCGAAGAAGGAGCTCAGCATAGATATCGAGAAAGGATTTGTACCGACATACGAAATTCCAAAGGAGAAGAGCAAACTTGTAGCAGAGTTGTCGAAGGCAGCATCGGAGGCGAAGATGGTGTGGTTGGCAAGTGATGAGGACCGTGAGGGAGAGGCTATTGCTTGGCACCTGACCGAGGTCTTGGGCTTGTCGTTGGAGAATACTAAGCGTATCGTATTCCACGAGATCACCAAGAATGCCATTCTGAACGCTATCGAGAATCCTCGCAAGGTGGATATGAACCTTGTCAATGCGCAGCAGGCTCGTCGTGTATTGGATCGTATCGTAGGTTTCGAGCTCTCTCCAATATTGTGGAAGAAGGTGCGTCCGGCTTTGTCGGCAGGTCGTGTGCAGAGTGTTGCCGTACGCCTTATCGTAGAGCGAGAGCGTGAGATTATCAACTTCAAGGACACATCGTGGTATCGTGTTGCAGCGCAGTTCTATCCTGCAAACGATGCATCGAAGACTCTGTTCAAGGCGGAGTATTCGGAGCGCTTCGCAACCAAGGAGGAGGCGTTGGCGATGTTGGAGCGTTGCAAGACAGCAACCTTTACCGTCGAGGGTAGCGAGATGAAACCATCGAAGCGCTATCCGGCACCTCCGTTCACCACTTCGACTCTGCAGCAGGAGGCTGGTCGTAAGTTCTCGATGTCGGTGTCGCAGACTATGTCTGTAGCGCAGAAGTTGTACGAGCGAGGTTTGATCACCTACATGCGTACCGACTCGGTAAACCTCTCGGACTTGGCACTCAATGCCTGCAAGAAGGAGATTTGCGAGATGTTTGGCGAGAAGTACTCATCACGCCGTAACTATACAACAAACAGCAAGGGTGCACAGGAGGCTCACGAGGCTATCCGTCCTACCTATATCGACAACCACACAATCGAGGGCACAGCTGCCGAGAAGAAACTCTACGAGTTGATCTGGAAGCGTACCGTTGCATCGCAGATGGTGGCAGCCGATATCAATCGCACCACAATCACAATCAACATGTCGGGTAGTGCCGAGAAGTTTGTGGCTACAGGCGAGGTCGTAACCTTTGACGGATTCTTGCACCTCTACTCCGAGTCGCATGACGAGGAGCCGACCGAGCAGGGCGAAGCAGCTATTTTGCCGGCTTTGGCCGATGGTACACAGCTCTTGTCGCAGTCGATTACCGCTACCGAGCGCCATGCAGTTCCACCTATGCGCTTCAGCGAGCCTTTGTTGGTTAAGCGATTGGAGGAGTTGGGTATCGGTCGTCCATCTACCTATGCTCCGACCATCTCGACAATCATCACTCGTGGCTATGTCGAGAAGAGCAACAAACCTGCGCAGAAGCGTCCATATACACTCCTTACATTGAAAGGCTCGAGCATTACCGAGAAGGTGGCAAGCGAGAACTATGGTGCAGAGAAGAACCGCTTGGCTCCAACCGATATAGGTATGGTGGTAAACGACTACCTGGAGCAGAACTTCGGCATCGTTATGGACTACAACTTCACCGCAAAGGTCGAGAAGGAGTTTGACCGTATTGCTGATGGTGAGCAGGGCTGGAATACAATGATTGGCGAGTTCTATGGCTCGTTCCACAATATGGTTGATAAGGCCATTACCACTCAGGTCGAGAAGAATACTCAGATACGAGTTCTCGGAGTCGATCCGCAGTCGGGCAATTTGGTAAAGGCTCGTATCGGTCGCTTTGGCCCAATGGTCGAGATAGATGCTCCGGAGGGCGAGAAACCACGCTTCGCATCGCTCAAGAAGGGTCAGCTCATTGAGGCTATCACACTCGAAGAGGCGTTGGAGCTCTTTGCTCTGCCTCGTACCCTCGGCAAGTTCGAGGAGCAGGATGTGATTGTCGGCATTGGTAAGTTTGGAGCCTATGTTCGCTATGGCAATAACTTTGCTTCGCTTGCTAAGGGCGACGACCCATATACCTTGACTTTTGAGCGTGCATTGGAACTTATCGAGTCGCAGAAGCAGAGTGCCACAGCAGCCGCAACGCCTATCAAGACATTCGCAGAGGATGCCGAAATGGCGGTTAAGAATGGCCGCTATGGTGCATATATCGCATACAAGGGTAAGAACTACCGTATTCCTCGTGGCAAGAAGGCCGAGTTGCTCTCTTATGAGGAGTGTTTGAGCATTGTAAACAATACAAAAAAATAGAAAAAATGAAGAGATTTATCACTCTATTGTGCTTGTGCGTAGCGATCGTCGTATCGGCTTCGGCACAGGAGAAGAAGGGCTATCAGTTTACCGATGGCAAAGTTGTTAAGGGCACTTCGGTGAAGAACCAGTTCCGTAGCGGAACATGTTGGTGCTTCTCGGCACTCTCGTTCCTCGAGAATGAGATTATCCGTGCCGGAGGCGAGGAGATGGACCTCTCTGAGATGTGGATTGTTCGTAATATCTACTTCGAGAAGGCGGTTAAGTATGTTCGCTTGCATGGCCACCTCAATATGGCTGTAGGCGGAGCGTTCCACGATGTAACCAAGGGTATCGAGAAGTATGGTATCGTACCACAGGAGGTTTACGAGGGTCTTAACTATGGTACCGATAAGCCGGTGTTTGGCGAGATCGACGCTATCTTGAAGGCATATGTAGAGGCTGTTATACAGAACAAGAACAAGAAACTCACTACTGCTTGGAAGGATGGCTTGAATGCAATTCTCGACACCTACTTCGGTAAGATGCCTGAGAAGTTTACCTACAAGGGTAAGGAGTATACTCCGCACTCGTTTGCCGAGTCGTTGCCTATCAAGATGTCGGACTATGTTTTCGTAACATCGTATACTCACCACCCATTCTACGAGCAGTATATCGTTGAGGTACCTGATAACTGGATGTGGGAGAAGGCATACAATGTGCCACTCGACGAGTTGATGCAGATTGTGGATAACGCCCTTGCAAATAACTACTCTGTAGGTTGGGCTGCCGATGTATCGGAGAAGGGTTTCCACCGTACCAAGGCTATTGGTATTATTCCTGAGGACAATATCGAGAGTATGAGCGGTACCGAGGCTGAGCGTTGGGGTCGTCTTTCGGCACAGGAGCGTGCAAAGGAACTCTACTCATTCGACAAGCCTGTTAAGGAGAAGAAGATCACCCAGCAGATGCGTCAGGAGGCGTTCGACAACTACGAGAATACCGACGACCACGGTATGGTAATCGAGGGAACTGCAACCGACCAGCTTGGCAACCCATTCTTCAAGGTTAAGAACTCGTGGGATGTACGCCCACCATACGAGGGTTACTACTACTTCTCTCGTCCGTATGTTGAGTACAAGACTATGGAGATTATGGTTAACAAGAATGCCATTCCAAAGGCTATTCGCAAGAAACTTGCTTTGTAATTTCTTGTGATAAGCCGCAATCTGTGGCACATCCCTAAAAGTAAGAGACCTCGGGCTGTACATTGTGTACTATCCCGAGGTCTCTTCTTTTGCGATGCACCACATCTCACGACTTCTGATAAGAAATTGGTTGTGGTGTGAATTTTTAATTCTTAATTTAATTAAGAAAAAGAGCTATTGTGGCACCGCCACAATAGCTCTTTTTCTATTATCTCTTCTCGCCGAAGTCGGTCTGTTGCTTTTCGACCTCCTTGAGTCGTTCGGCATTAGCTGCGCTTATCTGCTTCTCACGCTCGATATCGGCATTGCTCTTTGCCGAAGCGGCCGAGAATGAGGAGTCGGAGCTCTTCGGTAGGAGAGCAGCCTCCTTTGCGTCGTAGATAGCCTTCTGTGCGGTCGGCTTGCTCTCGAACTCGAGCACGCCGCTTATCGGCATCTGCTCACCCTCGAACAATACCGATGCGGTGATGCGAATCTTGCCGGGGTTGAGGGTCGACTGCACGACGATAGGTGCTGTTCCCCACTTTACCGGTGCAGGGTTTGCCAACTCGCCTGCGCCGCCGAGGATGCGACCTTCGCCCTCGATGTGGAATTTGATATAATAGTTGTTCAATCGCTTTACATTGCCGTCACGGTCGGTTATAGCAGCCACTACGGTGGTGAAGTCCGAGCCATCGGCCTCAAGGTCGTTACCCTCGTTGTCGAGCCACAACATAACCTTCGAAGGGCGGCGTGCAGGGCAAACCTTGTGTGTCGCCACAACCTCGCCGTTTATGATACCCTCGGCCAAGAGGTAGACATCCTTCTGACGCTTCTTCCAACTGAGAGCCTTATCGTCCATAAAGTTGTATACATCCTTGAAGGTGATGATTGGTGACGGCATACCTACATGGTTCTTAGGTTTGCGATAGGTCCAAGTCTTGCCGTCGGCAAGGTATGTCAGGCGTACCTCGTCACAGTTCGAGTAGACAGTTACATCCTTTGGTGAGAATGGAGTCATCTCGTGAGCAATATAGACCATAGGGCCTGTTTCATAGAGGCGGTTCTCCTGCTTGACAGGCGAACGCTGCGCCATAAACATATAGTATGAATACTTAGGCTGGCGGAATACATCTGCCAAACCGCCGTAGAATGGGTCGGGGTGATATCCTCGCTGATGGTCGAATGAGTGCCACAAGCAACCTCCGATATGCGACTTCGAGAGTCGGTAGAATACATCGTACGAGGTGCACTGATATGGTGGTTTTGCGTAGTGCTCAGCCTGAACAAGCATAGGAACCTCGCCCCAATTGCGAGCCACACGGCTTGGCGAGTTGTGCGAGTTCCAATCGTCGACATTGTCGCCCCACTCACGAGTGAAGTATGTTACATCGTCACGCATCGCAAACTTAGGCTTCGAGTAGGTTGTACCCTCGCCCTCGGCAGGGTGTGCAAATTGAATAGGGTAGACGATGGTCGAAGCGGTGCGGGCCTGCATATCGTAAGCGGAGTATGCACCCTTGTACGGGAACTCCTCGTTGATGTAGTTGTATGCATTCTCAGCAAACGATGCAGGGAAGCGGGTTTCGTTGAGCGTAGGCTCCCAGAACCATACCGAAGGGTGGTTGCGATCACGACGCACGAGATTGCGGATATCGCTATATACCGACTGCTCGAATCGAGGATCCTTCTTGTTCCAGAACTGCCAACCGGGCACATTGTCGATGACAAAGAGTCCCAACTCGTCACACGCATCCATAAATGCAGGGTCTTGTGGGCAGTGTGCATTGCGGATAACTCTCAAACCGAGGTCACGCAACTTCTTTGCATCACGCCAGTGAGCGGAGTTCGCCACAGCGTTACCCACTACGGCAAAGTCCTGATGGCGATTTACACCGATAAGAGGCTCTTCGTAGTGCTTGCCATTGAGGTAGAAACCATCAGCCCCCTTGAACTCGATGGAGCGAACACCGATACGACGGCGATAACCATCCACCACCTTGCCACTCTGGTCGAGAATGCTGACATAGAGGTTGTAGAGGGTAGGGGAGTCGGGTGACCAAAGCTCCGGCTTTGAGAGGGTAACCTTGCGGGCAAAACTCATTGCCGAGCCGGCCTTGATGGCGATGCGACTCTTCGACTTGGCTACTGATATACCCTCTGCAGTCTTAATTTCGTAGAGCAACGAACCCTTGAATGCACTCTTGTTCGCATTGCGGATATGTGCCTTTAATAAAACATCAGCCGACTCGTCGCTGACCTTGTCGTAAGCAACAAAAAGGCCACCGCCCGCCACCACATCTTCGTGGTTTGGGTCGGTGATAAACACCTTGTTGTGGGCCACCAGCCAGCAGTCACGATAGATGCCGCCAAAATAGGTGTAGTCCAATACTCGCTGCGGCTTGCCGGGGGCGTAGCTCTTGTCGTCGCTATTGTCCGACCATACAGCTACTACATTCTCGCCCGAGAAATTTACCGCCTCGGTGATATCGACCACCACAGGGAGATAACCGCCAAAATGCTCGGTAAGTTGCTTGCCATTTACGAATACTCGGCTCTTGCCCATAATCGCCTCGAAGTGGAGGAAGAGCTTCTTGCCCTTGAGCGAGCCGTCGAGCGAGAAGTGCTTGCGATACCATACTACGCCCTGGTAGTTGATACATCCACTCGCCTCGGTCGGAAGATACTCGATGCCGTGCGGTAATGATACTACGCCCCATTTAGAGTCGTCGTAGGTTGTCATTTCGGCTCCCGATACATCGCCCTTATGGAAGCGCCATGCCGGGTTCATCGAAAAGACCTCACGACCACTATTCTCTACGGCGTAGAAACCTGCGGTCGAAAATTTCGGTTGATAGGCAGCACTCGCCTTTGCCAATGGCGCAAGCAATGCAAAAATCAAAATCGGTAAAATTTTTCTCATCTCTATCTTAAGTTTTAGTTCTATTCTATCGCTTGGGCATCTTCGATACCTGCCTCTTGTACTATAGCCAACAGCTCGTTGCGCAAAGCCTTTGGGGTTACATTCTCACGAATGACCGTCAGGTAGGAGTGACGAATCTCCCGCTTGACAATCTCACTCGGCAACTGCTCGAAGTAGAGGTCGTTCCAATGCCTCTTGTTGAAGTGCCATGCAGGAGTTATTGCCGAGAGATACTCATCTCGCAATACTATCGCTCGGTCGGGGTTGCACTTTACGGCTATGCGCTCGGCATGCTCCAATACGCAACAGGCGAACATTCTTCCACCCACCTTGTAGACCACCGCATCGTCGCCAAATGGCTGGCACTCCTCGACCAAGGGGAGAGATAGTAGGTATTCTCGCAAATCGATGATATCCATACCTCAAAGGTACAAAAAAAACGAGACACCACAAAGGTTTCTCGTTTTATAGTTCGTATTGCTTAACTTCGACTACTTCTCGAGGTCAGCCAAAGCAGCCTTTGCAGCCTCAACGCCTGCACCGGCAGTAACCTTCTTAAAGGTTGCGATAGCCTTCTCACGAAGAACAGCGTCCTTGTTGCCACCAGCGTTGTACTGTGCATTGTAAGCAGCAGCTACGAGGAGGTAGATTGCGCTCTTGCCCTCATCGTCAGCCTGTGCAGCAGCAGCGGTCTCACCCAAAGCGATAACCTTTGCGTAGTCCTTCTTGCCGTTGTAAGCCTCGATGCGGATCTTCTCTGCCAAAGCTGGTGAAGCTGTCTGCAACTTGTCAGCCATTGCGATTACACCGTCGAAATCGCCAGCCTGCTGCAACGAAGCTACCTTGTTGTTGGTGTAGAGAGTCTTGTTAGCCTCTGCCTTTGCGATAACTGCAGCGTACTTGTCAGCCGGCATCTTGCAGATCTTGTCGTAGATAGCCATACCCTCATCGTACTTGCCTAACTCGCAGTACGAAGTTGCGAGGTTGAGAGCCATCTCTGCATTACGAGGGTTTGCTGCGTAGCCCTTCTCGAATACTGCAGCAGCAGTAGCATAGTCCTTTGCATTGAAAGCCTCGCCACCCTGTACCTGGTAAACCTTTGCAAGGATGGTGTTAGCCTTGGTCTTTGCGGTGGTGTTACCATACAACTCAGCAGTCTCGGCAGCCTTTGTGAGGTACTCGATGGCCTTAGTGTAGTTCTTCTGCGATGCAGCCGAAAGACCTACGCCCTGGTAGCATACAGGAAGATACTTCTTTGCGGTAGCCACGCAGTTGAGAACGGTGTTGTCCTCCGAATCCATACCCTTGTCGATAACTGTCTCGAAGAGGGTGATAGCCGAAGCGTAGTTCTTTGCCTGAACAGCCTTTGCGCCTTCGTTGAACTTTGCGATAACCTCGCTCTGCGCTGAAGCAAAACCTACAGCGAGGAGAGCGAACATTGCTACAAATAACTTTTTCATCGTTTTTTATTGTTTTTGTTGTTAAAATTTCTCTTTACAGTCCGCAAAGGTAAAAAACTTATCGGAGTTTTGCAAAAAAATTCTTCATTAGTGCTTCGCACTCTTCACGGAGCACTCCTGATACTACAACGGTGCGAGGGTGCAACATATTGTCCGAAATGGTCGAAAAGCCTCTTTTGGGGTCACTTGCACCATAGACAATACGACCAATTTGACTCCACGCCAATGCTCCGGCACACATCGGACACGGCTCAACAGTTACATATAAGGTGCAGTCGTTGAGGTATTTGCCGCCAATGGTCGAGGATGCGGCAGTGATGGCCTGAATCTCGGCATGGGCCGTAACATCGGTCAAAGTTTCGACCAAATTGTGACCTCGCCCCACAATACGGCCACCCGCAACGATGATGGCTCCGATGGGTACTTCGTCGGCTTCGAGGGCAAGTTTTGCCTCTTCGAGTGCCAAACGCATATATTTTTCGTCTTTTTCGAGCGTAGTTTCCATATTTTTTTGTATTTTTGTGAGTTATTTATCGGCAAAGATACAAAAATATATACAAAACTATGTACAGAAGTAATACTTGTGGCGAATTGCGTGCCACAAATGTCGGACAGACAGTAACATTGGCAGGTTGGGTACAGAAGGTCCGTAACCTTGGTGCGATGACCTTTATCGACTTGCGTGACCGCTATGGTATCACCCAGATTGTTGTCGAGGAGCACTCGGACGAGGCTACCAAAGAGGCTGCTGCAAAGCTCGGTCGTGAGTGCGTGGTGCAGGTTGTTGGTAAGGTTATCGAGCGTGAGTCGAAGAACTCGAAGATGGCTACAGGCGATATTGAGGTTGTAGCAGAGAAGATTAACATCCTCAACCAGGCTGTTATTCCTCCATTCACTATCGAAGAGCACTCGGATGGTGGCGATGACCTCCGTATGAAGTATCGTTACCTCGACCTTCGTCGTCCGCCATTGCAGCGCAATATGATCTTGCGTCATAAGATGGCACAGGAGATTCGTCGTTTCCTCGACGGTGAGGGCTTCCTCGAGATCGAGACCCCTTACCTCATCAAGTCTACTCCGGAGGGTGCTCGTGACTTCGTGGTACCTTCTCGTATGAATCCTAACGAGTTCTAC
>JAGBRY010000081.1 GCA_017632115.1 Alistipes sp. | reverse complement strand
TGAGCCACAGGCCGAGGGTAGCGACTATGTACCTTACTATATCGATATCGTACAGCCAAATGTTAATGGCGAGGAGGTGTCACTCAAGTCGGTTGTCGAGAAGAAGGGTAACCGTTATGTGTTGCTCGACTTCTGGGCTTCGTGGTGTGGCCCTTGCATGGCCGAGATGCCATATTTGAAGGAGGCCTACAAACTCTATCACAAGAAGGGTTTTGAGATCTTTGGCGTGTCGCTCGACGCTCGTGAGGAGGCGTGGAAGGGCGCAATCGAGAAGCAGGCGATGAAGTGGGTAAATGTGAGCTCATTGCAGGAGTTTAAGGCTCCGGCTGTCGAGGCATATGCTGTGGAGTCTATCCCTACAAATTACCTTATCGACTGCTCGAATGGCGTTATCGTGGCTAAGAACTTGCGTGGCGAGGCGGTAGTCGAGAAGTTGGCCGAGTTGCTCAAATAGTCGATGATAAAGTCGGTTCAGAAATACTGCATCCTTGGTATCGACCCCGGTACAAACTATACAGGTTATGGTGTGCTGGAGGTCGAGGGCCGCACGGTGCGTGCAGTTGTGATGGGTGAGATTGACCTCCATAAGATTGAGGACCCCTACGAGAAGCTGCGCTATATCTTCGATAGTGTGAGCCGCTTGGTCAAGGAGTATCAACCCCGTGAGGTGGCGTTGGAGTCGCCCTTCTTCGGGCAGAATGTGCAGTCTATGCTCAAACTCGGTCGTGCGCAGGGCGTAGCTATGGCGGCGGCTTTGAGCCAGGAGGTCGATGTCTTTGAGTATGCACCTTCACGCATCAAACAGTCGGTCGTGGGGCTCGGCTCGGCATCGAAGGAGCAGATTGCGGGCGTAGTGATGAAGACTCTGCATATCGAAACACCGCCGAAGAAGCTGGATGCAACGGATGGTATGGCTGTGGCGTTGTGCCACTACTATTCGATCTCTTCGCCCATAAATCAGGCGCTCGGTGGCACTAAAGTCAAGGGGCTGGGTGGCGATAAGTTGGCCCGTAAACGAGGCACAAAATCGTGGGATCAGTTCCTTAGAGAGAATCCGGAGCGTATTAAAAAGTAAAAGTTGGTAACTGATGATAAAAAAGACCTGCATGTGCAGGTCTTTTTTTATTTCCAACGGAGAACCAATGTCTCTCTGTCGCCCAGCGTTAACTTGCCCGACTTGCCCAATTTGGCTGAGCCAAAGATTGGCGTTGCGGTCATATCTTTAGGTGCGACGAGCTTTAACGAACAAGGGGTGCGTAGGTTGTTGGTGATGATGGTAACATACTCGTTGCCGTTGCGTAAAACTCGCAACAAAGCACCGCTGGCATGTCCGGCAAAGCGGAATGGCTGCTTGGTAAGATGCTCCGACAGAAGCACATTGGCCAAGTGTGCCAACTCTTCCGACTCACCCTTCGAGAGCTGCGACATCGACACCGAAGGTGCTATCCAATAGACCTCTCCCTTGCCGAGCTTGTTGTGCAAGGCAACTGCGCCCTCGGCGCCCTTGCCTATTACTCGTGCAGTAGGGGATGTTGCACGGAGTATTGGGTGCCAAGCGTGGCCAAGGAGCTCTCCAACACCCTCGATATTGAAGTATTGCGGTGTTTCACGATAGCGAATATCCTCGTAGACACCACCCACGAGTGGCTCCAAGTCGAACTGCCCGAGCGAGGTGCACACCTCATTCTCGTTGTAGAAGCCTACAAGTCCCTCCAAAATTACCTTACCGCCTCGCTTTACGAACTCGACCATTCGTGGTACTACACTGCTCGGTACCGCAAAGGCATTTGCTACGATTACAACATCGCCCTCGCCACGCTTCTCCCACTCGTAGTCAGAGAAGTAGCGCATCTGCGGCTGATAACCTCGCTCTGCCAACGCCTCGAACCAATGGAATGTAGTGTAGACTTGCGAGTTTGGTTCGGTTTCACGAACACCTACATAATCGGTGCGGATATGGCGCAACATGCGCTGCGTCTCCGGGCTCAAAATCAAAGTTATGTTCGACAACTCGGGTTTCGATGCCTTGAAGAAATCTTGATTTTTCTCTATTACTTCGTTTATCTCCTTTGTTACGATTGAACGATCGGTATCTTCTCCTTTAAAGCCGAAGATGCCCCATTCGCCGGCCTCACCACTCTGACGGCGGTAGTTGGCACTCCAATATATAACCTTGCGTGCGCCTGTGCCAATGCTCGACCAGACCCACTGTGCCAAGTCGTTGCGCTCTGGGCAGATTGGGGTGCGACCCGAGAATATGTTATTTCCGGCCTGCATCTCACCCACCCAGAAGTGGTTGTTAGGGGCGTGAGCACGCAAAATCTCGCAGATACCGGCAGTAGAGTAGGCATACTTATCTCGAGGCATCATCTGCAACTGCCAAGCGGCGTGCATCGAGGCACCGAAGATGTCGAACACGCCACGCAAGGAGGCGAGGTCGTACCTATCAAGCGAGCCGAAAAAGTCGGCAGGGTTCGATGTGACAGGGGTCTTTTGGTCGTATTTGCGAACTGTCTTGGTAATCTCGGCAAAGGTGTGTGTGAGGATATCACGAGAGATATCTATCCAATCTCTGTTGGCAGAGTTCCATATAAAAGCCCTGGTCGATGTCCAATTATCGTCGAACTTAATCTCCTCGAATGAGCTAAAGTCGGTAATCCACTCCTTGTTTAGGGCCTCGATGGTTCCATACTTGTTGCGAAGCCAATTCTGTGTAAACTCCACCGTGTAAGGGTCGTGAGCCTTGAAGCTGCGAGCCTCGTTGAGTATCCACCACGAACCAAGGGCCTTGCTATCACGATAGCGCACTACGCACTCACGCACGAAGTCGTCCGAGAGAGCCTTAATCTCCTTCGAGTAGTAGAGGACATGACGCTGCGAGGAGTATCCATACTTCTTGCAGTAGAACACCGGAGCATGGGTGCAGAAGAGTGTTGCCTCAATCTCGACACCATACTTTTCGGCAGCACGGAACAGTGCATCGTAGAGGTGAAAATCGTAGGCTTTGGGTGCGGTTTCGATATAGTTCCACATCAGAAAGGCACGAGCCGAGCGCATCTTGCTCTCAGCCATAGTCTTAACCCAGTTTTCCACCTCAGTTTCGCTCTGCGAAGGTTCAATCCAAAGCTCGGCACCGACATCTATTCGCTCTTGTGCTGTTGCGTTACCGAAGAGCATGGAAGTTGCCATGCAGAGTAAAAAGATTTTGAAGAATTTCATGGTCTTTAGGTTTGGTTTCAAATTTATACAAAGTTACTCTTTTTCAACTTTTTTGCAAAATTTTCTCTGCACGATTGTTTCTTCCGAATATAATTCTTATATTTGCAGCCCCAAATGGGATTTAATTAAAAAAATTAGTAACAATGAAAGTTTGCGAAATTACAGGAAAAGTGGCCATTGTGGGAAACAATGTTTCGCACTCTAACGTGAAGACCAAGCGCAAGTTCAATCCAAACTTGAAGACTAAGCGTTTCTGGTCTGAGGAGGA
>JAGBRY010000080.1 GCA_017632115.1 Alistipes sp. | reverse complement strand
GTTACACTCGACCACCTCGTGTACGAGAAGAACATTATTGACTATGTTGTATTCTCGTTTGTGGGCGATTCGGTGGCAGTAAGAGAGGGCCAGCGAGAGGTCGAAATTCGCCGTAAGAAGAGCTCGGCAACCATATCTTCGTCGCTTTGGGGCGCAATTATGGAGTCGAAACTCCCCTACTCGCTCGCCTCGGAGATGGAGGACATCTACCAATGGACTGTCGATTTCTTCGGCATACAGCAGGGCGATAGTTTTACGGTAATCTACGACGAGAAGTTTATCGACACCCTCTCGGTGGGAGTAGGTCGTGTTTGGGGCGCAAAGTTCACCCATCGAGGCAAGGATATCTACGCCATTCCTTTCGAGCAGGGCGGTAAGTTGCAGTATTGGGAGGAGGATGGCGGCTCGCTACGCAAGCAACTGCTGAAAGCACCGCTCAAGTTTACCCGCATATCGTCGAAGTTCTCGCATGCACGACTTCACCCCGTAACAAAGAAGGTTCGCCCTCACCACGGAGTCGATTATGCTGCACCTATCGGAACACCTGTTCGTGCCGTCGCCGACGGTACAGTTACGGTGATGACCCGCAAAAAGGCCGATGGAAATATCTTGAAAATCAAACATCCGGGTAACCTATCGTCGGGATATCTCCACTTACGAAACTTTGCCAAAGGCATGAAGGTTGGAGCGAGAGTTTCGCAGGGCCAGGTTATCGGCTATGTCGGTAGCACAGGCTACTCGACAGGTCCGCACCTCGACTTCCGTTTGTGGAAGGGTGGCACCCCTATCAACCCGCTGAATGTTCCGCAAAAGCCAACCGAGCCAATCTCGAAGGAGAATAAGGAGAAGTTCGAACAGGTGAAGGCGAGAGTTATAGCTGAGTTGAATGGCGATGTGCCCGACTCGATGAAGGTTACAAACCTCGAAATTTTCAAATAGAAGAATGATAGATCAACGCATCATAGATTTCATCAAGCGTCATCATGTGCTCACTCTCGCCACCGTATCGAACGAGGGCGAGCCATATTGCGCAGCCTGCTTCTACGCCTACGACAAGGAGCGCAACCGCCTTATCTTCACCTCCGACGACACTACTCGCCACGCACAACAGATGTTGCAGAGTGCAAAAGTCGCCATCGGCATAACCCTCGAGACCCGCATTGTTGGCAAGGTGCAGGGTGCACAGATTTGCGGCATAGCCCTGCGAGGCAACGACGAGGATAGGAAGATATATGTAAAGCGTTTCCCTTACGCTGCAGTTGCTCCGCTCAATCTTTGGGCAGTGGAGCCTACATTTATAAAATTGACCGACAATACACTCGGTTTCGGAAAGAAGTTGATATGGAACAGCCAAGAGTAGGAATCATTATCGTTGCCGGAGGTAGCGGCAAGCGAATGGGAGGTACGCTCCCCAAGCAGTTCTCGATTATCGGAGGTAGGCCAATACTTGCCCACACCATAAATGCCTTTCGCAAGGCGTTGCCCGCATCACGCATTGTGGTAGTGTTGCCATCGGAGTATATCGAATTCTGGAAAAACCTATCGGCTCGTTTCGAGGTGGCAAAGCACTCGGTTGTCGAGGGTGGCAAGGAGCGTTTCTACTCGGTAAAAAACGGTATCGAAGCGTTGAGCGATGCTGTAGATTTGATAGCCGTGCAGGATGGAGTTCGCCCATTCGCATCGAAGGAGTTGATACTCCAAGCCGTGGCTTGTGCCGCAGCAAACGGCTCGGCAATACCCGTTGTGAAGGCCGTAGACTCATATCGAATGGTCGAGGGCGAGGAGTCGCACATCGTAGACCGCACACCTTTGCGCATAGTGCAGACTCCGCAGATATTCGCTGCGCCCGTTTTGCGTGCAGCCTACGATACGGAGTTCCGAAGCGAATTTACGGATGATGCCTCGGTGATCGAATACTCAGGCGAGAAGGTTTCACTATGCGAAGGCGATCCTCTCAACATCAAGATTACCACCCCCAACGACATCGTTCTTGCCGAGGCAATTATGGCAATGGACAAATAGGATAATAAATAAAAGTTTTCCGCTTTCCGCTTTCCATTTTCCGTTTTTATTTGTATCTTTGAGGGATAGAAAAACCTAAACACACTAAAATAAGAAAAACTATGGACATTAATTTGGTAAAAAAGGCATTTGCTGACCATTTCGAGGGCAAGTGCGGCGTTTATGCTTCGCCAGGTCGTATCAACCTTATCGGTGAGCACACCGACTACAACGGAGGTTTCGTATTTCCGGGTGCAGTAGACTGCGGTATCGTAGCTGCAATTCTCCCGAACGGACTCGACAAGGTTCGTGCCTACTCTATCGATATGGATGAGTTGGCTGAGTTCGGTCTTAACGAGGAGGACGCTCCACAGCAGGGCTGGGCAAAGTACATCTTCGGTGTATGCCGTGAGATGGCTAAGTTGGGCGTTGAGGTTAAGGGTTTCGACTGCGCATTCGCAGGTGATGTACCTCTCGGAGCAGGTATGTCGTCGTCGGCTGCATTGGAGAGCACCTTCGCATTCGCTGTAAACGAGTTGTTCGCAGAGGGCAAGATTGACAAGTTCGCCTTGGCAAAGGTTGGTCAGATGACCGAGCACCACTATGTCGGTGTAAACTGCGGTATTATGGACCAGTTCGCATCGGTATTCGGCAAGAAGGGTAACCTTATGCGCCTCGACTGCCGCTCGATGGAGTTCGAATACTTCCCATTCAACCCTCAGGGCTACAAGCTCTTGCTTGTAAACTCGGTTGTTAAGCATGAGTTGGTTGATTCACCATACAACAAGCGTCGTGAGTCGTGCGAGCGTGTTGCAAAGCACCTCGGCGTTGAGACTTTGCGTGATGCAGAGTTCGAGGACTTGGAGCGTGTAAAGGGCGAGATCTCGGAGGAGGACTACAAGCGTGCTAAGTATGTTATCGGCGAGAAGCACCGTGTATTGGATGTTTGCGACGCACTCATCAAGGGTGACTACGAAACTGTAGGTCAGCGCATGGACCAGAC
>JAGBRY010000079.1 GCA_017632115.1 Alistipes sp. | reverse complement strand
TGTGAGCAACCCGATTATCGAAGTGCACCGCAGTAGTTGCCCCTTAAAATGCAATTTATTCTATTACCCAGTCGAATCCGTCTTTCCGATCCTAAACTCGAATGCCGATTGCGGTGAGTTTATCACGAATCTCGTCAGAGAGCGCCCAATTCTTGTCCGCCTTCGCTTGCATACGCATATCGAGGAGCATAGTTACAAGCGGAGATACCATATCCTTGCCACCTGTTGCCTCGGCCTTCTCGTTTTCAAGACCAAGAATCTCGAATATCCAACGATTAACGGTTGCGATAGCCTTAGCCTTATCTTCGGCAGTAAGGGTCTGCTTGCCCTCGGAGAGCTGGTTGAAGAGGCGAACATAGTCGAACATCGTAGAGATTACGATTGGCGAGTTCAAATCGTCTGCCATAGCCTCGGCACAACGGCTCTCAATCTCATCGACATTGAACGATGACGAAGCCGAAACAGGAGCTTTGTGCAACGCCTCGATACCCTTCATTAAGCGGTCCAAGCCCTTCTCTGCTGCCTGCAATGCCTCGTTCGAGAAGTCGAGTGTCGAGCGGTAGTGAGCCTGAAGGATGAAGAAGCGAACGGTCATTGGCGAGTAGGCCTGCTCCAATGCAGGGTGGTCGCCATTGAACATCTGTTCGAGGGTGATGAAGTTGTTGTACGACTTACCCATCTTCTTGCCGTTGATGGTAATCATATTGTTGTGTACCCAATAGCGAGCCGAGTCGTGACCGAGCGCAGCGGTAGATTGTGCAATCTCGCACTCGTGGTGTGGGAACATAAGGTCCATACCGCCACCGTGGATATCGAACTTCTCACCGAGGTACTTGGTGCTCATTGCCGAGCACTCCATATGCCAACCAGGGAAGCCGTCGCTCCAAGGCGAAGGCCAACGCATAATATGCTCCGGTGCTGCCTTCTTCCACAATGCGAAGTCGAACGAATGTTTCTTATCCTGCTGACCGTCGAGCTGGCGAGTGTCGGTTACGATATCGTCGAGGTTGCGACCCGAGAGGATACCATAGCGGTAGTCCTTGTTGTACTTCTCGACATCGAAGTAGATCGAGCCATTCGACTCATAGGCATATCCTGCATCCATAATACGCTTCACGAAGTCGATCTGCTCGATAATATGGCCCGAAGCGTGAGGCTCGATCGACGGAGTCTGCACACCCAACTTTGCCATATAGCTCTTGTAGCGCTCGGTGTAGTAGTGGGCAACCTCCATAGGCTCCAACTGCTCCAAACGAGCCTTCTTTGCGATTTTATCCTCGCCCTCGTCGGCATCGTGCTCGAGGTGACCTACATCGGTGATATTGCGCACATAGCGCACCTTGTAGCCCTCGGCCTTGAGGTAGCGGAACAAGAGGTCGAAAGTGATTGAAGGGCGGGTGTGTCCGAGGTGCGGATCGCCATAGACGGTTGGTCCGCAGACATACATACCTACACGACCTTCGTTGATAGGCTTAAACTCCTCCTTGCGGCGAGTAAGCGTGTTGTAAAGGGTAAGTTTTGGTGTAGCCATTATATTGTTTTTTTTAATTTTTAATTCTTAATTCTTAACTTAAAACTTCGTTTTCGGTGCACCCTGAATTCCGAGCGAATCCTTCTCTCGCTGCGAGAGAATCAGATCTTTATCCTCAGCTCCGAGGCTACGATAGTACTCGTTGATGCTATAGACCACATCCTCACGGTTATAGTAGGCGGCAAGATAGTAGAGGCGTGACAACTCGTCGAGTTTGTCGTACATAATATCTGCCACGAGGTCACCCTGCACGCCATCAAACTGCAAATAGTACTCTACATAGTCGATAAGGTTGTCGCCATAAGCCAACAAGAGGTTGTCCGCCTTCTCGTTTAAGCCGAGGTCGTAGTAGCACTCGATAAATGGGAAGGTATTGGCCTCCGTGAAGCGGAGCTGGTCGATAGGCAACACAGCCAAACCTCTGTCGAGCAACTCCTCGGCACGCTTTGAGTTGCCCTGCTTGATATACTCACGAGCAACACGGGCAAACGCCTCTCGGGTGCGGGATACTTTGAGGTTATACTGGGTAAACTCATCGACATATACTCGCTTATCGGCAAGGTTGCCATAGCGGAAGGTATTCATCAACTTGTCGTAGGCATAGTCAGCGTCGATGCGGCCAATGCTCCACGAATCTTTGTACGGAGTGAGAATTGGTACAAAGCGGTACGCATAGCCATCGAACTGCAAGTAGTCCAACAAGCCGAACTTCTGCAATACATAGACCTGTGTGAAGTAGATTGGGCGCTTCCAATCGCAGTGTGTGAGCATATCGAGCAACATCAACTCCGAACGAGAGAGCGAGGTGGCGTTGATGTTGATATAGACGGTATCGACCATCAAGTCACGGTCCTTCTCCTCGACAATGCCCGAGGCAATCGCAGCCTCCTTATCCACCGGCAGAGCGATGCGCTTGGTAGGAATATAGTCCGAAGGATCACCATAGCCCAGATCTATCTTTGTGCGAGGGTTGTCGCTACGCACAAACTCCATAACCTGCTTGGCATCGACAACTCGATCGATCTGCGAATTAACCGGAACCCAATCGTTCACAAAGGTATACTTCTCGCTCGGCAGTGAGAATGGAATACCCTCGGCATCGTTCGCCTTACACTTCATCTCATCGACATACCACTCGCCATCGAGGTAACTCGAGTTCATAATGCGAACATCGGTACGCACACCGTCAACCTCCTGGTTGAACCACAACGGGAAGGTGTCGTTATCGCCATAATTTACGATTATCGGCGAAACACCCTCCTTCTCCACAATCGAGGAGAGGTAGTTGAAGCCCAAGTCACGGGCCATTGTGCGGTGGGAACGGTCGTGGTCATCCCAATTCTCGGCACAGAGGATTGAGGGCACTGCCATTGCCACAACGGTTGCTACAACCGCTGCCGCCTTATGGTGTCTCTTCAACGCTTTAGACAAAAGATCGTAGAGTGCCAACACGCCCAAGCCTATCCACATCGAGAAGGCGTAGAACGAACCGGCATATACATAGTCACGCTCACGCACCTCGCCCGGCGAAGAGTTGAAATAGACAACCAACGCAATACCCATCATCACAAACAGCCACATCACAACTGTGAAGTTGCGAGGGTCACGATTGAGTTGGTAAATCAAACCGATAATACCCAAAAGGAATGGCAGCAGGAAGTAGGTGTTTCTCGCCTTGTTGTTCTCCATCTCTCGTGGAAGATTATCCTGCGGACCGAGGTAGAGCGAGTCTATCTTCTTGAAGCCTGTGAGCCAATTTCCGTTGGTGATGGTAACCTCGTCGGCCTGAATATCGTCCTGACGGCCTACAAAGTTCCAGAGGAAGTAGCGCCAATACATATAGTTGAGCTGGTAGGAGAAGAAGTAGTTCAAATTCTCCAGGAATGTAGGCTCAACAATTGTGCGGGTATATTCACCGTCGTAGTACGACACCTTGCGGCCGAAGTCCAGCACCTCCTGGCGCTGTGGGCGACCATTCTCGTCGTAGAGGATATTTCCCTGTTCGTCACGCACAAAGTCCATCTTAGTGCGATATGCAGCCCATGGCTTGTAGTCCTGCTCCTTCTTCATATAGTTCCACATGCGTGGGAAGAGGTGCTTGAACTTGTCGGGGTAGACATAGTCGTCGACCGTAGTACGCTTCTCGTACTGCTTTGTTGCATCGTTGTAGTGGTAGAACTCCTTCTCGGTGTAGCTCTCAACCGGTGCAGCATACGATGCGCCATAGAGCAACGGACGGTTACCGTATTGGTCACGATTGAGCATCGAAAGCAGAGCCGTAGGGTTATCCGGATTGTTCGAGTTCATCGGTGGATTTACCGCTGCACGAATGGTAACCGAGGCATACGACGAGAAGCCGAGCATAATCATCGTAACGCACACTGCCGCCAAATTCAAGAGTCGCTTACCATTGCGGTGGGTGTAGTAGATAGCTGCACCAAGCGCACCAAATAGCGCAAACGCAAAGAGGACAATGCCTGTATTTACCGGCAAGCCCAACGAATTTACGCAGAAGACATCGACCATAGCACCGAAATAGACGGTATACGGGATGATGATACCATTCAGCACAAGCAAGATAACACACGCCAAGAGCGTCACAAGCGCCAAACCCTTAATCGAGATACTCTTATACTTGCGGAAGTAGTAGATAAATACGAGGGCAGGGATGGTGAGCAAGTTAAGGATATGCACACCGATAGAGAGGCCCATAAGATAGGCGATAAGCACTATCCATCGTGCCGAGTGAGGCTCATCAGCCTCCTCCTCCCAACACAACATCAACCATACGACCAATGCTGTAAACATCGACGAGAGGGCATAGACCTCGCCCTCGACAGCCGAGAACCAGAAGGTATCGGTAAAGGTATATGCCAACGCTCCCACCGCACCTGCACCAAGCACAGCGATAGCATTTGCCGTTGTTAGCGGCTTGCCCTCACGAGTGAAGAGGCGGCGTGCAATATGAGTGATGGTCCAGAAGAGGAAGAGGATGCAGAAGGCACTCGCCAACGCATTCATACCATTAACCATATGCGGCACATAGTAGCTCGAAGGGGCAAATATCGTAGCTATGCGTGCCAAGAGCATAAAGAGTGGTGCCCCCGGTGGGTGGCCCACCTCCAACTTGTACGAAGTGGCTACAAACTCACCACAATCCCAAAGTGACGACGATGGCTCGATGGTGAGGAGATAGGTCAAAGCTGCAATAGCAAAGACCGCCCAACCCACAATTCGATTCCAACGCTTAAATATCTTTTGTTCCATAATTTCTGCCGTTTATACCTATAAACGCACAAAGATAGAAAAAAGTCTGCACTTTTTTAATTAAAAATTAAAAATTATTTTTTGAGGAGGCGATAGGGACAATAGAGGGAATAGGAAATTTAGGGATAACAATACAAACAGCAACTACAAAATCGAATTTTAAGCAGATAAATGCAAGGCAAACAAGAAGCCCAATGCGCAGCATACTAAAACGTATGTGAGCAATCGGGCTATCGAAGTTTAACGCAGCAGTTGCTGCTTAAAAACGATTTTAGTTTTTCTTGCCTTTGCCTGTATAGAGGAATCGACGAATCTTCTTGGTTGCAGTCTTCTCGAACTCCTGTTCCTCCTCGACAACATCAGAGATCTTGGAGTAACGATTTACACGCTCGTTTACATACTGCTTAATCTCACGCATGAGATCCTCCTTGAAGAGATCAAACTCGTGCTTCTTCTTGTGCCAGGTATCAACCATCTCGGCATACTTAGCCTCGATTGCCTCGGTATCAAAATGAACCAATGCCACCAACTTACCATCCGACTCGGTCACCACCGACTCCGAAATAAAGACATGCGAATTGAGCACATTCTCGATATCCTCAGGGTAGATATTCTCACCACTTGGACCGAGAATCATAT
>JAGBRY010000078.1 GCA_017632115.1 Alistipes sp. | reverse complement strand
TACCTGACCACGAGCAAACCACAAGTCTGCGTTATCCTGCTTCTCGGTGAGCATCTTGTCGATGTGCTCAACCAAGTCTGCAGGGTTACCTACGCCCTCCTCCGAGGTGTAGAGCTGGATCAAACCCTCCATGATACGCTCGTTGCGTGGATACTTCTCGATACCCTCCAACAAAGCGTTCTTAGCCTTAATGAGGTTCTCCTTGTTCTCGGCACGCTGACCATAGTAGCAGTGGAAGAGGAAGTAGTAGAGGTTGCCCTGCTCGTCCTTGTAGCCCAACTCGAGAGCCTTGTTGAGATACTTCTCGCCATCAGCAAAGTACTTTGCATCCTGTGCACCGAGGAATGCTGCCAACTGACCTGCGAAGAAGTAGTAGCGAGGATCCTCCTTGCCGATTGCAGGGTTCTGCTGCAAACCTACAGCCTTCATGTATGCGTCGATTGCGGTCTTGTACTCCGATACATCGAGGCTAACCGAACCCAACTCCGAGTAGTGGTTGATGAGTACATCCAATGCAGTCTTAATCTTTGTTGCCGATGCAGGGTCCAACTCGTATGCCTTCACGAAAGCCTCCTTTGCGATGTCGTAGGCATTAGCGATAACCTCCTTCTTGATGCTCCAAGCAACAACCTTTCCGCCCTTAGTGTGGATGTCAACCCAGTCGAACGAGTGGATGTTATCCTTAACCTCGGTAGCAGGGGTGCCAAGGCTCATCTGCAACATATTTGCATCGAGGCCCGAGAAGATGTTCTTTGTAGGAGCTACGATAGCATCTACGCAGATCTTACCACGATTGTACCAAGTTGCCGACTTCTCAGCCTTCTTAGGATTTGCGATCTCGGCATTGCTCTTCTCCAACTTTGCAACAAATGCTGCATCGTTGATCTTCTGTGCTGTAGCGGCAGGCATGGCCAAAGTTGCCAATGCTACTGCCATTGTTATAAACTTTTTCATATTGTTATAACTTTAAATGTTTGTAATTTATTATTCGTTATCGTTGGTTGTTGCCTCTGTTGCAGGAGCCTCGGCTGTTGCCTCTGCGCCCTCTGCTACTGCACCTTCAACTACTGCGCCCTCTGCGAGCTCCTCCTCCTCGGTTACAGGAACTACAGCCACCGATGCAATCTCATCACCCTCACGGAGGTTGATGATGCGTACACCCTGCGTTGCACGACCTGCCACACGAATCTGCTCGATCGAGGTACGGATTGTGATACCCGAGCGGTTGATAATCATCAAGTCGTTATCGTCGGTCACAGCCTTGATAGCCACCAACTCGCCGGTCTTCTCGGTGATGTTGATGGTCTTAACACCCTTACCGCCACGGTTTGTTACACGATACTCGTCGACATTGGTACGCTTACCGAAACCGTTAGCCGAGAGTACGAGTACATCCTCGTTCGACTCAGGCTCGATGCAGATCATACCGATAGCCTCGTTGTCACCCTCGAGCGATACGCCACGCACACCGATCGAAGTACGACCTACCTCACGAACTGTAGACTCGTTGAAGCGGATAGCCTTACCCTCACGAGTAGCAATCATAATCTCTGCCGCACCGCTTGTGAGCTTAGCCTCGATGAGACGGTCGCCCTCACGCACCTCGATAGCATTGATACCGTTGGTACGAGGACGAGAGTAAGCCTCCAACTTGGTCTTCTTAACGGTACCGTTCTTGGTACACATCACGATGTAGTTCGAGTTTACATACTCCTCGTCGTTGAGCTTCTTGCAGTTGATGTAGGCGCGTACCTTATCATCCGGCTCGATGTTGAGTACGTTCTGGATAGCGCGTCCCTTCGACTAGCGCGTGCCCTCCGGAATCTCGTAAACCTTCAACCAGAAGCAACGACCCTTCTCCGTGAAGAACATCATCGTGTTGTGCATCGAGGCTACATAGATATGCTCGATGAAGTCCTCGTCACGCGTAGCCGAGCCCTTGGCACCCACACCGCCACGGTTCTGCGTGCGGTAGTCGGCGAGCGACGTACGCTTGATGTATCCCATATGCGAGATGGTGATAACCATATCCTCATCGGCGTAGAAATCCTCCGGATTGAACTCCTCCGACGAATATACAATC
>JAGBRY010000077.1 GCA_017632115.1 Alistipes sp. | reverse complement strand
GATGGTCCTACATCGATCTTCCTCACTGCTCGTCTTGCTCCAGAGTTGCTCGGCCCTATCGCTATCGCAGCATACTCGTATATGGCTCTCGTACCGGTTATTCAGCCGCCAATTATGCGTGCGTTGACCACCGAGAAGGAGCGTGTGATCAAGATGAAGCAGTTGCGTCAGGTGTCGAAGACCGAGAAGATTATCTTCCCTGTCGTCATCACCATCGTTATTGCATTGCTTCTCCCATCGGCTGCACCACTCGTTGGCTGCTTGATGCTCGGTAACTTGATGAAGGAGTGTGGTGTTGTAGACCGTTTGGCAAAGACCGTTCAGAACGAGTTGATGAATATCGTGGTTATCTTCCTCGGTATCTCGGTTGGTGCTACCGCTACCGGCGATTCGTTCCTCAACATCAAGACTATCTTCATCCTCTGCCTCGGTATCCTCGCATTTAGTGGCGGTACTGCTGGAGGTGTGTTGCTTGCTAAGTTGATGAACCTCTTCTCTAAGGAGGGTAACAAGATCAACCCACTCATCGGTTCGGCTGGTGTATCTGCGGTGCCAATGGCAGCTCGTGTATCGCAGACCGTAGGTCAGGAGTATGACCGTTCGAACTTCCTCCTTATGCACGCTATGGGTCCTAATGTAGCGGGTGTAGTAGGTTCGGCAGTTGCAGCGGGAATCTTGTTGGCTTTTTTGGGATAAAATCATTCTGATTGGTGCATTTTGCACCAAATAAAAAGATCGCTCCTCACATAGGTCTACTATGTTGTGGGGCGATTTTTCTATTTCGTCCACTCCTCCCTTTTCCAATCTTTCAATAACTTGTTGAAAACCCTCCTGTTTTGCTGTTGCATATATGAAAAAAAATACATAAATTTGGTATATGAAAGCAAACCTAAAACTTCACTACTATACCCACGAGGGTTCTAAGTTGCAGATTGTGCCCGCCGAGGGCAAGCCTGTAGATATGCGCAATGAGGGCAATGGCGTCTGGAGCACCGTTATCGAGTTGCACTCCGACCGTCCTTATCGCTATGCCTACCAAGTTGTCGAAGGCCGTAAACTTCTCCGCAAGGAGTGGGGTAAGGGCCACTCGCTGACCGAGATTGCCGGATGTCCGGCAGTTGATGTCGTAGACCATTGGTGCGATGCACCGCAGCTCAAAAAGCCGCTCTACTCGTCGATGTTCCGCCAGCGATTGTTCTCTCGCCCGGTGCAGCCTGCACCTATTATGGTTGGAGCGACCTACTATATCGAGGTTGAGGCGGCACTCCCATTGACCGAGCGACTCGCCATTCTTGGCTCCTCAAAGGAGTTGGGCGAGTGGCAGGAGAAGAGGGCATTGCCGATGATCTATCTCGGCAACTATCGTTGGGGTATCGCCTTGCGTGCGTGCGCATGCGCAGAGTATAAATTTGTAGTAACAAGTGCCGAGGGCAACTTCTTGCGCTGGGAGCGTGGCGGCAACCGCATCCTTCCTACGACCGACAAACCTCATCTTACGCTCGGTTTGCGTCTGCGTGACGATGTGCAGTGGCGAGGTGCAGGTGTTGCTGTTCCGGTCTTCTCGTTGCGCTCTGAGCAGAGCTTTGGTGTGGGCGAATTTGCCGACCTGCAACTCTTGGGCGATTGGTGTGCCCAGACAGGACAACGAATGATTCAGATTTTGCCTATAAACGACACCTCTATGTCGATGACCTGGGCAGACTCCTATCCATATAATACCGTTTCGTCGTTTGCATTGCATCCGCTCTATCTGCGATTGAGCGATGTGGGCTACCTGCGTGACGAGGCCGATAGAGCCGAGATGGAGGCTCTGCAGGCGGAGTTGAATGCACTTCCCGAGATGGATTACGAGCGTGTAGTGAAGGCAAAGATTAAGTATCTGCGCAAGATGTACGAGCTGTTGGGCGCTCGTTGTATGGAGAGCAAGTCGTATCGTGACTTCGAGAAGCAGAATCGTGCATGGCTGATGCCGTATGCGGTATTCTCGGTGTTGCGAGATAAGTATAAGACGGCCGACTTTACCAAGTGGGCAACCTTCTCGAAGTTTATCGAGAAGCGCTGTGCAGCCTTTGCCGAGCGCAACGAGAAGGAGGTTGGTTTCTACTACTATATGCAGTACCACCTCGACCGTCAGTTGCGCAAGGTGCGTGATTATCTCCACTCGAAGGGTGTAGTTCTCAAGGGCGACCTTCCGATTGGCGTATCTCGTACAAGTGTCGATGTTTGGCAAAATCCGGAACTCTTTGTTACGACCTCGTCGGCAGGAGCTCCGCCTGATGACTTCTCGGCAGAGGGCCAGAATTGGGGCTTCCCAATCTACAATTGGGAGAAGATGGCCGAGGATGACTACGCTTGGTGGCGTGCTCGCTTTGCCAAGATGGCCGACTACTTCGATGCCTACCGCATCGACCATATTCTCGGTTTCTTCCGTATTTGGGCAGTACCTGAGGGGGCAAAGAGTGCTCTGCTCGGAGCCTTTGCTCCATCGTTGCCATACTCTGCATCGGAGATTCGTTGTGAAGGCTTTGGCTTCGACGAGGAGATGGATGTAGCCAAGGAGTTGAACGACGACAATGTGCTTTGGCTGGCCCACGGCGAGGGCTTTGTTCCGAGAATCTCGCCATTTGCAACCGAGCAGTTCAAGGCCCTGCCAAAGTCGCAACAGGAGGCCTTTGTGCGTCTGCACGATAACTTCTACTACCGCCGTCACAATGCATTCTGGGGTATGACGGGAGCTGAGCGATTGGCAAAACTTGCCGCTTCTACCTCGATGTTGGCGTGTGGCGAGGATCTGGGTATGATACCGGCGTGTGTTCCACAAGTTATGGCCGAGGAGCAGATTCTCTCGCTCGAAATAGAGCGTATGCCTAAGGAGTATGGCGTGGCTTATGGCGACACTGCCCGTTATCCATATTTGTCGGTATGCTCGACCTCTACGCACGATATGGCACCACTACGCTTGTGGTGGCGTGACGAGGCAAAACAGGCACTATACTATAAGGAAGTTCTTGGCTTGGAGGGTGAGGCACCTGCGGAGGCTACGGCAGAGTTGTGCGAGAAGATTGTTGCCCGCCACCTCGCTTCGCCTTCAATGTTGACCATATTGCCGTTGCAGGATTGGCTTTCGTTGTCGGAGGTGTTGCGCTCGAAAGATATAGAGAGTGAGCGCATCAACATCCCGGCTGTAGCACACCACTATTGGCGCTATCGCATGCATCTTTCGCTCGAGGAGTTGCTCTCCGCAAGCGACTATAACGAAAAGATTAAGTTGTTGGTTGCTAATGCCAAAAGATAGGCCGGCGGCTTAGATATTCTCTTGCGTGTCGTGGGGTTTTACAAACTCTTCGACACGCTTTATTATATCACTACGCTCCTCGCATGAAATGTAGTACTTACTGCCGTCAATAGCTGTAATCTCCACAAACTTGCCCCAACGAGAGGCGTAGATGTGGATAAACTCCATGGTTCGGAGATTCAAGAATCGACCATAATGCCCGAAGAAACCTACCGCTCCGAAGATCGGTACACAGCCATTCATCTCTCGCTTTTCGACTTTGCGGATGCTCGCTATATCTTCGTAGGCGAGGGTTGTGTCCTCGGCGATGCACTGAATTTCGATGCCCTCATCATCGACCACCACACGGCGAGGAATCGAGAGAATCATCAGTGCCAATACTGCCAATATGAGTGAGATAAACCACGCAGAGATGTATCCGCCCTCGTATACAAAGGCGAGTAGTACACTCAAGCCGACAACGAGCAGTATATATAGTATGGAACTATATATAACACGCTTTCCGAGTCGGTATTTATATATTTTTTCGTTATTCATCTCTCAACTCTCAACTCTAAACTCTAAACAGATTGCGCTATCGCCTCGGCAATTCTTTCGCCATCGAGGGCAGCCGAGATAATACCTCCTGCAAAGCCTGCTCCTTCGCCCGTAGGGTAGAGTCCGGCAACCTCAGGGTGCTGCAGCGACTCTCTGTCACGAGGAATGCGTACAGGTGTCGAGGTGCGTGACTCCACACCCACAACTACCGCCTCGTTGGTGAGGTAGCCTCTCATTCGCTTATCAAATACCGATATTGCCTCACGCAATCGTGATGACATAAACTTTGGCATCCACTCATCCAATCTCGACTCTACGATACCCGGAACATAGGAGCATTTAGGCAATGATGTCGAGCGACGACCAGCCACGAAATCTGCTACTCGCTGTGCCGGAGCGGTCTGATTTTCTGGAGCTTGCTCTCGTGCCGACTGCTCCAGCTGTTGCTGGAATACAAGACCTGCCAAAGCACCATATTTCTCGGTCAGATGGGCATAATCCTCCTCTCTAATCTCGGTTACAAAGCCCGAATTTGCATATGGCGAGTTGCGGTGTGACGGCGACATTCCGTTTACCACCGACTCGCTCTCGTCGGTAAGTGCCGGAACGATAAAACCTCCCGGGCACATACAGAACGAATATACCCCCCTGCCTCCTACCTGTGCAACAAGCGAGTATGATGCCGAAGGCAGATACTCCATCTCGGGCGAACGGTGATATTGGATGTTGTTTATGAGCTGTTGCGGGTGCTCGATGCGTACACCCATAGCGTATGCCTTCGACTCGAGGCGTACGCCACTACGGTCCAACATGTAGTATATATCTCGGGCTGAGTGTCCCGTAGCGATAACTACCGCTTGTGCTTCGATCTTGTCGCCTCCTGCAATAACTCCCTCAACCCTGCCATTGCGAACAATCAGTTCATCGACCCTCTTCTCGAAGTATACCTCGCCACCTGCTGCACGAATGGCATCACGCATATTGGCGATAATGCGTGGTAGACGGTCCGAGCCGATATGGGGGTGAGCCTCATAGAGAATTTCGGGCGATGCACCGTGAAAAACAAGGCGTTGCAGTGCACGATTGTAGTCGCCACGCTTCTTGCTGCGTGTGAAGAGCTTTCCATCCGAGAATGTTCCTGCGCCACCCTCGCCAAAGGCGTAGTTTGAGTCGGGATTTACACCCTGATTGCGCTGAATTTTGGCGATATCCTTACCTCGCTCCACAACCTCCTTGCCACGCTCGAAGAGTATAGGCCTGTAGCCCAATTCTATAAGTCGCAGGGCGCAGTACAGACCCGCAGGGCCGGCACCTACGATGATGATCTCGGGCTTACCGACAACCGAAGGGTAGTCGAAATTGAGCGGAGCAGGTTGCTCCTCTGTGTCGATGTAGGCCTCGAGCGAAAGATTGACCTTCAGAGCTCCTCGCCTTGCGTCAACCGAGCGCTTTACAATGCGCAACAGTGCGATGTCGCTCTCCTTGATACGCAACTCACGAGCCACCAATGGAGTATATAGTTTCGCATCGGATGCCTGCTTGGGCGAAAGAGTAAGGTTTACAATCTTTGGCATATAAAAAGTTTTTACAATGTGCAAATTTAGCACTTTTCTGCGAAAAACCTTCAAAAAACTTCACCCGAGGTTGCGAATTCTAAAAAAATGGTTACCTTTGCACTCGCACTAAGGCCCAGGTGGTGTAATTGGTAGCCACGCCAGACTTAGGATCTGGTGCTGTGAGGCGTGTAGGTTCGAGTCCTATCCTGGGCACAAGCGATTGTCATTCGGCAATCGCTTTTTTTGTGCCCGGATAGGACTCGTTCAGCTTGTTGCGCCTCGGGCGACTTGTCTACGCTGGGCCATGGG
>JAGBRY010000076.1 GCA_017632115.1 Alistipes sp. | reverse complement strand
TTACATTGGTGGTGTTGCAGGTTATATGGCTATCAGCAACCACGGTTGTACTGTATCGAACCTCACAAACCACGGTAACATCGGCATTCGTGGTTACTACGGTGTTGGTGAGGGTGGTACTGCAGATATCAACTACACTGATGTAGATGGTTGTTTGGCAGGTGTTGTAGGTTACCTCGACTCTGTAAACGCTTCGGGCCTCAAAAACTATGGTTCATTGACATTCGACAATGGTCGTATTTGGTTCCTCTACCTCGGTGGTGTTACCGGTCAGCTCGGAGCAAATGCAGTATTGAAGGATTCTGAGAACCACGGTAAGATTACCTTGCCTTACACAGGCGATACAGTTCCAAAGATCGTATTCCTCCACTGCGGTGGTGTTGTAGGACACACTTGGGAGGGCAGTAAGTTGACTGGTTGCGACAACTATGGTGGCATCGCTATCACTTCGAACTTGACCGTTGGTGGCGCATCAGGTCACCGTTACTTCCGTGTTGGTGGTATTGCTGCGTTCACTTGCGGTGAGATAGAGAACTGCCACAACAAGAAGGGTGCTAACATCGATATCTCTGGTACGATTGGTGGTGCTCCAAACTGGCAGGACGACGCTATTGCAGGTGTTGTAGCGGTAGCTTATCACCACACTGTAAAGAACTGCTCGAACAGCGGCGCTGTTAAGGCGGGTTGCAACAACAACTCTACAAACACTGCTCACAAGGGTCACACAAATGTTGGTGGTGTTGTAGGTATCGCATCTAAGTATTGCGAGAACGTAACCAACAACGGTAAGATTATCCTTATGGGTAACCAGAAGATTCTCTACCTCGGTGGTGTAGTTGGCTTCTTGGGCTCATCTACTAACAACGATAAGGTTGGTGGTTACTACAACAATGGTGAGATCGAGTTCCGTGGCTCGGTAGGTTCGACTACAACTTCGGCTTGCGAGATTTCGGGTAACGCTCAGATTGGTGGTTGCATCGGTCGTGCCGAGGGTGTTGTTTACAGCGCTATCAACAAGGGTAAGTTGGGTGTTAATGGTGTTAAGCATGGTGGCGAGAACCGTTACGGCGGTGTTGTAGGTTATCTTACAGCAGGCGGTATCCACAACTCGGAGAACCACGGTGTACTCAACATCAACAACAAGACTGCTAAGGGTAACCAGTATATCGCAGGAGTTACAGGTGTTGTTTCGGTAGGTGGTACAAACCTCGTAAACAAGGGTGCAATGAACATCGACCTCACATGCACAGCTACAGGTAACACTCGTGCATTTATCTCGGGTATCGGTGGTTATGTAGGTGGCGAAAGCTCGAACTTCTTGAACCAAGGTACTATTACCGTAAACGGTACTTTGGAGCAGACTCGTATCGGTGGTATCGCTGCTAACGGCGATGCTGCAGGTGCTGCTAACTGTACATTCACAAACTTCGTAAACGAAGGCGACATCATCTTCAACGCTGATGTAACTTTCAACTCTAACAACCACGCTTGTATCGGTGGTTTGTGGGGCGATTGCAACACAGCACACACTCTCGTAAACTGCGGTAACAAGGGTAACATCACCGTATCGAAGGATGCAAGCACAGCAAGTGGCTCGACTTCGAACCAGGTATTGTATGTAGGTGGTCTCTTCGGTTACAACCGTTCAGCAGTTAAGACCTTCACTGGTTGCTTCAACACAGGTGCTGTAACAGTTGAAGAGGGCGCAACTATGGTTAAGGGCCCTTACACTGGTGGTTGCTTCGGTAAGTTTGACAAGGCCCCTGTTGTCAATGACAATGGTCTTCGTTCAACCGGTGCCGTTAAGGTATTGAACGGTGCAGCTTCGACCAACGACAACCGTTGCGGCGGTATCGTAGGTTGGAACGCTGAGGTTATCGGTAACGCTCAGGTATATTGCGATGTTGTCGGCATCGGTCTTGATGGTGTTGGTATGGTTACAGGTATGGCTCGTAACACAAGCTACCTCGCAAGCTCGAACAAATTGGGTGGTCGTATCGCTACCGAGTTGAAGGATGGCGAGCCTAACTTCTTCAACATTGTAGAGGTTGAGCCGGAGCCGGAGTACGACGCAGGCGGCGATCCACTTCCAATCTCAGGTAACTTCGTTACATTCTGGAACGTTATCTATGGTAACACTTGGGCAGATGCAAGCGCATCGAACTGCGATAGTAACTCGTACCTCAGCAGCCTTACAATCGAGTAATCAACCCGCAAAGTCGAACTAAAAAAAACGAATTTTGAACTATGAAAAAGAGCAATTTAATATACACCGCTCCCGAGGTTGATATCTACGAAGTAGTGGCCGAGAGGGGTTATAGCGTGAGCGAGCCGGTTCCCGGCGGTATCGGCACTACCCTTCCGGGCTTTGGTTCGGAGGATGACGATTTAGTCTATTAAACCCCGAGGGGGGAAACTCTAAAACAAGAGGGTGTTCAGCGCAATGTTGAACGCCCTCTCATTTTTTTCTGTGCGAACCTGTTAATTTTTAGATTTTTTTTAGTATTTTTGCACTGTTCGAAAAAAATGAAAACAAGAACTCTCTTCAAGGTATTATGAGGAGGGGTAATTTGCGTATTATTAGGTGTTTACTCAGAAAATACAACAAATAATTATTAACTAAAAAAACAAAACAATGAAAAATTTGACAAAAATTTTCATGGCAGTTGCAGTAGCGTTGTTCGCATTTTCGTGTGCAACCGATGCAACTGAAGATCTCAGCATCGAGGTTGGCAAGGGCGGTGTTACCGAGATCACCGTATCGTTGGAGGAGTCGAAGACTCAGCTCGGCGACAAAGATGCTGACGGTAAGTACCCTCTCTATTGGAGTGAGGGCGATGCTATTGCAGTGAATGGCGTAGCATCTACTCCTTTGGCAGCAGAGGCCGATGGTCAGATTGCGGCATCTTTCGCATTCCCATCTGTACTCACCCATCCGTTCAATGTGGTATATCCTGCACCGGCAGAGGGCGCAACTGCAGCTGAGGGCTTGCAGCCTGTAACCTTCTTGGCTGTTCAGCCTTACACCGAGGGTACATTTGCAGCGGGCGTAGCTCCAATGTATGGTTATGCTGCAAATGCTGACGAGACCGTTCAGCTCAACCACCTCTCGGGCGTTCTTCGCTTCGCTATCAAGGGCGAGAAGACTTTGGAGAACATCGTTATTGCAGCCGAGGGTAAAATTGCTGGTAACTTCGATGTAAATTGCCAGACAGGCGAATTGACTGCTCACGCTGACGCAAGCAACACCGTAACCGTAACTTTCGGCGAGGGCTTGACACTCGGCGCAGAGGCTACTCCGATCTATGTTGCAGTTCCTGCTGGCGAGCACGGTCTCTACACCATCACCATCAACTCTACCGAGGGTGAGGCGATGGTTGTTCGCTACGACAGCGCAAAGAACCCTGTAAAGGCCGGTATCGTTAAGGAGTTCGGCGAGATTTTGTATGCTCCAAGTGCAGTTGCAGATCCTGAGGGTGAGCTTGTAATCGTTAGCGAGTCGGATATGCTCCGTTTGCAGAAGTGGGCAGCAGATGGCAAGTTGGCAAAGGTAACCAAGGTTACTGTTGGTGCAACTATCGATATGTCGGGCGTAGCAACTTGGCAGCCAATCGCAGGTTTCCCTGCAATCGAGTTCGACGGTGGTAGCGACAAGGGCTACGAGATTAAGGGCTTGACTTCGGCATTGTTCGACACCGTTACAGGCGCAACAATCAAGAATGTAAAGCTCACCGAGGTGAATGTTGTAGAGAATGACAAGTTCCACTTCGGAATCTTGGTTTGCGAGGCAGTAGGCACCTCTATTTCGAACTGCTTTGTTGGCGGAAACTTCGTGTACGAGAATGGCAATGCAATTGCAAGTGCTTCGAATGACTCGTTTGCTGTGGGCGCTATGGTAGGTGTATTGGAAGGCGTTTCTACTCTTACCGACAGCACCACTGATGTTGTTGTCGATATCAAGAAATTTGCAGCAAGTGCAAGTGGTAAAATCTACAATGGATTTGGAGGTATCGTAGGTCGTACTGAGGGCTCTTCAACAACTTCTGTTCAGATTACAAACTGTACATCGTTGAGCCAGTTGACAAACTCATCTCCTAATGTATCGAACATACAGCCGGCTATTGGCGGTATCGCAGGTTTGGCCTATAAAACTTCGTTCAATACAATTGTAAATGGCGCAGAGGGCGAGAACAACAGTGGCGACATCACCTTGACTACCCATATCGGATGTGCTTGTGTTGCTAGCATTGTAGGTGCCGGTAAGGATTGTAATTTTGATACTATCACCAACTATGGTATTGTTCGCCAGAAGAGTACCGTTAACTATCCATATATCGGTGGTATCTTTGGTTCTTGGTGGTCAAATGACAATGAAGTGGCTTACACTCTCAAAAACATAACCAACAATGGAGGCATTATCGTAGAGGATGGTATTAGCTACACTTCTAATGGAACCCCTTACTACGGAGGTATTATTGGTCGCCACGCCGGAACAAAGGGCAGCGTAACATTGGAGAATTGCACCAACAATGGAGTTGTTGAGATTTTGGCCGACTTCAAATTGAGCGGTGGTAACCACTGCTACATTGGCGGTATCCTCGGTGGAGGTGGCGAAATGTATTTTAAGAATTGCGACAACAATGGCGCAATCACCCAGCACGGTAATGTAAATACAAATAAGCCAACATGGAAGCCTAAGTCGGGAGATACAAAGGGTGCCTTCACACACACTACAGCACTCTATTTGGGTGGTATCATAGGTAAAGCTGATTCCTCTACTATTCAGGAGTGCGACAACAATGGTCCAATCAGCATTGACACCGACTGTATCTATGGTTACATCGGCGGTATTATTGGTGCTGCAGCTTGTACCACTTTCAAGAATAACACAAATGGTGCGAATGGCGATATCACTGTTGCCGGCTCGTTCAATCTGAATGTCGGTATTTGTGGTATGGGTGCTTCGTTAGGTTGTGCTACAACCGACTGCTCGAATGCTGGTGATATCACCGTATCGGCGACCGAGCCACAGGGTGATACATACACAAAGGATGATGGTTCTACAGCAAAGGCTACAGGAGCAATCTACATCAATGGTTTGGCTTGGACCTCAAGCTACAACCACACAAACTTTACCAATAGCGGAAACATAACCTTCACCGGTGATACCTACACCAATGTATTTATTTCGGGTGCAGTATACACTCCGGCTTCGGGCAAGACTATCAAGAACGTTCACAACACAGGTGATATCGTAGCTGATGTTAAGGATCTCCATTGTCCTTTGAAGATGGGCGGAATCTGCCGTTCATCGTCGACAGGTACTTACGAGAGTTGCTCTAATAGCGGCGACATCGTATTCAAGGGAACATCTACAAGCTCGGTCTATCTCGGTGGTTTGTGCGGTGATGTTACAGGCGGTACATACACTGGTACAGGTTTCGTAAATAAGGGTGCTATCAAGTTCTTGGGTTATGCTAAGACCACCGGTTATGCAGGTGGTATTGCAGGTGCTGCAACCGTAGCAATTACCTCAGCAACCGCAATGAAGAACGAGGGTACCGTTACCAACTACGACGCAACTGCTGCCTTGACAGGTTCGGCTACTACCGTTCGTTGGGGAGGTTGCTTCGGCTCGGTATCGAGCAAGCCACAGAGCGTTGCTATGGTAAACACAGGCGATATCTATGTTCGCTACTCAGAGAAGATGGGCGCAGATGTTACCGTTGGTGGCATCGTAGGTGGCTCATCGCAGTTGATATCTAACGCAAAGGTTGATTGTTCGATTGCGGCTATCGGCTTTGTTGAGTCGGCAGCTTCGCCAATCGTAGGCGTAGGTATGGCAGTAGGTAGCCATCGTGGCACCTCGGCTATGGTTTCTAACTGCAAGATTGGTGGTAAGTATGCCCTTGTCGAGAAGAACGGCGAGCCTGATTGGTTGGTTATCACTCCAAAGGTTTATGGAACTGTTGATGCTTCGGACGAGTTTATTCCGGCAGATGGATATGTTCCATTCTGGAAGAAGATCTATGGTGGTAATTGGGCTGATGCAGCTGAGAACAACTGCGAGGGTTGCTCTTACGAGTCGGCAAATGTTCCGGTAGAGCCAACAGCATTGTAATTAGGAACGGAATTGTAAAATTTTAAAACAGACTTTTGCTATGATGAAAAATATAAATTTGAGCTATTCTGCTCCTATGGTAGAGATGTTTGAGGTTGTAGCCGAGCGTGGTTACAGCGTGAGCGAGCCGGTTCCGGGAGGTATCGGCACTACCCTTCCGGGCTTCGGTTCGGAGGAGGACAACCTCGTATACTAATCCCTCAGAGGGTTACATATAGCAAGCCGGGTGGAAAATTCCGCCCGGCTTTTTTGTTTAATTGCGATATTGTTGTTAAATTTGTAGTTGAGAAAATTTGTAACAACTAAATATAACACAACTATGACTGAAAAACTTTTGAAGATTGCCGCCGAGTTCGTACTCGAAGGCACAATCAGTGAGATTACCCCTCTTGGACAAGGTTTTATTAACGACACTTTTATTATACACACCGAAGGTGAGGCTCCAAACTACATTCTCCAGCGCAAGAACAAGTCGATCTTCCCCGATGTTCCTGCAATGATGGACAACATCGACCGTGTAACTGCGCACATCCGCAAGAAGGTGGCTGCCGAGGGTGGCGACATCAAGCGTGAGGTTATGACCATCAACCACACCCACGATGGCAAGTTCTACCATGTTGACGAGGATGGCGAGTATTGGGCAGTTTGCGAGTTTATCGCCGACACCATCGCCTACGACTCGGCAAACAGCGAGGCTTTGGCTCGTATGGGCGGTATGGGTATCGGTAAGTTCCAGTCGCAGTTGGCAGACTTCACCGAGCCATTGGCTGAGGTTATCAAGGGTTTCCACAATATCAAGCACCGCTTTGTGCAGTGGGATGAGGCTATCGCACAGGATGCTGCAGGCCGTGTAGCGTCGCTTTCGGAGGAGATTTCGTGGATCGAGTCACGCCGTGAGGAGATGTTGGCATTCTGGGCAAAGGTTGAGTCGGGTGAGATCCCTATGCGTGTAACTCACAACGACACCAAGATCAACAACATCCTCTTCGACAAGCAGGGCAATGTTCTCTGTGTAATCGACCTCGACACCGTGATGTCGGCTCCAGCATTGAACGACTTCGGAGATGCTATCCGCACCTACGCAAATACAGGCGCAGAGGATGCAGAGGATCTCTCGACCGTATCTCTCTCGTTGCCTATGTTCGCAGCTTATGCAGATGGTTACCTCTCGCAGCAGGCTAATACCCTCACTCAGGCAGAGCTCGACCACCTCGCATTCTCGGCTCGTTACATCACTTTCGAGCAGGTTTTGCGCTTCTTGATGGACTACATCAACGGCGATACCTACTACAAGATTAAGTCGCCTAACCACAACCTCGTTCGTACTCACGCACAGTATGCATTGTTGCAGAGCATCGAGGCTCAGTACGCAGAGATGTGCGAGGTAATCAAGCAGACAACCGCTAAACATTTGGCATAATGAAGGTTTCAAAAATAGATTTATCGGGCAAGACCCTCGAGCAGGTATTCGAGGGCCTCACTCCCGAGCAGATTGCTTGCTGCAATTGGGCAGAGGAGTTTCCGTATGCTCCCAATGTAACATTCAAGATGTTCCACACGGGCGAGAAGTTGTATGTTCGCTTCGATGTCGAGGAGGGCTACACCGCAGCTCGTGTTGCTGAGGATAATGGCGAGGTTTGGACCGACTCGTGCTGCGAGTTCTTCCTCTCGTTGGATGGCGAGGCATACTACAATGTCGAGACTACCTGCATCGGCAAGATGTTGATTGGCTACCGCAAGAAGGGTCAGGATGTTATCCACGCCGGCGAGGATGTTCTCTCGCAGGTGGAGCGTCACACTTCGCTCGGCACCAAGCCATTCGAGGAGCGTGTTGGCGAGAATAAGTGGTCGTTGATGTTGGGTCTTCCAACCTCGATTATGCACCAGCACAAGGTGGAGAGTTGGGATGGCTTGAAGCTCAAGGTAAACCTCTACAAATGTGGCGATAACCTCTCGAAACCGCACTTCCTCTCGTGGCAGCCGATTGCTCTTCCGCAACCTTGCTTCCACTGTCCGGAGTTCTTCACAGCGATAGAGTTGGAGTAAAAAAAATATCGTGGCGATTGCCACGATATTTTTTTTAGTTGTAATTGCTATTCAGGTACTCTTGTACCGTAAATTCAGTCTGACAAGGCTCTATGCCTTCGGCGACATACTCGTTGGTGTGTTGCATCTTCTCGCCACCAAGCACACAACGACCGAGGAACATCAAGATCTCGTCGTGGTTATCGGTCAGCGGAGTCAGAGCGAGGTCGTGGTCACGATAGTGTGCCGAATGGAAATAGTAGGTTGCACCCTTTTCGTGGAGTTGCTCAGCAATGAAGTCCGAGCCATAGAAACCTGTTGCAAGAATTGTCGCTTTGCGATATGGCACATTCCTGTCGGCATTGCCGTGGAAGAGCATTATTGGGCAAGGCTGAGCGTCCCAATCGGGCTCACCAAGCACTGAATATATCGCACCGGCAAAGGCTATAACGCCTGCAAAATTGAACTTCTCGGGTAGAATTTTGGCATAGCGAGAGCGATTTGAGATGTAGTTCTCGGCCTGAAGCACCGCAATAGCACCGGCACTCGATCCGCTCGCAACAATCAACGATGGGTCGATACCCAACTTCTCGGCATTATCCACCACATACTTGGTTGCTCGCAACACATCCTCGGCAGCATAGTTCACCGAGCGATACATCGCCCACGCACCCTCCATAGGGCCTACATCCTCCCTCTTATCGAGCGTATATGCCATTCCAAGGCGATAATCTACCGACACCACATCAAAGCCCTCTTTCAGGAGCATATCGAAGTATGGCAGATAGCGTTCATTGTTGCGACTGCCGTGCGAGAAACCACCTCCAAAGGCAAACAATACGCAAGGATGAGCGCCCTCACCCTCGCTGCGATAGTGGTCGAGATACAATGGCTCGTTGCCCTCTACAAAACAATATGTCGTGGGCTTAACCTGAGCCGTAACTGTTGCCATCATCATAACAAAAATTGAAAATAGGAATATTCGTTTCATACCACTATTTATATTTGTCCTTCCAAAGTTGTTGCATTCGCTCGGCTATGCGTTGCTCGGTCTGATTGCCGGTATTTGGATGGTAGAACTGCGTTCCCTTGAGACTCTCAGGCAGGAACTCCTGCTCCACGAAATTACCCTCGTAGTCGTGGGCATACTTAT
Source organism: Alistipes sp. (assembly GCA_017632115.1). Lineage (GTDB taxonomy): Bacteria > Bacteroidota > Bacteroidia > Bacteroidales > Rikenellaceae > Alistipes. The sequence goes on along the minus strand of JAGBRY010000076.1, from coordinate 3,986 downwards.
AATCGGCTCCGTAGCCCTGCTCGGCCATCAAATCGGTAACAGCGTTTCGCAAATGCAACGGCACAGGTCGCAAGTTTGTGTCCTTATTCACAAAGGCAAGTGCCTCGTTTATAGCCATATATGCCGAATTGCTCTTTGGCGAAGTGGCGAGATAAATAGTAGTTTCCGCCAAAGTTATGCGAGCCTCGGGCATACCGATCTTATGTACCGTATCGAAGCAGGCATTCGCCAATAGCAAGGCATTAGGGTTTGCCAAGCCAATATCCTCCGACGCCAAAATCACCAGGCGACGAGCGATAAATCGTGGTTCCTCTCCACCTGCCAACATTCGTGCCAAGTAGTAGATTGCCGCATTGGGGTCGCTGCCACGCACACTCTTTATAAAGGCCGAGATGACATCGTAGTGTTGCTCGCCATTCTTGTCGTACAAGGCGATATTCTGCTGCAACACCTCCGTAACGAGGTCGTCGGTAATAGCCAAGTCGCCCTCACGAGAGGAGGTTATAATATCGAGGATATTTAATAATTTGCGGGCATCACCACCGGCAAAGCGGAACAATGCTGCCGACTCCTCGACCTTGATATTTCGTTTTTTCAGCTCTTCGTCGGTGGTCAAAGCTCGGTCGAGCAGATGCTGCAAGTCCTCCTCCTGCATCGGCTTGAGGGTGTATACCTGGCAACGGCTCAAGAGTGGTGAGATAACCTCGAACGAGGGGTTTTCGGTGGTCGCACCAATAAGGGTGATGACACCCTGCTCCACCGCACCAAGCAATGAGTCTTGCTGTGACTTGTTGAAGCGGTGAATCTCATCGATAAAGAGCAACGGAGTCTTTGCCGAGAAGAACTTCTGATTTTTTGCCGACTCGATAACCTCACGCACCTCCTTCACACCTGAGGTTACTGCCGAGAGTGTATAGAATGGCCTTTCGAGAGCATTTGCCACAATCTTGGCGAGCGTGGTCTTACCAACACCCGGAGGGCCCCACAGGATAAACGACGGTACATTTCCCGCCTCGATAAAGCGACGGAAAACACCACCCTCACCGACCAGATGTTGCTGGCCGATGTAATCTTCAAGGGTTTGAGGACGAAGCCTCTCTGCTAAAGGTGCAGACATAGATTTACTGGGCTTTTAGCCATTGGCCATTAGCCATTAGCTTTTATTTATTTCGTTATACTTTTCAATTGCTTTGCCGAGGATGCGGATAGCCTTTTTGAGCTCATCCTTTTCGAGAATATAGGCAATACGAACCTCATCCTTGCCAAGGCCGGCGTCGGAGTAGAAACCTGAAGCCGGAGCGAGCATAACAGTTGCCCCATCGTACTCGAACTCTCGCAAGCACCACTCGCAGAACTTATCGCTATCGTCAATTGGCAAGCGGGCAATCGTGTAGAATGCACCCATCGGAATTGGCGAGTAGACGCCTTCGATTTTATTCAGCTCGTCGACCAGACAGTTGCGACGCTCGATATACTCCTCGTAGGTATGAATTGCATACTCTCGAGGTGCGTCAATCGACGCCTCAGCCGCAATCTGACCAAGCAATGGTGGCGAAAGACGAGCCTGACAGAACTTCATAACCGCCGCACGCAAGGTCTTATTCTTGGTAATCAACGCACCGATGCGGATTCCGCACTCCGAGTAGCGCTTCGACACCGAGTCAATCAGTACCACATTCTCCTCGATACCCTCCAAGTGGCAGGCCGAGATATATGGCGAGCCTGTATAGATAAACTCACGGTAGACCTCGTCGGAGAAGAGGAACAAGTCGTGTTTCTTGACCAAATCACGAATACGATTCATCTCCTTGCGGGTATAGAGGTAGCCCGTTGGGTTGTTTGGATTGCAAATAAGTATACCTCGGGTGCGCTCGTTAATCAACGCCTCGAACTGCTCGATAGATGGCAACTCGAAGCCATTTTCGATGGTCGAGGTTATAGGGCGAATAATCGCACCTGCCGAGACTGCAAAGGCCATATAGTTGGCATAGGCAGGCTCCGGAACGATAATCTCATCACCCGGATTCAGACACGACATAAAGGCGAACAACACAGCCTCCGAGCCTCCTGCCGTAACAATAATATCGTCGGGCGAGAGTTTGATTTGGTACTGGTCGTAGTAGCCTACCAGCTTCTCTCTGAGCGAGAGGAAGCCGTCGCTTGGACTATACTCAAGGATTTCACGGTCGATGTTGCGGATGGCATCGAGGGCCACCTGCGGAGTCTTGATATCGGGCTGACCGATATTTAGATGATAGACCTTTGTTCCTCGCTTCTTAGCCTCCTCGGCAAGCGGAGCCAATCGTCGAATAGGCGACGCAGGCATTAGCACAGCTCGTTCTGAAATCTTTGGCATAACAATACTCCTAATTTAAGATATGCAAATATACTATTTTTTTGAGATATTAGCAAAACTATTCCATATTGTATTATTGCCTTTTTTCATTTAAGTAGAAATACCTATTTTGAACATTTTTATTGCCAAATCGATTATTTTCTGTATATTTGTAAATCGAATATATAGATATTTGTATGAAAAAAGAACTTAAACCAAGAGATCACAACCTCTTACTCAAAGCATTCCGCTACTATTTGCAGTTCGTAAATTCGGGCTTATATTTCCGCAAGGAGCATATGGTAGGCTTGGAGAATGTGCCTGTTAACGGAACTCCGTGCGTCGTTGTATCAAACCATCAGAACTGTTTGAACGACCCATTGAGCGTGGTACTCAACCTTACCGACCGCCGAATGAACTTCATTGCACGAGCAAATGTCTTCAACAACCCTATAGCCGGTGCTTTCCTCCGCAAAATCGGTATGCTTCCGGCCTATCGTATGAGCCACGAGGGATACTCTTCGGTGGCGAAGAACAAAGATATGATGAATGCATCGAGCGACGCTCTTTGCGATGGTGAGACCCTCATGATGTACCCTGAGGCCGGCCACCAGGACAAGCGCTGGTTGGGTAATTTCAAGATTGGCTACCTCAAAATTGCATTCGAAGCTGCCGAGAAGTTCAACTTCGAGCGTGATGTTATGATTTTGCCTTCGGCAAACCACTACTCTAACTACTTCCACGCTCGTACCGATATGCTTATCCGCTTTGGTGAGCCTATCTCGTTGAAGCCTTACTACGAGGAGTATAAGGAGGAGCCTCGTGCTACAATGTTGAAAATCAACAACATCGTACGAGAGCGCATCAAGGAGTTGATGCTCAACATCGAGGACTTGGAGCACTACGACCAGATCGACTTCTTGCGTGAAACAGGTTATGGTCGCAAGTACGCTATCGAACACGGCTACAAGTTCAACTATCTCCCTTCGAGATTGCTTTCCGACCAGAAGTTGGTATCGGCATTGCAGGAGGCAACTAACGAACACCCCGAGGAGATGGAGAAAATTTACGAGGATACTGCCGCTCTATCTAAGGGTCTTAACAAGCTGAAGATCAGAGATTGGCTCTTCATCCGTAACCACAAGTTGCCTATGGCGATATTGCGAGGTTTGTGGCTGCTCATATTGTTGCCGCTCTTCATTCTCTCGATTATCCCAACCGGACTCTTGTTCCTCCTTCCAAAGATATTCCTCAAAGCTTGGATTAAGGATAAGATGTTCTACTCATCGTTCTATGTTGGCGTTAGCGTATTCATTTCAGTACCTATCTGCCTCATTCTGCCATTCGTACTTTTGGCCGTATTTGCAAATATATGGTGGGCATTGGGCTATCTGGTGGCATTCCCATTCATGTTTGTGCTGGCTTGGAACTACATGCGTCTCTTCTGGCGTTTTGTCGGAACCTGCAGATATGTTAAGCGCAGTAACCGCAGCACTATCAACAAGTTGCGTGAGCTTCGCACAAGCATCTACGAGCGCTTGGACAAGTTGGTAAAATAAGAAAAAGAGCCTTCGGGCTCTTTTTTTTTTTAGTGAGTAGTGAGTCGTGAGTAGTGAGTAGTGAGAATTCTCAATTCTCAATTCTCAATTCT
>JAGBRY010000075.1 GCA_017632115.1 Alistipes sp. | reverse complement strand
TAAGAAAGGGGATACGGTAATCGTTATCGCTGGTGACAATAAGGGACAGCAGGGTAAGGTTCTCAAGGTTGAGACTTCGAAGCAGCGTGCCATTGTCGAGGGCGTAAATCTCGTGAAGAAGGCAACTAAGCCTAACGCGAAGAATCCTCAGGGTGGAATCGTTGAGCAGGAGGCTGCGATTCACATCTCGAACTTGCAGTTGCTCGACCCTAAGAGTGGCAAGGCTACTCGTGTAGGTCGCAAGGCAAACGCAGAAGGTAAATTAGTTCGTTACGCTAAAAAATCAGGAGAGGAGATCAAATAATGGCATACATTCCATCACTCAAAACACAGTATAAGGAGCAGATCGTTCCTGCCCTTATGAAGGAGTTTGGATACAAGAGCATTATGCAGTGTCCTAAACTTGAAAAGATCGTAGTAAATCAGGGTATGGGTCAGGCAGTAGCTGACAAGAAGCTCATCGACATTGCACAGGCTGAGCTCACCCAGATTACAGGTCAGAAGGCCGTACAGACAAAGTCTCGTAAGGATATCTCGAACTTTAAGCTCCGTAAGGGCATGCCAATCGGCGTTCGAGTAACCCTTCGTGGCACTCGTATGTACGAGTTCTTGGAGCGTCTTATCGCTGTTGCCCTTCCACGAATTCGTGACTTCAAGGGTATCAACGACAAGTTCGACGGTCAGGGTAACTACACTCTCGGTATCACTGAGCAGATCATCTTCCCTGAGATCGACATCGATAAGATTACCAAGATTTTCGGTATGGAGATCACATTCGTAACTTCGGCACAGACTGACGAGGAGGCATACGCACTTCTCCGTGAGTTTGGTTTGCCATTCAAAAACGCTAAAAAGAATCAATAAGCTATGGCAAAGGAATCGATGAAGGCACGTGAGGTAAAGCGTGCAAAGTTGGCTGCTCGTTATCAGCACAAGCGTGATGAGATCGCAGCACAGTTGAAAGCCGGCGAGATTGATCACGAGGAGGCGTGGATCGCTCTTTCGAAGCTCCCACGCAACGCAAACCCTATCCGTCAGCACAACCGTTGCATGCTCACCGGTCGTCCAAAGGGTTACATGCGTCAGTTCGGCATCAGCCGTATCCAGTTCCGTGAGATGGCTTCTGCTGGTCTTATCCCAGGCGTTAAGAAGGCAAGCTGGTAGTCAGTTACCAATTTTCAAAAGAGATGCGTTTCGAAAGAGATGCATCTCTTTCTTTTTATGTTAAAAAATCACTATCTTTGTAGGTAGTAAAGTAACCGAGCAACCATGGCGGATAATAGCGAAAAGTGGAACAAAGCTGCGAAGGGCTTCAAGCAGTACATCAAGTTGGAGAAGGGCTTGTCGGAGAATACCGTCGAGGCCTATATGCGTGATTATACCACCTTTGCCGGCTTTATTCTTCGTATGTACGATGTTCCGCCAACTAAGGTCGAGCAGTATATGGTAGAGCGCTACCTCGCCTACCTCTTCGAGGAGTGCAAACATACAAAAGCTTCGCAGGCGAGAGAGCTGAGCGGAGTGAAGGCATTCTTCAACTATTTGCTGATAAACGATAAAATCGAGCAGTCGCCAACCGAGATGATATCTACACCTAAGCGCACTCGTCATCTTCCCGATGTGCTGACGGTGGAGGAGGTGGAGCAGATTATAAACTCCATACCGCTCGATACAATCAAGGGCAAGCGTGATCGTGCTATGTTGGAGCTGCTCTATTCGTGCGGTCTGCGAGTGTCGGAGCTTACAGCATTGCGCTTGTCGGACCTATTCTTTGGCGAGGGCTATATCCGTATTATGGGCAAGGGCAGCAAGCAACGCCTTGTACCGATTGGTAATGTTGCAAGGGAGCGCATAATGATCTATATGGATGAGCGTAAGGCTAAGGATTCGAAGAATAAGGATATTCTCTTTTTGAGTAATCGAGGCTCGGCTCTCACTCGTGTGATGGTCTTTTATGTTATTCGTGATGCGGTGGAGCGTGCGGGCATCGACAAGACGGTGAGCCCTCATATTTTCCGCCACTCGTTTGCTACACATCTGCTGGCTGGCGGAGCGAGTATTCGTCAGGTACAGGAGATGCTCGGACACGAGAGTATCGAAACCACCGAGATATATACTCACCTCGACACCTCACGCCTGCGTGAAACGGTCGAAAAAATTTCACTGTAGACTATGGCACAGGCGATGAAGGGATATAAGGCTCGAGGAGTGGTGCTATCGACCGTAAAATATGGCGATAGCGGAATGGTTGTGCAGATGCTGACCGATCGCTATGGCCGTCAGAGCTATATGGTGCAGGGTGTGCGCTCGGCTCGTGGTCGTGGCTCGAAGATGGCACTCTTTCAGCCGCTTTTCTTGCTGCAGTTCGAGGGTTTGGAGTCCTCGCATAGCGACCTTCACAAGCTACGAGAGGTGCAGAACGATGTGGTCTTCAAGTCGCTGCCTTACGATATCCGTAAATCGACTATGGCCCTCTTTATGGCGGAGGTATTGTACCGTCTGGTGGGTGAGAGCGAGGCAAATGAGCCTCTTTTCGACTTTGTGCATAGCTCGGTGTGTGCGCTGGATGAGATAGATGAGGGCGTGGCAAATTTCCACCTCTGGTTTTTGGCCAACTTGAGCCGTTACCTTGGTTATTTTCCCGGCAATGAACACCGCAAGGGGTGGTGGTTCGATATGCGAGAGGGGTTGTATGTGGCGGAAATGCCACTGCACGACCACACTATGAATCCCGAGGAGGCGGAGTTGTTGCGTGATTTGACCGAAACCGACCTCGAATGTTTGGGCGAAATACCTCTCAACCGAGAGCAACGAGTAGCGATGCTCTCCCGCCTTGTGGAGTACTATTCCATTCACCTCGAGGCTATCCGCTCGGTGCGCTCTATCGAAATTCTGCAAGAAGTCTTCTAACCTCAGACAAGATTAATTTCGCTAAATTTTAATTTTAATTCAAAGTTTTCAACTCTCAACTCTCAACTCTCAACTATTTTTTCTATCTTTGCACCGTTGGAAATGTTAATGAAATAACAATCAAGTATAATTCACTTAAAAACTAAAAAGTTATGTTCGCAATTGACAATTATGACTTTACCGGCAAGCGTGCCATTATCCGTGTGGATTTCAATGTGCCTCTCAATGGCGAGGGACAGGTAACTGACGACACTCGTATTCGTGCCGCTATCCCAACCATCAAGAAGGTATTGGAGAAGGGTGGTGCCGTAATCCTTATGTCGCACCTCGGTCGTCCAAAGAAGAATCCGGATCCAAAGTTCTCGTTGGAGCAGATCGTTCCTGCTATCGAGGCTCGTTTGGGCGAGAAGGTAATGTTCGCAGGTGACTGCATGGGCGAGAAGGCTGCTGAGATGGCTGCTGCTTTGAAGCCGGGTGAGGTTATGTTGCTCGAGAACCTCCGTTTCTACGCTGAGGAGGAGGGTAAGCCACGTGGTTTGGCTGAGGACGCTACCGACGAGGAGAAGAAGGCTGCAAAGAAGGCTCTCAAGGAGGGCCCACAGAAGGAGTTCGTTAAGAAGCTTGCTTCGTATGCTGATTGCTACATCAACGACGCATTCGGTACTGCACACCGTGCACACTCTTCGACCGCTCTCAT
>JAGBRY010000002.1 GCA_017632115.1 Alistipes sp. | reverse complement strand
TTAAAATTTTATAGCATTATGGCTGTTAAAATTCGTTTGGCACGACATGGTAAGAAGGGTTATGCTTTCTATCACATTGTTGTTGCAGATAGCAGAGCGCCACGTGATGGTAAGTTCATCGAGAAGTTGGGTACTTACAACCCAAACACGAATCCTGCTACAATCGACCTCAACTTCGAGCAAGCTTTGGGTTGGTTAATGAAGGGCGCACAACCTACTGATACTGCTCGTGCGATTCTTTCGTACAAGGGCGTATTGTACAAGAAACACCTGCTCGGTGGCGTAGCTAAGGGCGCTTTCTCTGAGAGCGACGCTGAGGCTAAGTTCAACAAGTGGCTTGGTGAGAAGGAGGGCAAGGTAACCGCTAAGGTTAACAAGTTGGAGGCTGCTAAGTCGGCTGACAAGAAGGCTCGCCTTACTGCTGAGGCTGCAATTAAGGATGCTCGTGCTGCTGCTATCGCAGAGCGCAAGGCTGCTGCTGAGGCTGAGGCTGCTGCTGCAGCTGCTGAGGCTGCTGAGGCTCCAGCTGAGGAGGCAACCGAGACACCTGCTGAGGAGTAGGTCAAAAGATGTTGACGGTAGGGCGCATAACCAAGCTCTTCGGAGTAAAGGGAGAGGTAGTAATCAACCTCTACGACACCCTGCCCGACAACTTCAATTGGGAGGAACAACCCTTCTTCACGAAAGTGGAGGAGTTGGTAGTTCCTCTTTTTTGTGACTCTTTCACTCGCCGTGGTCAGCGAGGTGCAGTTGTTGCTTTTGCAGACATCGACACCGAGAAGCGTGCCGAGATGATTCTCGACCACGAACTTATGCTCGAGGTTGAGGAGGCCGAGAGTGACGAGTTCTACTTTGATGATTTGATTGGTTACGAGGTGCGCATTGGTCGCACAAAGGGCGAGATTGTTGACTTCTACGACAACGAGTTCAACCCACTCTTCGAAATCGAAATCAAAGGCAAACGACACCTTGTCCCTGCCGTTGAGGAGTTTATTGCAGCGATAGACTTCGAGAAAAAGTTTATCAAGTTCGTTCTTCCAGAGGGCCTGATAGAGTAGAAGTGAATATAGGGAATATAGTGAAAATAGGGAGTTTAGTGATATCACAACAATCATTAAACTCCCTAAATTCTTTAAGTTCTCTGCTCTTTTTTTATCTCTCAACTCTCAACTTTCAACTCTCAACTCATAGAGTTGGTTGCGTAGTCGTGGAGTAAATCCTGCCTCTCGAATGGCTTGTTGAATACCCTTGCGGTCGAAGCGGTTGTGCGCTCCTGCCGAGGATACCACATTTTCCTCGATCATAATCGAGCCCATATCGTTCGCTCCGCTGTGGAGTGCCATCTGTGCCGTCTGCTTGCCTACGGTGAGCCACGAAGCCTGGATATTGCGAATGTTATTCAATACAAGGCGAGCCACAGCAATCAATCGCAAATACTCGGTTGGCGAGAAGTGAGTTGTGTAACCCATCTGCTCGAGTTGCGTACCTGCCGAACGGAATATCCACGGGATAAAGGCGGTAAAACCATAGTTGCCCTCAGGACACTCGGCCTGCAAGTCGCGCAGACGAATGAGGTGTTCGATGCGCTCCTCGATGGTCTCGATATGGCCATACATCATCGTTGCGGTGGTCGGTATATTCATCTCGTGCGCCTCGTGCATCACACGCAACCACTCCTCGGCACTCGGCTTGGCGGGTGAGATGATTTTACGCACTCGCTCCACCAAAATCTCTGCACCAGCACCTGGCAATGAGGATAGACCTGCCGCCACCAAACGCTCCAAAACTATCTGTGTCGAGATGTTGCTAATCTTTGCGATATGTGCAACCTCTGGCGCACCGAGGGCATTTAGACGCAGGGTAGGGAAATGCTCTTTGAGGGTGCTGAATAGCTCCTCGTAATATTCGATGCCGAGTTTTGGGTGCATACCGCCCTGCAACAAGAGTTGGTCGCCACCGAGAGCAAACATCTCCTCGGTCTTGCGGATATACTCCTCAATAGGAGTAATAAAGTGTTTCTCGACCTGGTGTGGCTTGCAGTGGAAGTTGCAGAAGCGACAACCCGACACGCAGACATTCGTGGTGTTGATATTGCGGTCAATCTGCCAGGTTACAACCTCGGGGTCGGCAACCTTCTCGGCACGCAAGCGGTCGGCATACGATGCCAACTCATACAAAGAGGCATTGCGCCATAGACACAATGCCTCCTCTTTTGATACTTTTTCGCCGGCTAATGCTCGGTCGTATATCTTCTGCGAACAGTTCAATGTTTAGAAGTGTCTTGTCCAGAAATCGCTGAATCCTGCCCAGAAGTAGCGGTGAGGGCCATCACCCTCATACATCTCGCAGTTCTCCTCTACGCCGAACGCCTTGTAGACAGCCTTAACGGTCTTGAACTCCTCGCGTGCAGGGCCGATAGGGAAGATTTCGTCTTTGTCGCCATTGATGATCAAGAGCTTACGAGGAGCTACCAAACCTGCGATATCGCCCATATTGCACAAGTCCATAATGTATGGAATATGGTTGCAAGGGCAGTGGTGGATTGTTCCGATGCTAGCCTCGAATGAGCAGAAGCAAGAGCTTGGTGCGCAAAGTTTAATACGAGGATCCATTGCTCCCGAGTAGAGAGTTACAGTACCACCACCAGAGTTACCGGTAACTACGATTTTGTCGGTGTCAACCGGCAAATTCTCGAGTGCCCAGTCGATAATCTTCATAACATCCCATACACGGTCACCAATGAGGTTGCGGCCTGTGAGAACACCACGCTGCATATAGTATTGGCAAGAGTGTGGACGATCCTTGCGGATTGCATCCGGGTGGCGTGTATCGCCGAAAGCACGGGTAGTTGGGTTGATTGCGATGAAGCCAAACTTAGCTGCACGCAAAGCTACATCAGCATCTTTAGTTGCTACTGCGATGCTATCCTGTGGAGATGTAATTACACCAGAATATGCTTCAGGGTTTTTGTTGTGTCCCTGCGGAGTGATGCAGATAGGCATCTTCTCGGTGCAGTTCTTTGGACGAGTGATTACTGTTGGAAGAATCATTGTAGGCTCGGTCCAAATCTTCCATCTCTCGCGAGTAGCAAAGCCGAGATCCTCAACGCTAACGAGTACAGCCTTAGGCTTGAAGTCCTTGTAGCGCTCCTGCAACTCTGTAAGACCAAGGAGGTCTTTCAATTCATTGTAGAACTTCTTGTGCCAGCTCTTGTGGCTACCCTTGTAGTTCTCGAAGGCGTACTTCATCTTAGCCTCTGTGTACTGAGTGTCGTACTGATGCTGAGTGTTGAATGTCTCAACATACTCCTGTGCCTGTGCTGCCTTTGGCAACAAAGCAATCGCAAATAATGCAATTAAAAGTTTTTTCATTTTGATATAATTTTGGTTTTGATCTATCTGATTGCAAATATATTACTTTTTTACCAAAAAAGTATTAAAAGCTATAAAAATTTAGAGCGCTTCAACAAATTCAAAGTCAAGTAATCTGCGGCGCATATCGGCACTCTTGACACGAATACGCACCTTGTCACCAATGGTGAATATCTTGCCGGTGGCGTGGCCGAAGACCTCGTAACGCTCCTCGTCGAATTGGTAGTAGTCGCCAGGAATATCGCGCATAAGCATCATTCCCTCGACAATCGAATCTTCCAGCTCTACGAATATTCCCCACTCGTTCATTCCCGAGATGTGGCCATCGAACTCCTCGCCAATGCGGTCAGCCATAAATTCCACCATCTTGTACTTAATCGAAGCACGTTCTGCATCGGCTGCGATAATTTCACGCTCCGAGCAGCGCACGCATAACGCCTCGTGCATATCCTTGTCGGCAGAGCGTTTACCATCGAGGTAGCGTTGCAACAGACGATGCACCATCATATCGGGATAACGGCGAATTGGCGATGTGAAGTGGGTGTAGTATGGGAATGCCAGACCGTAGTGGCCGATATTGTCGGTGGTATAGACTGCCTTTGCCATCGAACGAATGGCGAGTGTCGAAACGACATTCTCTTCGGCTTTGCCCCTAATCGAAGCGAGCAACTTGTTCAACTCCTTGGCTGCGGCATCGCCCTTGTCGATTGACGACTTGAAGATGTGACCGAAGCGGAGAATAAACGAACGGAAACGCTCGAACTTGTCGCTATTTGGTCGGTCGTGAACTCGGTAGACCATTGTGCGCTCCTTGCCATTTGCTCTTGCGCAGAACTCCGCTACACGGCGGTTTGCCAGGAGCATAAACTCCTCGATAAGTTGGTTGGCCTCCTTCTGCACCTTGAAATATACGCCCGTAGGGTGCCCCTTCTCGTCAAGATGGAATTTTGCCTCACGGCGGTCGAAGGCTATTGCTCCCTTGCGGTAGCGCTCCTTGCGGAGTGTTTGGGCAATGTTGTGCATTGTGAGAATCTCCTCTTTCATATCGCCCTTGCCCGTTTCGATTACGGCCTGCGCCTCCTCGTAT
>JAGBRY010000074.1 GCA_017632115.1 Alistipes sp. | reverse complement strand
GGCACCGGTAATAGTTGCCAAAGTAAGTGATCCGCAGATAGTTACAAGCATAATCGAAAGTGCCGTACGCCACAACACCCTTGAGCGTTCCAAGAGCATGAAGCCTCCGAACAACATACCGATAACGGGGATAAGCACACCGAACAAGCCAAACGATTTGCCTGTCAGCGAATTGGCAAGTTTTGCACCCCACTCGCTACACACATTCTCGATTACGCCAGCTCCGCCAAGCGGATTGTTTGCCAATACCCCAAGGTCGTTCTTCCACACAAAGAGGTGTGCCATTGCCGCCACAAATACATAGAGCGAAAAGAGCAACACAAAGAGTCCGCCTACCCAGCAGATTGTCTCCCAGAGAGTGCGTGTACCATCACTCTCGGTAATGCTCTTCTTGCGTTTTGCCTCACGCTCCTTGCGTTTCTGCTCGGCACGAGAAATCTCCTTACTATTTTTTGCCATATCTATTATCTATCATTTTTATCTGTTATGAAACGCCTTCTCTCTCAATTTTTCGATATACGACTCATCCGCAAAGGTTAAAAAACGGTACTCAGCCTTCACATCCTCGTTGGCTCTGATACCATTCTCGTCGAGCAGTGTTGCAACTCTGCGAGCCACCGCTTCCGACGAGTCGATTATCTCTACCCCTTCGCCGGCCACCTCAGCTATAACCTCTCGCAAGAATGGATAGTGCGTACAGCCCAGAACTATCTTATCGGCACCCTCGGCAACAAGCGGAGCAACCGCCTTTCGCACGAGTTCTGCCGTTTCGGGGGTATGCTCCTCGTTATGCTCCACCGCCTCGACAAAGCCCTCGCCAACAGCCTTCAATATCTTAACCTCCGAGCCATACTTCTCCTCGGCACGAAGGAAGTGGTCACCTCGCAACGAACGCTCGGTTGCCAACACGCCAATAACACCCGTTTTGGTAGTAAGTGCGGCAGGTTTCACTGCCGGCTCGAGTCCAACGAACGGAATTGTCGGATACTTCTCTCGCAAATACTTTATTGCTACAGCCGTAGCGGTATTGCACGCCACAACTATCATCTTGCACCCCTCCGAGAGCAGTCGTTCGACCGCCTCTTCGGTAAATTTGAGAACCTCCTCACGACTGCGTGAGCCATAAGGGCAACGAGCTCCATCCCCGAGGTATATCAACGACTCGTGTGGCAATGCATCGTGCAATGCCTGCCATACCGAGATCCCTCCCAAGCCCGAATCGAATATACCTATCATATTTAGCTGTTAGCCATTGGCCCTTAGCCATTAGCCCTTCATTACAAATTCAACAAGTTTATCTACCACCTCGTAGTCGTCCATCTGCGAACAATCTATCACGATATCGGCCTTCATATAGGTAGGCTCTCGCTCGGCAAGGTGCTTATGCATAAACTCCAGCAACTCCTCGTCATTCAGTCCTCTAAACTTTGGGCGTTTCTGTCGTCCGTATGGCGAAAGGCGAGAGAGAATCTGTTCGGGAGTACGCTTGAGATAGACCGATACACCGTGTTCGGATATCCACTCTTGGTTATCGCCCCACACAGGTAGACCTCCACCTGTCGAAACAATTGAATCCTCTACCTCGGCCGTCTTCTCCAGCGCTTTGCGCTCTGCATTACGGAAGTACTCCTCGCCGGCATAGGTCATAATATCGGCACACTCCGCACCCTCAGCCTCCTCGAGCATCTTATCCGTATCGAGAAAGGGCAATTCGGTGCGTTTTGCCACCTTGCGACCAATGGTACTCTTACCCGTCGCCATATAACCTACCAAATACAATCGCATACGCTATCGTTAGAAGAGATTTAACTGCTCGCTCTGGCTTTCATCCACATCATTGCGGATAATCTCAATCGGTGTTCCGCTATTATCTACCGGAATAACGGTATTTACCGACTCAACCTCCTCGAACTCCTCTACTGCAACATCTGCCGACTCCGCCATCGACTCCTCTGCCTCAGAGATTGGTTCCTCCTCCGGCTCTTCTATCTCCGGCTCGATAAAGGTCAAAGTTGCAACATCGAATGTGGTCAATCGCTTACCCTTCGCTTTGCACGACTTAACGCCTACAAACTCATCCACATCGATCATATCGGCAGGTCGGTTTTCGTGTGCACCCTTGTAGGTAATCTGCAACTGTGCACCCTTGGCATCCGATATACACTCGAAGCGGCTCGAGCCATCCTCATCGAGGAAGTACTGAGCCTTATCGCTCTGCTCCAGCTGGAAGCGCTTCATATAGTAGTAGCCCTGCTCCTTATCGAAGTAGCACAAATTGTAGATTGTACCCGGCTCGAAACGCTCTACACGCAGAGTGTCGTCAGGGAAGTGCTGCTGAGTATCGAAGCCTGTGATATAGGCGAGATTTTTCGCTGTCCAAACCACAATTTTATCGTTACCCTCGAACTCACCGAGGAGCACACCACGGCCCTCGCTATTGAGTCGTCGTACATCCTCATCCCACCAGATATTCTGGCCTGCGAGGGTCGAAACGCCCTTCTCCTTCAAGACAATTTTATGAATTGGATAGCGAGAGAAGAGGTTACCCTGCGACTGACGACCCTTGATAGCCAACTCCGAGAAGTCGAGGTCGACAATCATCTTCTTCAAGCGTGGGCGTGGACGGAAATAGACCTTCAACACCTCGGCCTCGCCATTCGGATTGACCGAAAGATAGAGGATATCACTCTTTGGTGTACCCTTTGTAAGGTCGTACTCCTTATCACGGGTAATACCCTTAATGGCGCATCGCTTCATCATAATCGCTCCACCCTTACCGTCACGATAGAGGATGTTGTAGATTGTACGCTCGTCGTTGCGCTTAAAGACACCTATATAATATATATTCTTATCGACAAAGCACTTCTCGGCCACCTTCTTGATGACATAGCGGCCATCACGCAAAATGACAATCACATCGTCGATATCCGAGCAGTCACAAACATACTCGGCATCCTTCATCGACTTACCGATACCAAAGAAGCCCTCCTCTCTATCGACATAGAGTTTGGCGTTCGACACAGCAACCTTCGTAGCCTCGATAGAGTCGAACTCTCGAATCTCGGTCTGACGCTCCTTGCCCTTACCATACTTCTCACGGATATGCTCGAAGTAGGCAATCGCATAGTCGGTCAAATGTGCCAAGTCGTACTTAACCTGCTTGATGTCCTTCTCAATCTGCTTAATCTCGTTATCGGCCTTATCCGAGTCGTAGCGAGAGATACGGATGAACTTCAACTCGGTCAGACGCTGAACATCCTCCAATGTAACCTCTCGGCGAAGTAACGACTTGAATGGCTCGAGGCCCTTATCTACCGCTGCATAGGCCTCCTCTCGAGATTTGCAACCCTCGATAAGTTGGTAGAGCTTGTTCTCGATGAAAATGCGTTCCAACGATGCAGCATGCCAAGCCTCGTTATGCTCGGCCAAAGCGATCTCCAACTCCTTCTTCAAGAGTGCCTTTGTATGTTCTGCCGAGTGGCGCAAGATATCGCTTACGCCCATAAAGGCTGGTTTATCGTCCTTAATAACGCAGGCATTTGGAGAGATCGAAACCTCGCACAAAGTGAAGGCATAGAGTGCGTCGATAGTCTTGTCGCACGACTCTCCCGCTGCCACCTGCACGATAATCTCCGCCTTGCGAGCAGTATTATCATCCACACGGCGAATTTTGATTTTTCCGTTTCGGTTAGCCTTCAAAATCGACTCCTTGATACTCTCGGTAGTTGTCGAGAACGGAATCTCGGTAATTGCCAAAGTATTCTTATCGAGCTTAGAGATCTTTGCTCGCACCTTTACCGCACCACCACGCAAACCGTCATTGTAGCGTGATACATCCATCATACCTCCCGTTGGGAAGTCGGGATAGAGCTGGAACTCCTCGCCCTTGAGATGGGCAATCGAAGCCGAAATCAACTCGTTGAAGTTGTGTGGCAATATCTTCGATGCAAGACCTACGGCAATACCCTCGGCGCCCTGTGCCAACAGCAACGGAAACTTAACCGGCAGGGTTACAGGCTCCTCCTTACGACCGTCGTATGCCAACATCCACTCGGTAGTCTTTTTATTGTAGACCACCTCAAGCGCAAATTTCGACAGACGAGCCTCGATGTAACGGGCTGCCGCCGCATCGTCACCCGTAAGGATATTACCCCAGTTACCCTGGCAGTCAATCAACAACTCCTTCTGACCAAGCTGCACAAGTGCATCCTTGATTGAGGCATCACCGTGCGGGTGATACTGCATGGTCTGACCTACGAGGTTTGCCACCTTGTTCAACTTGCCGTCGTCCACCACCTTCATTGCGTGGAGGATACGACGCTGAACCGGCTTCAAACCGTCGTCGATATGGGGCACTGCACGCTCCAAAATTACATACGAGGCGTAGTCCAAGAACCAATTCTTGTACATACCGGTCAATCGCTTGGTGCTGGTCTCTGCCATCAGGGCGTCATACTTACCAGGCTCCGAAGCGACAATCTCACTCTCGTTTACCAACTCTTCTTGTATATCTTTCTCTTCATTCATAGTCTTAGCCATTAGCCTTTGGCCATTAGCCATTAGCTTTTTATTCTATTTTTCTTTTCTCGCCATTTCTCAGAAAATAGGAGTTGATTAGATTATTTTTGTGCCAAGCAAGGCGACAAATCCGCAGCATAGTCGGCCTATGTGAGGAATTTGGCGACCGCAGGTTGGTAGAAAAAGAACTAATCAAAACTATTTTCCACCTTGTCCTCCTCGATACGAAGGTTACCCACGATAAACTGCTGACGATCGTAGGTATTCTTACCCATATAGAAGGTCAGCATATCCATAATCGGGTCGTCCTTGGTAAGGCGCACCTTATCCAGACGAATCTGCTCGCCAATAAATCCCTCGAACTCATTTGGCGAAATCTCTCCCAAACCTTTAAATCGAGTAATCTCGGCAGTAGAGCCCAGCTTGGCAATCGCATTTACACGCTCCTCCTCCGAGTAGCAGTAGATGGTCTCCTTCTTGTTTCGCACACGGAACAGAGGTGTCTGCATAATGAAGAGGTGACCTCGACGAATCAAGTCGGGGAAGAACTGCAAGAAGAAGGTCAAAAGCAACAGACGGATGTGCATACCATCGACATCGGCATCGGTTGCGATAACCACCTTGTTGTAGCGAAGATTATCCATATCCTCCTCGATATTCAACGCCGCCTGCAGGTAGTTGAACTCGTCGTTCTTGTAGACAATGGTCTTCTTCATTCCGAACGAGTTGAGCGGTTTACCTCTGAGCGAGAATACCGCCTGAGTCTGCGGGTTACGGCTCTTGGTGATAGATCCCGAAGCCGAATTACCCTCGGTGAGGAATATCATTGTCTGCTCGGCCAGTTCGTGCTTATCGTTACGGTGAATTTTACAGTCACGCAAATTCTTATTGTTGAGCAACGCCTTCTTGGCTGTTTCACGAGCCTTCTTCTGAACACCCGCAATCTCCTTGCGTTCCTTCTCGTTATCGACGATTTTACGCTGAATAGCCTGTGCCACCTCCGGGTTCTTGTGGAGGTAGTTATCCAACTCTGTCGAGAGGAACTCGCCGATAAACTGGCGAATGGTTACGCCCTCGGATATCTCCTTCGAGCCGAACTTTGTCTTTGGCTGGTTTTCGAACTGCGGATCCTCGACCTTGATAGCGATGGCTGCCACTACCGAGGTTCGGATATCCGATGGATCGTAGTCCTTACGATAGAACTCCTTGAGCGTCTTAACAAGCGCCTCACGGAAAGCCTGCTGATGAGTACCTCCGTGGATGGTATGCTGACCATTCACAAACGAATAGTGAGTTTCGCCATAGCTTGTACCGTGGGTAATTACCACCTCTATATCCTCGCCCACAAGGTGAATTGGAGCATAGAGAGGCTCCTCCGACATATTCTCGTTGAGCAAATCCAACAAGCCGTTCTTCGATGTATAGCTAACATCGTTCAGTACCAATGTTAAGCCCGGATTGAGGTAGGAATAGTTGCGAATACGCTGCTCAATATACTCCATGTTGTAAGAGTACGAAGCAAAAATTTCGCTATCGACCTTGTACGATATGAATGTTCCGTTCTTATCCTTGACATCCTTCTCCCACACATCCGACTGCAATAGGCCCTGCGAGAAGGTTACAGTTCTAGCCTCGCCATCACGCACTGCACGAGCCGTGAATTCGCTCGAAAGGTAGTTTACAGCCTTTACACCGACACCATTCAGACCCACAGTCTTCTTAAATGCCTCGCCACCGTACTTACCTCCCGTATTCATCTCGCTAACTGCTGCAGCAAGCGACTTGAGAGGAATACCTCGGCCATAATCTCGCACCGAAACAACATTGTCACGCACCTCAACTTCGATGCGCTTACCTACGCCCATAATAAACTCGTCGATGGAGTTATCTATAACCTCCTTGATGAGTACATACAACGCCTCGTCGGGCAACGAGCCGTCGCCAATTGTTCCTACATACATTCCGGGGCGCAAACGAAGGTGCTCTCTTGGAGAGAGCGTCTTGATAGCATCGTCGCCATACGCCGCCGTTGGTTTCAACAAATCAGCCATTATTCTTTTTTCAGCTATTAGCCATTAGCCTTTGGCCATTGGCTTTTATGAGTTTTTTTATTCTTTTTTCCTATTTTTTACGAATCTCGGCCAAGGCCTCAACCATCATAGTCTGTACCTGCTGGGCCATTTCGCTTGTGTCGGTAGCCACAACCTTTTCTGCCGAGATTGGAGGCAACACCTTAACGGTAAGGCGATGTTTCCAGTTAAACCAGAAACTCTTTGGCTTGAAGATCTTGGTTGTACCATCCATCACTACAGGCAAAATCTCTACGCCTGCCTCCTTTGCTAATGCGAATGCACCACCCTTGAAGCGCTGAATCTCACCATTCTTCGAGCGAGTGCCCTCAGGGAAGATCGCAACCGATACGCCACGATCGAGCCACATCTTACCGTCGTTGATAACCTTTCGCATCGACTCGGTGGCACGACCACGCTGAATGGCGATATCACCGTGCATCCACAACATAGGTCCAATGTACGGAATACGGAATACCTCCTGCTTCGATACCCAGCGGAAGTTGAGCGGTACGAAATAGAGCGAAATGATATCGACCATAGAGTTGTGGTTGATAACAATCACATAAGGCTTCTTCTTATCGACATTCTCCAGACCCTCGATCTTACGACGCCAAGTGAATGGAGCATACCACCACGAATAGCAGAGCCAACGAGAGAGCTCGTGTACCACTTTGCGACACTTGTCGAACGGATAGCAAACAAACAACGCCACCAACGACAACAAGAAGAAGAATGTCAACACCACGAGTGTGTAAATTGCAAAAATGAATGTAAACATATGCTTAAATTTTTAGTTTTCTCCCTAATTTTCGGTATAGACAATACGCCATTTTACCAATCTCTGCAAAAATACACTTTTTTCTTATTTTGCAAATTATTTCGTAGAAATAGTTATTAACAATTTTTGCCACAAACAGAGCTTTATCTCGGCAGTGACGACACTCCAAAATGCAAACAGGTAAAATTTCGTAATATGCACCATTTTCTATTGCGGAAGTAAGATTTTTTACCTACATTTGTAACACATAAAATAATCTGTCCAAAGATATGAGAACAGCACTATCCGTTTTTGGGGCTCTTTTAGGTATCGCCCTTTTAGTCGGACAACCGTCGACCGCCCACGCCAAGTCGGCAAAGAGCCGTGGTATCGGAGTTTACCCCGGTAATCCTGCCGAGTATTTCGGCCCGGAGTTAGCGCCCGGTAATTCAGAATATAGAAATGTTGCTCTGATGCGAGCAGTCGAGCACTCATCGGCAAGCGATGTAAAGAATGTGGCACAACTGATAACCGACGGCATCATCTCTACTCCAAGCGACAAGGAGTTTGTAAGTAGCTGGCGAAGCGGTGGTTACAAGAGCGAGTGGGTTTGTGTCGATTTGGGTGCAGTGGCAAAGGTCGACAAGGTTAAACTCCACTGGATAAATGCTCCTGCTGCAGGGCGCATCGAGATGTCGCTCGACGGCACAAAGTGGGACAACATTGCCCCTATCGCAGCCAACTCGGAGATCTCATTTCCGAAGACAAAGTGCCGTTATGTACGACTCTCACTTGATAGCAGCGCAAATAACACTCCATTCGAATTGAGCGAATTGGAGGTATTCGGCACAGGCGGAGTAAAGGTTATTCCTGCGAAGGCTGCCGAGAGAGAGGGCAACCGCCAATATCTTGCAGGTGGCGAGTGGAAACTCTGTCGTTTTCCTGCAGCAAAGGCTTCGGGTGAGGAGATATCTCGCTCTTCATTCAACGCTACCAACTGGATTGTGGCAACAGTTCCGGGTACCGTATTGGCAAGTTATGTAAATGTTGGTGCAGTTCATCATCCAAACTACAAAAACAACGAGGCTTACATCTCGGACTCCTACTTCTGCGAAGATTTTTGGTATCGCAACACATTCAATGCACATATCGACTCCCCTCGTCAATTTCTCCACTTCAGCGGTGTAAATTTTAAGGCGGATGTCTACCTGAATGGCAAGTTTGTGGGTAGCATTGTAGGAGCCTTCAGAGAGAAAGATTTGGATGTCACAGGTATATTGGTCGAAGGTCGTAACGACTTGGCAGTCAAGATCTACCACAACGAAAACTACGGCGAGGTCAAGACCTACGGAGCAACCTTCGGACGAAGAAACGGAGGTATTGTAGGAGCAGACAACCCTACCATGCATGCAACAATCGGTTGGGATTGGTTGCCAACCGTTCGAGGTCGAAATATGGGTATCTACGACGATGTTTATGTGAAGTATATCGGAGAGGTGGGCATCGAGGATCCGTTTGTCCGCACTGAGCTCAATTTGCCCGACACCACTTCGGCTCGTATCTTGGCTCAGGCTACCCTCGTAAACCACTCATCTAAGAGTGTAACGGGCGTTTTGAAGGGCTCTTATGGCGAGGTTAAGTTCGAAAAGAAGGCGACTCTTGCCCCTCACGAGAAGAGGGTTGTGGAGTTGGAGCCACTCACCCTCAACAATCCGAAACTCTGGTGGCCAAAGGGCTATGGAGAGCCAAACCTCTACGATGTAAACTTTACATTTGAGTACAATGGCACACCATCCGACTCGCACTCATTCAAGAGCGGCGTTCGCCAGATGGAGTACAAATTATACGACTACAAGCCTGTCAGCCGATGCAAGTTTGGCGGTAAGCGCTCACGAAACGACAATCTTCGACTCGACATCTATGTAAATGGTCGTCGACTCAACGGTTTTGGTGGCAATTGGGGTTTTCCTGAGCACCTACTCAACTATCGCTCACGAGAGTACGATATAGCCGTGGCATACCACGCAGACCAGAATTTCAATATGATTCGCAACTGGGTAGGTATGACCGGAGCTCGTGCATTCTACGAGGCTTGCGATCGTCACGGTTTGATGATTTGGCAGGACTTCTGGTTGGCAAATCCGGGTGATGGACCAAACCCTGCAGACCCTGGCCGTTTCAACGAGACCGCTACCGAGTATGTGCGTCGCATCCGCAACCATCCGAGCATCTGCCTATATGTTGGTCGCAATGAGGGCTACCCTCCTGCCGAGATCGACAACTATCTGATGAAGATGGTACCGCAGGAGCATCCCGGACTATTCTACATCTCGCACTCGGGAGCGGAAGGTGTGAGCGGTGGCGGTCCATATCGTACATCGTTGGTATCTCGCTACTTCGACAACCTCTTCGGAGCCGATAAACTTCATAGCGAGCGAGGTGCTCCTACTATTATGAACTACGAAAATCTCGTAAGAAGTTTGGGTGAGGAGAATGTAAATCCGGTCAACACAATAGAGCACCCTAACGACATGTATGGAGCTCACGATTTCAATCTCGGAACAACCAAATTTAGCGCTCAGCGAGGTTATCTGTTCAACGAGTTCTATGCTAAAGCATTTGGCTCGCAACCACATGACGCAAAGGAGTTTACCATGCTCTCGCAATGGATATGCTACGATACATACAGAGCTATTTTCGAATCTCGTGCCGAGCATCGCCAAGGCGTATTGCTATGGATGAGCCACCCTTCGTGGCCGTCACTCGTATGGCAGACCTACGACTACTTCTTCGAGCCTACTGCTGCCTATTTCGGTTGCAAGAAGGGAAGCGAACCTATTCACATCTTCCTCAACCCTGTAAAGAGGGATATTGAGGTGGTAAACTACTCAGCGGGTAATCTCTCCGCCCTGAAGGCTACAGCCCATATCTACGATATTACGGGCAAAGAGGTATGGAGCAGAACCGCCACCCTCGACATCAACGAGGATGCCACCAAGCAGTGCTTCCCTCTCGATGTTCCTGCAACCACATCGGATACCTACTTTGTGAGATTGTATCTCCATTCGGCCGACGGAAAACAACTCTCCGAGAACTTCTATTGGCAAGGCAAAGAGGAGGGAAATTTCCAGGGCATTCGCAAACTGCCTCAGACAAAGGTCGATATGAAGGTTTCGGGCAAGAATGGCCAATATACCGCAATTATCACCAACAATAGCGACACACCGGCGTTGATGTTGCGAGTAAAGGCTGTGGATAGCAAAACCAACGATTTGATTCTCCCTGTATGGTATTCGGATAACTACATCTCGCTGATGGCAGGAGAGAGCCGTACAATCACCATTAAAGTACGCAATGAGGATTGCAAAGGCAAACCTATAATCAAACTGGAGGGTTTCAACTGTAAATAGAATACACTACTATAATAGAGATAAAAATAAAAAACCACAAACACTAAATTATGGACAGATTAGAATTCTTAAAACGATTGGGCGTGCTGACCGTTGGCGCATCGTTGATGGGCTCGGGCGTTAGCGCCATGGCTGCCGAAGCGGAGGATATCCCAGAAATCGCAGCAGACAAGAAGATTAAGACCAAAATGCCGGTGATGGATGCGGGCCTTTCGAAGCCTGTTACCGTAATGATTATTGGCGCAGGTGGCCGAGGTCGAACCTACGCCCGTTATGCCGAGAAGTTCCCTCAGTCGATGAAGGTTGTCGGTGTTGCCGACCTTAATCCTAATCGTCGCAAGGCGATGGCAAAGAAGCACAATATCCCCGCCGAGAATCAGTTCGGACACTTCAACGATGCGCTTTCGAAGGCGAAGTTGGCAGATGCAGTGGTTATTGCTACGCCCGACAATCTCCACTACGAGCCTTGTATGAAGGCATTGGAGTTGGGTTACGATGTACTGCTCGAAAAGCCTGTTGCTCCAACCGAGAGGGAGTGTCGTGCAATCTTGAAGCAGGCACACAAGTATAATCGCATAGTTGCCGTATGTCATGTATTGCGTTATGCTCCATATTTCGTGGCTTTGAAGCAGGTTCTCGAATCGGGCGCAATTGGCGACATTGTGAATATTCAGCATTTTGAGCCAATCCGCTATGCCCATATGGCGCACTCGTATGTGCGAGGTAATTGGCCTTTATCTACAAAGACGACCCCTATCATCTTGGCTAAATCGTGCCACGACCTCGACATCTTGCGTTGGTTGATTGATAAGCCTTGCGAGACTATCGCTGCCGAGGGCTCATTGCACCTCTTCCGCCCGGAGAATGCACCAAAGGGCGCACCGGAGCGTTGTACCGATGGTTGCCCACACGAAGCAGAGTGTCCATATTCGGCAATTGATATCTACGAGCGCAGAAAGCAGCACTTGGGCGCATTCGACCTTCCTCGC
This sequence comes from Alistipes sp., assembly GCA_017632115.1. Taxonomy (GTDB): domain Bacteria; phylum Bacteroidota; class Bacteroidia; order Bacteroidales; family Rikenellaceae; genus Alistipes. The sequence goes on along the minus strand of JAGBRY010000074.1, from coordinate 1,507 downwards.
AAGGATCCGGCACTCATTCGTGAGAAGCTTAAAACCACAAACTATGGTCGTTGCGTATTCCGTTGCGAAAACGACCAATGCGACCACTATGTTGCAATTATGAAGTTCCAGGATGGCGTTACAGCAAGTTTCTCAATGGATGCATTTACCCCTTGGGGCGTTCTTCGCACCCGCATTATGGGAACAAAGGGCTTTATCGAGGGCGATATGACAACCTTCACATTCTACGACTTCCGTACAAGCCACAAGAGCGTATGGGATCAGAAGGTTAGCGAGATTCCGGAGTACAAAGGCTCGGGTCACGGTGGTGGCGACCACCTGCTTGTGCGTGACTTCTTGCGTGCTGTATCGGCACAAGACGAGAAGTTGTTGTCGAGCACAATCGATGTTTCGATTGAGAGCCATGTTATGGGCTTTATGGCCGAGAAGAGTCGCAAGAGCAACAAGAAGATGAAGATCTAATTGGCTAAAATACAATGAGAAAGATCATTCTTATAGCGGCGATGCTCTGCCTTACTTTCTCGGCAGTTGCAAAGCAAAAACCCGAAATTAAGAGCCAGTGGCAAGGTGCAAGAGTGGCATATCTCGGCGACTCAATAACCGATAAGCGCCAAGTGGAGAAGGGACAGAACGATACCTATTGGCTATATCTCGAGAAGTTACTCGGAACCGAGTCGTTTGTCTATGGCATCAGTGGCCACCAGTGGCACCAAATTCCCGGACAAGCCGATAAACTTATAGCCGAGCACGGACAAGAGGTGGATGCGATAATGATCTTCGTAGGCACCAACGACTACAACGCAAGTGTACCTATCGGAGAGTGGTATACCGAAGAGGTTGTCGATGTAGAGGTTACAGGGCCAAAGGGCTCCAAATCGGGCATCGTAACCAAGCGTAAGCATCGCACACTTGTTATGGATAACAAGAGCGTTTGCGGCCGTATAAACATCGCTATGTCGAAGTTGAAGGAGACCTACCCTACCAAGCAGATTATTCTGCTCACTCCAATACATCGTGGCGATGCGTTCCTCTCGGATCGAAACATCCAACCCGACGAGATGCACGCAAATGGCATAGGCGAGTATATCGACGCTTATGTCGATGTTGTAAAGGAGGCCGGCAATGTTTGGGCCGTTCCCGTTATCGATCTGAACTCAATCAGCGGACTCTATCCATTGGCTAAGTCAAACGAGCCATATTGGCGTAGACCAACGCTCGAGAAGAGTGCAAAGACGGGAGGTAAGCGCATTGATCGCCTTCACCCAAATAGTGCAGGCCATCTACGCATGGCGCAAGCGTTGGCATATCAGCTACTTGGCCACCCCGCAAAACTTGACTAAGCAAGGAGGGGAACGATACTAATTGTAGAGAGGGTGCTCTGTTTTTTGAGTACCCTCTCCTATTTTTTATCTTCCAGCAGGAGAGGGATTTAGGGGGTGGGTAACACACTTGGCAGCACAAAAAAAGAGAAGTCTTGCGAACTTCTCTTTTTTTGTGGTGCCACCAG
>JAGBRY010000073.1 GCA_017632115.1 Alistipes sp. | reverse complement strand
TTGCGACGAACAATCTTGCAATCCTCGCTTCTCTTCTTGATTGATGCTTTTACTTTCATAATTTTTCAAGCAATCTTTTGTTATTTGTACCTAAAGGATATACGACCCTTACTCAAATCGTAAGGTGTCATCTCCACTTTTACTTTATCTCCCGGAAGGATCTTGATATAGTGCTGACGCATCTTTCCGGAGATGTGGGCCGTGATAACATGTCCGTTATCCAACTCAACTCGAAACATTGCATTCGACAACGCTTCGGTTACTGTTCCGTCCCTTTCAATAGCAGTCTGTTTTGCCATTTTGAGTCTGAATTTTTCGCTTAGTTTTAAATAAGTGAATCTTCGATAATACGAAAATCTGTAAGCACATCGGGACCATCTTTGCGAATTGCCACTGCAAACTCGTAGTGAGCTGCCGGCTTGCGATCTTTCGTTCTGACTGTCCAGCCATCACGCTCGAACACTATCGCTCTGTTTCCCATCGTAATCATCGGCTCTATGCAGATTACCATTCCCTCCTTCAAGAGGGGGCCTCTGCCTCGTAAACCGTAATTGGGCACCCCTGGCTCTTCGTGCATCTTGCGACCCAGTCCGTGTCCTTCCAGTTCACGCACTACGCCATAACCGAAACTCTCGGCGTAGTCTTGCACAGCGGCGGATATATCGCCAACACGATTTCCTACCTTCGCCTGTGCTGTACCTCTATAAAGAGCCTCTTTGGTGACTTCCAGAAGCTGTCGAGCATCGCTCGAAACTTCGCCTACGGCAAACGTATATGCCGAATCACCCACAAACCCCTTCATAAATGTACCTACATCGACCGATACTATATCGCCCTCCTTTATTACGATGTTGTCCGAAGGGATACCGTGTACTACCTGCTCGTTAACCGAAATACAAGCTGAGGCAGGATAGCCTTGGTATCCAAGAAAAGCCGGAGTTGCACCATGCGAACGGATAAAATCTTCGATAATTCTATCCAACTGCTTCGTGGTTACGCCCGGTTTAATGTGGCGACCAACCTCGGCGAGAGTCTTACTCACCAAAATGTTGTTCTCACGGAGCAACTCGATCTCTTCTTCTGTTTTCAGATATATCATCTTAAAACTCGATGTTTTGGCTTTTTAGTGGCGACCCTGAATGCGTCCGGTCTTCATAAGACCATCGTAGTGACGATTCAAAAGGTGGCTCTCAATCTGCTGCAGAGTGTCAAGAACCACTCCTACCATAATCAACAACGATGTACCTCCGAAGAAGTATGCAAACGCCTGCTGAATACCCAAGAACTTCATTGCCAATGCCGGCAAAATTGCCACGAGTGCAAGGAAGATTGAGCCCGGAAGGGTGATTCGAGTCAGAATGCCGTCGATATACTGAACGGTTGCCTTACCCGGCTTAACGCCTGGTACGAAGCCGCCGTTGCGCTTCATATCGTCAGCCATCTGCTGAGGGTTGATGATAATCGCAGTATAGAAGAATGTAAATGCGATTACCAACACTGCGAGCGTAAGGTTGTACCACACACCTGTCATGTCGGCGAATGCGCCGGCAAACTTAGGTGCTACATTGGCAAACAACATTGGGATGAACATCAAAGCCTGTGCAAAGATGATTGGCATTACATTTGCCGCATTCATCTTCAAAGGAATGTACTGACGAACACCACCGTACTGCTTGTTGCCGATGATACGCTTCGCATACTGTACAGGTACCTTGCGGACTGCCTGTACTACTGCAATGGTTGCCAAGAATACCAAGAAGAGCAGGATCAACTCGACGATAATCATGATAAGCGAACCGGTCGAAGTGTTCAAACGAGCACTCAACTCAGCGAGCAAGGCATGTGGCAAACGAGCCACGATACCGATCATGATAATCAACGATACACCGTTGCCGATACCCTTATCGGTGATCTTCTCACCGAGCCACATCACGAACATAGTACCCGAGATGAGGAGGATGGTAGCATAGATGGTGAACAATACGCTCGATCCGAAGATAAACGCCTCAGCAGGAAGCTGGTTGTAGAGGTTTGCCACATAGGCAGGTCCCTGCAACGCAAGCACACCGATAGTGAGTAAGCGTGTCCACTGATTCATCTTGCGGCGTCCGCTCTCGCCCTCTTTCATCACCTTCTGAACGGCAGGAACCATCATGCCGAGCAACTGGATGATAATAGAGGCGGTAATGTATGGCATAACACCGAGTGCGAAGATTGCGGCATTGGCAAATGCACCACCAGAGAATACGTTAAGCAAGCCCAAAAGGTTGTTGCTGTCCATCTGGTTTGCCAAGCCCGAACCCTCACCCAAGAGATTTGGGTCGATACCCGGAATTACCACATAACAGCCCAAGCGATATATCAAAACCAAGAGAGCGGTGTAACCAAGACGCTTACGCAACTCCTCGATCTTGAATATATTCTTGACTGTCTCCAAAAACTTCTTATTGGTAAACATCAAGGCTACGATAGCCAAGAGGATGATACCAACAATCAGATAACTTTTCATAGAAATTAGGTTTTAGCCTGTTTGATTACAACTTTACGATGCTACCACCTGCTGCTACGATAGCTGCCTCTGCGCTCTTCGAGAAAGCGTGAGCAGTTACTGCTACAGCTGCAGTCAATGCACCATTGCCCAAAATCTTCACACGGTCGTTGCCCGATACGAAACCTGCTGCTACCAATGTGTCGATATTTACCTCTGCTACGCCTGTCTTTGCTACGAGAGCATCGAGAGTCGAGAGGTTGATTGGCTTAAACTCTACTCTTTTAAGATTCGTAAAACCGAACTTAGGAAGACGACGCTGCAATGGCATCTGACCTCCCTCGAAGCCCAACTTCTGCGAATAGCCCGAACGAGACTGCGCACCCTTGTTACCACGGGTCGAATAACCGCCATGTCCCGAACCTGCACCACGGCCTACACGCTTATCGTGGTGTGTCGAACCCTTTGCGGGTTTAAGATTATTGAGTTCCATTTAAATTTTCCTCCTTAATTAGTAATTTATACTTTCTATGCGGGAGCCTACTCCTCAACAACTTCAACCTTTACCAAGTGCTTCACTTTGTTCAACATACCAAGGATGATAGCTGAATCGCTGTGAGTTACGGTGTGGTTAATTCTGTGAAGGCCGAGTGCATCGAGGTTCTTGCACTGCTGTGCAGTCGAACCGATACGGCTCTTAATCTGTGTAATCTTCAATGTTGCCATAGTTCTTCCTTAAAAATTAACCGTTAAACACCTGCTTGAGTGAAATACCACGGGTCTGTGCCACAGTGTATGCGTCACGCAACTCGCAGAGTGCACCTACAGTAGCCTTTACGAGGTTGTGTGGGTTCGACGAACCCTTGCTCTTTGCAAGCACATTCTTGATACCTACCGACTCCAACACTGCACGCATCGCACCACCGGCGATGATACCGGTACCTGGAGCTGCCGGACGGATCATAACCTCAGAACCACCGAAACGCATCTCCTGCTTGTGAGGAATGGTACCGTTGATTACAGGAATACGAACCAAGTTCTTCTTTGCATCCTCTGTTCCCTTTGCGATAGCCGAAGCAACCTCCGATGCCTTACCGAGGCCGTAGCCTACTACACCGTTCTCGTTACCTACTACAACAATTGCAGAGAAGCTGAATGTACGACCACCCTTTGTAACCTTTGTTACACGGTTGATACCAACGAGACGCTCTTTCAACTCGCCGAGGTCGCCTGTG
>JAGBRY010000072.1 GCA_017632115.1 Alistipes sp. | reverse complement strand
TTCGGTATCTACCTCTTGGGTGCTTTCGTAGCAGGTTTCTCGATGTGTATGCTCAACATCGTGGTTAATCCAATGTTGAACAAGCTCGGTGGCGGTGGTAACCGTGGTAACCAGCTCGTTCAGGTGGGAGGCTCGTTCAACTCGTTGATGGGTACTGCTGTGATCTTCCTCACAGGTGTATTCGTACCAAGCATTGCAAAGGCTCAGATTAGCGATGTATTCCCATTGATGTGGATTGCGTTGGCTATCTTCGCTGTTGCATTTGTTGTAATTTTGCTCACCAAGATTCCTGAGAATCCAACTGTAGGTGCAAAGGTTGAGGAGAAGTCGCAGTATGGTCCAATGTCGTTCCGTCACTTCGTACTCGGTGCTGTTGCTATCTTCATCTATGTAGGTGTTGAGGTAGGTATTCCAAATGTATTGCAGAAGTGGTTGCAGAATGGCGGTTTGAATGTTGAGTCGGGTGCTGAGGCTATCGCAGGAACAGTTACCGCTACCTATTGGTTGCTTATGCTCGTAGGTCGTCTTTTGGGTGCTGCTCTCGGTGCAAAGGTTTCGGCTAAGACAATGCTTACTGCAGTTTCGTGCGTAGGTTTGGTTCTCGTTTTGGGCGCAATGTTCTTGCCTCAGGTTGGTGTTAGCCTCCCTGTATTCAAGGGTACTGCAGGTTTCGGCTTGGCAGAGGTTCCTGTAAATGCAGCATTGCTCGTTCTCTGCGGTCTTTGCACATCGGTTATGTGGGGCGGTATCTTCAACCTCGCAGTTGAGGGCCTCGGTAAGTACACCGAGAAGGGTGCAGGTATCTTCATGGCAATGGTTTGCGGTGGTGGTATCCTCCCATTTGTTCAGAACGCAGTTGTTGACCTCACAAGCAACTACCTCGTAAGCTACTGGGTAATCGTTGCAGGTCTTGCATTCTTGCTCTACTACGCTTTGATCGGCTCTAAGAATGTAAACAAGGATATCAATGTAGACTAATTCTTTGCAATAAGGATTTATCTAAAATAGTAAGGCTCCTCGGGGTTGTACAATCGTACACTCCGAGGAGTCTTCTTTTTGTGGCATACCGATGTTGTAATGGGAGGGTGCCGTCAAAAAAAATCGACCATGGAGTATCACCTAAAGAAAAAATCACTATCTTTGCACCACATAAGGAGCCTTGATGAGCTTTGCGCTACGAAAGGTTAAAAGGGAATCCAGTGAAAGTCTGGGACAATGCCAGTTGCTGTAAATCCCACTCCGTCAGGAGTTTGTTTATCGCACTCTTTGCCACTGATCAAAATCGGGAAGGCGTGATAAATGGGATAAGTCAGAAGACCTACCTTGTGTTTTAATGGGTTTTTGCCTGCTGGAATATGGGCTTAAATCGACTATTTTTTATTGCATAATTACTTTGTAGTCGAAGTGCGTTAACAGCAGGGGTGTATTGCATCTTGTTGTTATTGTGCGAACTTACAACCTAATGACGCAATAGCCATATAAACACATTTTTAAACACACAAAAAAATTAAAGGTTATGAAGAAGAATTTTAAACTTCTGGCGGCTACACTTATGGGTGCATTGGCAATTGGTTGTACTCCCGGCGGAGAGGATGGAAACAATCCCGGTACTAATCCCGAAGGCGGAGAGCAAACTCCCGAGCTTACTTATGATTTGAGGGTTCTGACATTCGAGGATGCGGATTACAAGGGTTCGGAGGCGAGCTCGACCTATTGGAGTGATTTTATTCCTGATGGTCCTTACGGAAATGGTAATGCTCGATATTCGTGGTACGATGAGGGTAATACCGAATTGGCATACTATCCTGCATATAGCTTGTATGGTATGGGTGGCCACGCCGGTATTTCGAACTATGTTGGTAACGACCCTTCGCAAGGCAGTTATTTGTGTGATTTGCAGGCCTACAATGTTGAGGGTGGTGCAAATGGTTCGCAAAACTTCTGTGTACATTTCGGTTATCTCGATGATTCGGGTATGGGAATGATGGACCGTTTGATATATTTCGAGTTTGGCGACGAGACGGCCCGAGTTATTGACCATATGTGGGTGACAAACACTACCTATGTATATAATAACCTTGCAAATGGCGTGAGCGACTTTGGTGGTACATATACCCCTTCGGAGTCGTCATACTTGAAGATTGTTGCCTACGGCTACGAGAGTGCTGACGACGCAGAGGCTACAACGGTAGAGTTCTATCTCGGTCAAGGTCTTGATTATGTTTCGACTTGGACCAAATGGGATATGTCGTCGCTTGGTGCGGTGGTAAAGGTCGAGTTTAACATTGTTGGCTCGCCCGATATGTATGGCGCTTACGGCTTTATGTTGCCGGGATATTTTGCGTACGATGATGTTGCCGTTCGTTTTGATAAAACAACAGTAAATGAATAAGTTTTTTAGAGGTTTAGTTTTAGGATTTTTAGTGGTGGGCTCCTCGTCTTGCATTATAGACGAGGAGAACTCCTCCACGCAACCAGCGGTACATGCCGAATGGTCGAAAGTTTTTGAATACACCCCTGCACCGGGCCAGTTTATCAACGAAAAGACGATAGGCGGTTTCGATGGTACGGAGGTTACTCTCGAATTGGCCGTGGCATATGCCGAGAAGCGACTGACAAACTATTTGGATGTTTCGCTCGGCGGTTTTGGCGGATATATAGTTGTTGGTTTCGACCACAATGTTTTCAACTTTCCGGGATACGACTTTTCGGTACGAGGAAATGCCTTCGATGGCTCTTCGGAACCTGCTGTTGTGTGGGTGATGAAGGATGAGAATGAGAATGGTCAGCCCGACGACACTTGGTATGAGCTGGCGGGTTCGGAGAGCGGCAAGGCCGAAACAATCCAAAACTATGCCGTCACCTACTATCGTCCATCGGCTCCAAAGGCGGCGGTAAAGTGGACTGACAATCAAGGTAATAGCGGCGAAATAGGCTATATCGAAGCATATCATGGCCAGGACTACTACTATCCTGCGTGGATTCAGGAGGATAGCTACACTTTGACAGGTACATGCCTGCAGGCTCGTAACTATAATGATGGTGTAAATTGGATAAACCCGTGCTATGATTGGGGTTATGCCGACAATTTTAGCCCTACCGATTTCGTAGCAAAGGGCAAAAATAATAAGTTTGATATCTCCAATGCGATAGATGCCGGAGGCGAAAGTGTTGAGTTGGATTATGTCAACTTCGTGAAGGTGCAGTGTGCCGTCAATGCCCAAAGTGGCCATCTTGGCGAGCTATCTACCGAGGTGTCCGGCTTCAAAGACCTTAACTTCGAATAAATCAAGACTTTTTTATGTCAAGGAGAGTAGTCCATACTTTGGTGTTGATGCTTGCGATCGCATTTGGCGGTTGCATGAAGTGGGACTATATCTATACCGAGGATTTCAACGAGTCGGGTAGAGGACTATTTTGCTTGAACGAAGGCAATTTCCAATATGGAAACGCCACACTTTCATACTACAACCCCGCAACGAAAAGGGTCGAAAACGAGGTTTTTGCCCGTGCCAACGGAATGAAGTTGGGCGATGTTGCGCAGTCGATGATTATCCGCAATGGCGTTGGTTGGGTTGTAGTCAATAACTCACATGTGGTCTTTGCCATTGACCCTAACACCTTCAAGGAGAAGGGGCGCATTACAAATCTCACCTCGCCACGATATATTCACTTCGTATCTGATGAGAAGGCCTATATCACGCAGATTTGGGATAATCGTATCTTTATTGTCAACCCCAAGCGCTACGAAATAATAGGTTATATCGAGGTGCCTAATATGACAAAGGAGAGTGGTTCGACCGAGCAGATGGTGCAGTATGGCAAATATCTCTATGTAAATTGTTGGTCGTATCAAAACCGCATCATCAAAATCGACACCGAAACCGACAAGGTAGTCGATGAGTTTGTGGTGGGCATTCAGCCAACATCGTTGGTTATGGATTGCAACAATAAGTTGTGGACCGTAACCGATGGTGGATATACCGACTCGCCTTATGGCAACGAAGCACCGGCCTTGTATCGAATAGATGCCGAGAAATTCGAGATAGAGAGGTGTTTCTATTTCGAATTTGGTGATACCCCTTCGGAGGTGCAACTCAATGGCGCAAAGGATAAAATCTATTGGCTTAACGACGATGTTTGGGAGATGGATGTAACAGCGGAATATCTGCCGGCAGAGCCGTTTCTGCCATATAATGGCACCATATATTATGGTTTGACTACTGACCCCGAGTCGGGCGATGTCTACATTGCCGATGCGATTGACTATCAGCAGCAGGGTATGATATATCGCTACTCGAAAGAGCGAGAACTCATCGATAAATTTTATGTGGGCGTTACCCCCGGTGCTTTTTGTTGGAAATAGAGTGTAGAGAGTCATGAAGAGGATTTTACTAATAGCACTTGTCGCTCTTGCTCCCTATTTCGCAGCGGCACAGGAGAGTCTGTATAAGGATTGGGCAACCAGGGGTATCGACATCCCCGAGGTGCCAATCTACGGTCAGCGGCCAATGAAGGAGATTGGTACTCAACAGACCAAACTCGACTCGGTAGTGCTCAAGGAGAACATCTCGCTCTCGATGGCCGATGTGCTCACCTTCAACTCCTCGATTTTTGTAAAGAGCTATGGTCGTGCTACGCTCTCGACGGTATCATTCCGAGGTACATCGCCCTCGCATACGCAGGTGTCGTGGAACGGAATGAAGATAAACAATCCGATGCTCGGAATGACCGACTTCTCGATGATTCCCTCCTATTTTATCGACGATGCCTCGCTACTGCACGGCACCTCTTCGGTAAATGAAACGGGTGGTGGTTTGGGTGGCTCGGTGAAGTTGTCAACCAAACCTGCAGATGCAGATGGCTTTGGCGTGCAATATATTCAGGGCATAGGCTCGTTCAAAACCTTCGACGAGTTCCTCCGTTTAACCTATGGCAACGACCATTGGCAGACCTCTACTCGTGCGGTCTTCTCGTCGTCGCCAAACGACTATAAATACCGCAACCACGACAAGAAGGTTAATGTCTACGATGAGGAGATGAATATCATCGACCAATACTACCCGATAGAGCGCAACCGCAGCGGTGCATATAGAGATTTTCACCTTCTGCAGGAGGTTTACTACAATACGGGCAAGGGTGACCGACTGGGGCTAAATGCGTGGTATATCAACTCCAATCGTGAACTGCCTATGCTTACAGTCGATCATGGCAGCGCCACCAACTTCGACAATCGTCAGCGTGAGCAGACCTTCCGAGGTGTGGTTTCGTGGGATCATCTCCGCAAAAATTGGAAACTCGGTGCAAAAGCGGGCTACATATATACCTGGATGGCATATGACTACAAGCGTGATTTGGGCAATGGTGTAATGGCACATATGACTCGTTCACGCAGTCGCATCAACACTTTCTACGGTCAGGTTGATGGCGAGTATTATATAGGCAAAAAGTGGCTCTTCACAGCAAATCTCTCACTGCATCAACATATTGTAGAGAGCGAGGATAAAAACATTATACGCCAAGACGGGAATAAGGCGATTGTTGGCTATCGCAAAGGTCGCCCCGAACTCTCGGGCTCGCTCTCGGCAAAGTGGCGACCAATCGACCGCTTAGGACTCTCGGTGGTTGTTCGTGAGGAGATGTTCGGCAAGGAGTGGACTCCGATTATACCCGCATTTTTTGTTGACGGAGTGCTTTCGAAAGTTGGCAATATAACAGCAAAAGCCTCTGTTTCACGCAACTATCGCTTCCCGTCGTTAAATGATTTGTACTTCTTGCCGGGTGGAAATCCCGACCTACGAAAAGAGAGCGGATGGACCTACGATGCAGGATTGTCATTCGCAGTGGGCAAGAAGGGGGTATATTCGTTGAGTGGCTCGGCATCCTGGTTTGACTCCTTCATCGAAGATTGGATTATCTGGTTACCAACGCCCAAAGGATTCTTCTCGCCTGATAATATCAAGAGTGTTCACGCCTATGGCGTGGAGCTGAAGGCCGACCTGAATGTCGTCTTGGCAAAGGAGTGGCAGTTGGGATTGAACGGAACCTTCTCGTGGACCCCTTCGATAAACTGCGGTGAGCCTCGTACCCCAGCCGACCAATCGGTAGGCAAGCAGTTGCCATATGTCCCGGAACTCTCCTCGACTGTTACAGGTCGTCTGTCGTGGCGCAGATGGTCGTTTATCTATAAGTGGTGCTACTACTCCGAGCGATTTACGATGTCCTCAAACGACATCACACTTACGGGCAAACTCCCGCCATATTTTATGTCGAACATCTCGCTCGAAAAGGTGCTGGTGTTCAAGTGGGCCGACCTATCGCTGAAGGGCACGATAAATAACCTCTTCAACGAGGAGTACCTCTCGGTTCTTTCACGCCCAATGCCGGGTATTAACTTCGAGATATTTATCGGTATCACTCCAAAGTGGGGCGCTAAGAGAAGGTAACCTCTTTGCGGCAATGTGAGCCGTTAAGGGGCATAACTAAAAGAGGAGTATGTGGCTTGCCACTTACTCCTCTATTTTTTCCAACGCTTGAAAGGCATCTTCGATAGGAACGAGTTGTAGAAACACCCTATGCCTGTAACCTCCTCTCCACACCACGCCGGGAGTGTAACCTCTTCGTTGCGGCTTGAGAGCTCCACCTCGGCAACGATAAGTCCCTCGTTCTCGCCCTTGAACTCATCTACCTCGAAGGTGTGCCCCTCGTACTCGACAATGTGGCGTACCTTATCCACAACGCCATTGCAGCGGGCAAGCAGTCGCTCTGCTACACCGAGCGGAATGGTGCGTTCCCATTCGAAACGGCTCAATCCGCCATCTCGGCTCTTGGTCTTGAAGGTCAGGATACCTCTGTCGTCGCATATGCGCACACGGGCGGTAACTCGATGGCTGCACAGATATCCCTGCGCAATACGCATCGAACAGCTCACCTCCTTGCGCCACTCTTCGTCGGCAGTCAGGTATTTACGCTCGATCTCCTGCATACTATCGTGAGGCAACCTCTTTGGAGTCCTCGGCAATGACTCCTTTCGAGTCGAGAGCCCACATACCCTTCACTCGCAATACCTGCTCGATGATATCACGCACAGCACCTGCGCCTCCCTTGTGCTCCGAGATATATATTGCCGCCTGCAAGACCTCGCTGCATGCATCGGCCGGAGCTACCGGAATACCGACATATCGCAACACCTCCAAATCTGGAATGTCGTCGCCCATATAGATGATATTTTCACGCTTTGCGCCCGTCTTTGCAATAAAGTCGTCGATAGCGGCTATTTTATCCATGCAACCGAGGTAGCGATGCTCGATATGGAGGCGGTTCATACGACTCTCCAAGGTCTTGCCGAAGCCACCCGAGATAACACCGATGTTAAAACCGTGCGATGCGGCATATGCCAACGCATAGCCATCTTTGGCGTTGTATTTGCGGATGAAATCGCCATCTGCCAACGGTATAATTCCACCGTCGGTCATCACTCCGTCGACATCGAAAACAATAGCCTCGACATCGGCTAAAAGCTCTTTGAAGTTTTTGTTCTGTGCCATATATCTTCACTTATTCTATCATAAATATCTCTTCTCTGCGGCTCCTCAGCCATCATCTTGCGATGACGCTCGAGGGTTTGACTATCGCCTCGGCGGGCAGGGCCGGTCTGCGTTGTTGCGGGGTCCTTGACCTCGATGACTTTCTTGGCCGTCTCCTCGATTACGGGCGCTACAATATCGAATGGCAGTCCCTCTTTTGCGAGCACCTCGGCAGCATTGGCATACATGGCATTTGCAAAGTTGCAGGCAAAGACTCCCGAAAGATGAATTACCGCTCGGCGTGCCGAGTCGGCAGGCAGCACCTTTGGCGTGAGAGCGTGCGCCACCTTCTCTACGCTCTGCAAGGCGTGGTCCGTTGCACCCTCCACAAAGATGTAGCCCTTCGAGAAATCGACCTTGCGACCGACTGAAAAGGTCTGGAACGGGTAGAATACCGCACGATGAGTGTGTGGTGCGAGTGCCTCCATCGGACAACAACCGGCAGTGTGGGCGATAACGGCATTTTGAGGGATATGCAACACTTTTGCACACCCTGCTACAGCATTGTCGCTAACCGAAATAAGGTACAAATCGGCCTCGGCAAGCGAGGTGTTGCTCCACTCGCTATGAGCCAACTCTGCCACCTTGCGACCACGCTCCTCGTTGCGGGCAAAAACCTGCACCAACTCCAGGCCTTCCGCCTCGGCTATAGCCTGAGCCAACGACTCCGCAACATTTCCGCTACCAATAACTACAACTCTCATATTTTGTTCATCTTGATTGCTAAAAATTTCTCGCCGATACGGGTGAAGCACCACCTCTCAGAGCCACCCTCCGAGCAGCGATAGCGCTTGCAGATCTCGGCATTCGCCATAGGAAAATCTCGGCGATATATCTCCGCTTTGCGCCCCTTCATCAACCTCTTAAACGCACTGTCAATCTCGTATATTGCCTCCACCTCGAAGGTGCGTCCCAAAACATTTGTCGGCTTTTCGACCGATAGGGCCACGCCGTTATTAGACCAGACATCGCACTTGCCTTCGAAGGCTGTCGCCACCATTCGGGTGTGTTGCAATGCCACATCGGGAAGGGTTATATAGCGATATTGCGAGAGGTCATTCGGCTGAGCACTCCACTTTGCAGAGTTGCGCTCTTCGACACTGCACGAGAACTCACTCATGCCGATTGCTACGGCCGAGAGGCGTGGTGTCGAGCCGTCGATATAGATATTCACCTCCTTCGCCTCGCCCGAGAGCGATACCGTTTCGACCGAGCAGTCACCAAACAGGCGAAATGCCTCGTCGACATCGAAGAGCGGTGAACATTTTATGCATATACGGTCTGCGACTCTTTGCAGAGTGGGCATCAACTCCACCACATCGGGCGAACAATCCTCCAAGCGCACCAACTTTTCTCCCTTTTCACCTCGGCGATCGGGGTCGGAGAAGCACCAATCGAAGTGGTCGGTGCAGCCTGCGAGAAACTCCTCGGCCGAGGAGCAGACAACCTCGATATTTTCGGCCCCGAGTCGGCGGAAATTCTCTCGTGCGACCTCGGCAACCATCTCGTTACGCTCGATTGTGACAATCCTCTTAAAGCGCTTAGATAGGGCGTAGGCATCGACACCGAGTCCGCAGGTCAAATCGAGAACACTCTCGCCCGAGAGTTGCTTGCGGAGTGCGCACTCTTCGCTCGACGATTGCTCGTAGGCGAGTGTCGGCACTATTGCCTGCACCGCAAAGTATGACGGTAGCTTGGTGCGGCATTTTTGCAGATTCTTGACCTGTGTAGCTACGACCGAGGCGTGAGGTATATGCCTGTCGAGGGCGATATCGGTCGGCTTGCGGTCGATATTCTCCCGAATGGCGGCAGCAACCTCAGCACTGCACAGTATTGAAAACTCCTCGTTTGTAAACATCTCTGCAAAGATAGTAATTATCCCTCAATTTTCTGCTCTTTTTCTCGTTTTGGTAGCAACCAAAGTGAGAGGGTAATGGTGGTAAATAGTGCATAAATGGCCCACATCATTGCGTCGGAAATGGTGATATCGAAGTGTCCGTAAGGCAATGATGCCGCCCACTCGACAATGCGGTTTTGCCACTCGGCTGCGAGTTCGGCCATAGGTGCGGTAAATGGCAGGGCCAATGCCAGAATGCCCGACAATACCACTATGTTGGCAAGTAGAATAACCACAGGATTTATCAAAATTCCGACTAATGACACCGTCGAGAAGGTGTTTGCCACAAGTGGCATTGTTGCCAGCGTCGAGGCGATGCCAACCAATATAATTCCGACGATAATGTTGACTATCTTGAAGCGAGAGGCACATATGCAATAGAGTTGCATACCCCACAATATAATGCCCGCAACGGCAATAAACGAGAGTTGGAACGAGATGTCGAACAATAGATGCGAGTTGAGAGCCAACATCACGAAGGCTGTGCCGGCAAGGATGTTTATGCTGGCATATTCACGCAATGACGAGAGCGAAAATTGCAGAAACGAGAACATTATGGCGGCACGCACCGCACTTGGCGACATGCCGCAGAGCCATACATAGAGCCAAATCAGCGCAATAGCCAATACCGAGCGAAGTAGATTTCCGTAGCGCAACAGCACCAATGGCAAAAGCAGAATGTTTATCAGCATAAAGGCGATACCGATATGCAGACCCGACACAGCCAACAGATGCGAAGCTCCGCTTGCAGAGTAATGTTGGCGCAGTTCGGGGGAGATTTCACTCCTCTCGCCGGTGGCCATAGCCAGGACTATTGCACGACCATTGCCCTCAGCCATTGCCCCTTGCAGTCGCTCGACCGCCCAATCGTGCAGAGTTCGCTTTTCGGCTGGGATATATTCGTAGGTGGCACGATGATTTACCGAGATGGAGCCCACAAATCCTCGGTGGTGCATCAGTCGGGCATACTGCTCTCGCTCGGCTCGGAATGGCCGTATCGGAGTGGTAAGACGAATTCTGTCGCCTGCTCGGAAATGGGTCAGAGAGTCGCCCCAAACAACCACTTTGCGATCGTTGAGCGAGCCATCTTCGCAGCTTTTGATCTCTGCTTCGGCCGAGGTGTAACCTTTGCGCTCAGCAGAAGAAGTTTCGATTTTGAGGAGCATATCGAGGGGTTTGCCATACTCTACCTCTCCTCGATACGAAACAGAGTGAAGGAGTGAGCCCACCATAAAAATCATCGCAAAGAGTGCGCAGTTTTGCCACCATTTGGTGAGGGTAATTACACCAACGAGCGACACCACGCAGGCGAGAAAGAGTAGCCATACGGGTACCTCTACTGCATCAGCAAAAAAGATACCCAAGGCAAATGGTACGACCACCATCGCCATAGGTATCTTTGCAATACGATTTGCTATATTTTCGGATATGCCCCTCATAGTTATCACAAAGATAACTATTTTTCCGAAAAATCTGCAATAAAAAGTTGCCAACCACACCAAACTGCGGCGATATCGGCCTTTGTGCCGTTCTCGACCGCCGACATCGCCGCAACAATGGCGGTCATCATAGCTCCGTCGGTTGTCGAAACAGGCTCATCGGGTGAGAGGTGGGTGGCATTTGCTACGCAACGAATATAGCCGTCGGTGAAGTTCTCCGTAGGCGGTGCATAGCGGTTGATAATCTCTCGCAGGGTGCGACAACCACGCTTTGTGGCGTAGGTGTGCAGTAGTACAAACATCGCTCGGTAGCCCCACTCAACGCTCTCGAATTGGCGAAATTCAGAGTCGCTGCTCTTTGCCTTTTCACCTTTGTAGCGGAAGTTTCCAATACGGATATTTCCGGGGTTGTTGTTGCGTAGACCTCTGCTAATCTTTGTCATATTCTCCAATTTCTCTTTCTACTTTTCGTTTAACATAGTTGCGTAGCCACCCGAATAGCTTTGTATCGCTCAGCACCGAGGCGTTCTCCAAAAACGACCACATCTCCACACCGCAGATTGCCCCTGTAAGTATGCGTGTGAGGTTGAGCGTCATGAAGTCGAGAATGCACCACTCGATAAGCCAACTCATCGAGATGGTGAGCAGTACAAATCCCGCTTTGCGAATGGTGCGCCACGCCTCGTGCGAGGAGAAGTACCACCTCTCTCCCCTCTGTTTCGCCTCGCAGCGGGAGGCAATAACTCCCGTAACGAAGTCGATAAGGATAAACGAAAGGGCGCACAAAACCAACGGTTTTGTCGGTGCGAAGAGTGCTGCCAAACCGAGAATTGCTCCGTTAGCGCATCTGTATATAGCCTCCATAGAGCGAACATCTTTGCATCGCATCTTCTCCAGGGGCATACTCCGGAAACTCCAATGCATGCTCCTTCAGATGGTTTGACAATCGTTTTAGCAGAGCCTGACGGCGCAGACGCAACGACTTCTGTAGCGACTGCATAGCGGTTTTTGTCGAGGAGTCGGCTCTCAGCGACGAAGAGATTTGCAATCCCGCCTGACCGGTACGGACATTTAAGGCCGGTTGAACTATTGTACGGACTGCCATAGCGAGCGCAGGTGCGACAAAATCGTCGAGAAGAGTCGGATAAGAGCCGTCAAGCAACGCTTCACGCAACTCTGCTCCCACCACCGGCAAAATGTAGCGATCTTCTGCCAAAGCAATGTCCGAATCGAGGATAACTTCCGGCGACAGATACTCGCCATCACCAAAAGCCAACGAAATAACTTGTTCATTTGTAATAAGATTTTTCATAGGGTTAATTGTCTGATTTAATGGAGGTTTTGCCCAGCTCGGCAAGGAACTTCTGCTGCTCTTCGTCGCTCTCGTCGTACTCCAAGCCATCGGCCTTGCGAGCCTCCCAAACCTTCATATAGCCAGGCTTCGAGCGGGTAGGTGGACGGTTGATAATCTCGAGCGAGGAGCAGTCGATCTGCAAAATTCTGTTTATGGCATGGGTGATAGGCTCCAAGAGTTCGCTCTGCTCACCGAGAATTACGGTGTTCAGAGCCACCTCGTACTCGTGCAAAATGCGCTCGGCGCTGAAGCCTGTCGAGTAGTCCAGACCACTCAACGAACGGAACCACGAATGCGCCACAACGATATCGCTTGTGGCCTGGTCGTGCAACTCCTTCCAATCGCCATCATTTTGCGACTCGAGCGGGATGAAGCGAGAGTTGTCGTCGGAGCTCTCATCACGGATGATAAACATCACCTGTCCGGGCTTACCGGCAAATCGCTGCTCGGCCATACGGGCCAACCTCGAAGCCTCCTCCTCGCTATCCACGGCATTATCTATCATCATCACACCCGAGAGTTGAAACGAGTTGTCCAATCGGGCGATGTTCCAGCGATCGGTCTTGTAGGCGATGGCCGAGACATTCAAGCCGGCAATGTATTGCGGTACTCCGTAGTGCTCGAACATAGGCTCATAGTCCTTGTAGTGTACGACAGAGCGGAGTGTGCCGTCGCTCTGCTTCTCGAAGGCGGGGTAGAGTGGTAGCGAAATGGCCTCGCTTGGGCGAAATTGCATCCAATTGTGATGAAGCAGAATGTGCTGCGAATCCTTGGCTACACGACAATGGGTGGCATCCTGGTGGTAGAGCGACAGGAATGAGTGATTTTCGTCGGTTACCAACTCCAAAAAGGCGTTGCCAAAGAGCGATTTGTCGAATGCCAACTTGTTCAAAATCTGTCGCAACGACTCATCGTTGCCGTTGGCTCGCCTCACGATATTACCCAACAACGGCGCCGTACAGTCATAATTAAATCCCTTGCCCGAGATGTAGTCGGCCTTGTCGTTGATGATGCGGCGATGGGCAGTCGCTCGCCTTGACAATACGGCCAAAGCTTCGGGAAGGTTGTTATCGGAGCCCCATCGCCAAAACTCTTTGCTCTCGACCTTTGCCGAACTAAGTGCATAGAGGGTATCGGCACTATTTTGTGCCGAGGTGCAAATTATATTCTTTGTCTTTGCTTTTTCCATATTATTGGTATCGATATTTGAGATTATAAGATGATGGGAGAGAACTCGGTGTCGTGTGAGATGAGCTGCAGTGTTACAGATGGACTCTCACTAAGACTTTTGCCCGATGTGGAGATGATCTTTTCGAGTCGTAGAGGTTGCTCACTGCCGAGGTGAGAGGAGTACCCGACAAGGATGCGACGACCATCACACAATGACACTACGGCAATGAAACCTTCGAAAGAGGCTTGTTCGATAAAGTCGTCGGAAAGCCACTCTGCGGCATTGTCCTTGTCGGCCACAAGGTGCAACTTGTGTGATACGATAATTGCGCCATGCTTCAATTCCGAAGACTCCTCATATTGTGATGCATCCTCCAAGAGATGGACTTCGACAGGTGTACCCGATAGCTCAACCTCGCAACCTTCGCTCGAAAAGAGTGCTGTTATCACTGCATCGGTGGGGTAGAGAGCCACGCTCTCCACCCCTCCAACGGGTTTATAGGTTGCGACCATATTCACTACAAGTTTACTCCCGAGTCGAAGATATGAGCCGAAACGAGGTTAGGATCGGCAATTGTGGTGCCGGCAAGGAATACTACTCGCTGGCGATTCTCCATCTCATCGGGGTTGTACCACATCTTAATCTCCTTCTCCGGTGAGTCGGCAGTATTCAACGCCAAGATGAGGTTGCGGCGGTCGGTGAGAATACAGAACGATAGAGCTCGATTTATGCCATATTGGCTCGACGAAATCTCAACTACAGGCACTCCGTGGAAGGAGAGTGCCGGACGAGAGTTGCCAGCATCGGCAATGCCGCAGGCAACACCCTTCTCCTCGAGGTAGAAGTGGTAAGCATCATAGATATCCGAGCTTACGAAGTAGACGAGATTGCCCTCCGAGGCGATACCCTTCAATTCGTCATTTGCCTGCATCCAGACATCGTGGAGAATCTCCTGTACGGCAAGTGTTGGAGTATCCTTCTCGATGACAACATCGGCATTTGGATCATGCACCTCGACGATGTCGATAATTTTGCGAAGGAAACCGGTGAAACTTGTGAGGTCCGATACCTCGGCCTCCTCATCGCCAAACCACATTGTGGCGTAGATGCTCTCGACAATAGCTCGACGGAAGAGCTCGGTCTCGGCCTTCTCGAGGTCGGTGCCCGAGAGGTCGCCAAGGTTGACATCTGCCGAGTTGGTCAACAACTCATACACCGAGTTGAAGTACGACTCTGCCGAGTAGGCATTCTCAGCCTTCAACTTCGACATCGCAATCTCGGTCTCTCTGAAGTTTGCGGCGGTGCCACCCTGCCAACCCGACGAGAACTCGGCGAGGATGTTGTAGTTGTGACCGAATGTAGGTACCTTGGTCGGAATAGGCATGTTGTAGAGGATGCGGATACCCAACTCCTCGGCCGACTTGCCACAGAATGATGGACGGAAAAAGAGGTTCTCAACCTCGTTTACATTGTAAGTTTTTGAATTTTCGATAATCATAGTTGTTAAAGTAGTTTTTAAAGTAGTTGTGAAAGTGCTTTTTTTAAGGCAATTTGCTTTTAATTAAAATCCTCGGGCTTTGATATTGCGCAAATCCTCGGCATAGGCCAACGAGTTGTGCGACAAGGTGGTGCCTTCGAGTGCAGGATCTTCCTGCATTGCAGTGGAGCTCTTCTTGGCTTGGTTCTGCCCCTCTTCGAGTGCGATGATCGAGGCCGAAGAGAGGAGGGAGTTCTCGGGTAGATGCAGAATGTTTAGATCGGAGAGTGGTGCCGGCTCGGCTTGCTCCTCGGCAGAGGGGTTGAACCACCCCTTTACCCTGTCGATGATATTTGTGGGTCTGACCCTCTCCTCTATTCCGATAATCGTGTCGGCAAGCCCCGCCTCGACAACCTCCTCGGGTGTGAGCCAACGACCTCGTCCTCCATTCTCGGCCATAAGTCGCTCGAACTCTCTTCTATCTCGACCTGAGCGCAGGGCGTAGAGCGAGGCTATTCTCTCGTCGGTCTTTTTGAGGAGGTCGGTTCGTTCGATCATATCGGTGGCATTTCCCTCGATTGCGCTGCTCGACATGTGGACGAGATAGAGGGCTGACGAGGCTATTTTGCGACACCCTTTACTTGCCGCTTGAGCAATTATTGTTGCAGCCGATGCGGTGTAGCCGTAACAACAGGTGGTAATCTTCTTGTCGAGCGCCACAAGAGCTTCGTAGATGAGCATCGCATCGTTTACATCGCCACCCGTCGAGCGGATATTTACGACGACCTCTTTGGCCTCGATGCTCTTTATCCTCTCAATCTCCCGACTCACCCGCTCGTAGGTGGCAGCTCCGTGAGCCGAGTCAGCCGACTGCTCGCTATCGGGAAGTCCTATAACACCCTCAATATCGATGGTGCAGAGGGATGCTTCGTTTGTGATTTTGATTAGTGTTTCCATTGGTTTTGTGTGGTTTTGTTTTTGTGGTAGACGGCAGCTCTAACCTTCTCGTAGGAGCACGACAGCTCCTCGGATAGCTGCTCTATAGCTCTGGTTTTGCTCTCTCCTGCACGCACCCTGCGCCCCACCTCGCTGCCGATATAGAGCCTTTCGAGTGCCGCTCGGTTGAGTAGTCCCGAGTTCCACATATGTTCGATTGCTGAGTTGAGGTTGGTGCGCCCTATGTGGTCGAGCAGCGAGATAAGTAGCTTGCGTTTGTTGTTCATCTTTTCTAGTGGTTAAGGTCTTGTTCAAATGTGCATCGCACGATGTTACTTTCGATATCCCAACTCTCGATCTTTCGAAGTCGAAATATCAAAGACTCTCCCTGGATGTTGAAGCGAAAAAGTGTTCGCAAAGATGGTTTCGAACCATTGTTCGTGAAGAGTGTAGCTATTTCGGCTGTCGTAAGAAGTAGGTCGAGCACTATCTGTCGACTATTGCTCTGTCGCTCCAGCATCGGAGCGTAGTAGCGGCTCAGCCCCTCGATACCATTGCGCTCCTCGAAGCAGAGGTTTGTATCGGTTTCATTCACAAAGGCGGCGTAAGGGTAATTGTCAAGACGGCTCGAGGTTCCCCAACTCTCTCCGTCGGGCAGAGGTTGCAACCCTCGATAGCAGACTATGCGAGGGGTGAAGGCCACCTCGATGTTCTCCTCCTCATTTCCGCTATCACCCACCTGCATAATCGAGGCGGAGGGTGCACTGCCAACTATCTTCGAGGTGTTCAATGTCGTGGTGAATAGTTTGTTGCCGAGAGTTTTGGTCGAATCGTTGGTGCCGTAGAGCGGATTGCGAAAGCACCACCTTCCGAGCGTTGTTTCGTTGTCGTTGTTAAACCTCTGCGATGCGTAGTCGGCGATGATGTAGGTTAGAACCAAGTTCTGAGGAGTATCCACGCCCAAGTCCGATATGGTTATATCGCTCAAGTGGTCGATGCGGTCGCTCCAATCCACAATCTCTGCTCCGTTGTACAGATCCTCGAGTGGCTCAATATGCAACTCTTTCAGTGTGCGGTCGGTGTAGAAAGCGAGGTTGAACATCTCGCCGAGTGCGCTCAAGAGTTCAATCTGTCGGATGTTGCGAGGAGCAATATCCTTAAACTCCAACCTCGAGTTGTAGCCCGGAACGAGTGAGAAGTATGGTCGTAGCGATGTGCCCGTACCAACGATTAACTGCATATCCTTTTCGGCCCCTCCGAACCAAAACTTATCCAACACGAGGGATTCGCCTGCCGAAATCTCTTGTGGCGCAATTCGGAAATCCATCTCCACATCGACCATTCCCTCCTCCTTGATGTACCCGGCATACAGAGCCCAATCCCCGGTATAGGGTATCCAGCTGTTGTTATCTCGATACTGTAGTTCCAACCTTAGTGGTTTCTTGGCGGGAGTAGATATCAGCGAGGAGCGTCCCGACCAGCTCGCCACCTCTACCACAACACCATTTGGCAGCGTTGCCAGAAGTTGATATTGTCGGTTGTCAATGTGGTCGAACACCAACGCCCTGTATTGGAAGTCTGCCTCAGCCTCGTTGCGATAGTCGTAGTAGTTGTTGGCAAGGGTGATCTCTATTCGCTCTCCGTTGATACCTTCGAAGGTGTCGAAACCGCATAGCTGTTTTCTCGAAAGAATCTTGTACTCGGTGGAGTACTCGAGGTGGAGCAGGAAACCCGCTTTGACCGAAATTCTGGGAGTAAAGCAGATATCGCCATTATCGTTTTTCGAGAAGGAGTTGTAGCGGCAGAAGGTGTCGCTCATCTTCGAGCCGCTACTATCCACTGCCTCCGGATCTGCCGTATCGACAATCGGCCCCACTGTGTGGGTAGCGAAGGCATTCGAGGCATAGACTCTGCCGGTGTAGTCGGCGTATGCAATGCCCTCCTCGGCTCGTCGGGCAAAGAAGTCGCACTTGGCCTTTGCGGCACCGTTATCGGTGCGAGAGTAGTCGCCGCTTATGTAGAGCGAACGCCCCAATTCACTATCGAAGAAGTTACTGCGTAGCCTATATCCCGACTTTGCAAACATCTCCTTCACCATCTCGGCAACCGAGATAAAGGGGTGGTAGTCATCGGTCAGTAAAACCTTCTCTACCGGCAGCGATGTCGTGGAAGATAGGCGTGGCATATAGTCGCCTCGATAGACGGGTAGAAAACGGACCGCTTGCTCTCCCTCCCATGAAGTAGCAATGTCGCTCAGGTTAAGATGTGCTTCGAATGGGATATCCAAATCGGACAACTTGTTGCTCACGAGATTGTCTATCCACTCTGCGCCACCCTCGCTGATGCGGAGCGTGTAGCTCTCGACAACACCATTATTTATGGCTGTTTCTAGCAGGTAAGCAGTACCTCCAAAGATCTCTATGCCCGACTTTTCGATGCGTGCGGAGTGGTGTTCCATATTGAAACGCTTGGTGGCCAAAAGGTCGCACGATGCACCGAGGATGGCTCTGTTAGCCGGTGTTGCGGGTAGTTCCAATTCGATTGTACGCCCACTTCTTGCCCCTTCGGCTTGGGTCAACTTTGCGGCATCGAAAGCAATCGGAATGGTCGAAATAGGAGCTATGTCGCACCTCTGCTCGTCTATCCATAATGTTACCATAATGCCACCTCCTTCTGCCACAAGCAGATCTCGAGGAGTATGTAGCTTGGCTCACCGAAAAGGTTGTGCTCAATCTGAGGTGTTACAACCTCGACTAAGTGCCAGCCGCCATCGATCTCCATCCACACCTTCGGCGAGGAGGCAATCTGCGCAAGGGCCACGATTGTGG
>JAGBRY010000071.1 GCA_017632115.1 Alistipes sp. | reverse complement strand
GCCACCGTTTGCACCCGCCTCAGGGCCGATATCTATAATGTGGTCGGCTGCACGAATTACCTCCTCCTCATGCTCGACGACAATTACCGTGTTGCCCATATCTCGCAACTGCTTCAATACCTCGATAAGGCGGTGTGTATCTCGTGGGTGGAGTCCGATCGAAGGCTCATCGAGAATATACAAAGAGCCTGTAAGGTTGCTGCCAAGCGATGTTGCAAGGTTTATGCGCTGACTCTCGCCACCCGAAAGGGTCGCTGAGCCTCGGTCAAGTGTCAGATAGCCCAAGCCCACATCGCTCAGATATTGCAAGCGGTTGCGCACCTCGGTGAGGAGTCGCTCAGAACTCTTCTTTTCGTGTTCAGAGAGTGACACGGAGGAGAAGAACTCTATCGCTTCGTCGATGGTCATACGCACCACCTCGGCGATGTTTTTACCTCCAAAATGCACATATAACGCCTCTTTGCGCAGACGATTGCCCTCGCACTCCGGACAGATTGCCTTGCCCATAAAACGAGCCTTCAACACTCGGTATTGAATCTTATGGCGTTGCGAGTCGAGCATATCGAAGAAAGAGTTTAATCCCTCGAAATAGCTATTTCCAAGCCATAGAAGTCGTTTTTGCGCCTCGGTAAGAGCGTGATATGGTGTATGAATCGGAAAATCGAACTTGTGGGCATTCATCACAAGCTGATCCCTGAACCATCGCATCGTGTCGCCACGCCAACAAGCTATGGCGTTGTCGAATATCGTGCGAGATTTGTCGGGAACAACCAAATCCTCGTCTATGCCCGTAACTTTACCCCATCCCTCGCATTTAGGACAGGCTCCAATAGGGTTGTTGAACGAAAAGAGGTGCTCGGTTGGTCGCTCGAATTCGATACCGTCGGCGGTGAAGTTAGAGTTGAAAATATGCTTGTTCTCACCCTCTATAATTACGCAACTATTTGTGCCATAGCCAAATGCCTGCGAAACAGACTCTCGCATACGAGTGAGCGTGTCATCGTCGCTCATCACTCGCAAGCGGTCGATTACAACATAAATACCTTCTGCAGAGCGCTCCAAATCAACCTCCTTGATAAAGTCGTCGATTAGAATGGTCTTGTCGTCGACCATCAGTCGTACAATGCCCTCTTTAACAAGTGTGAGCAACTTCTCGATAATGCTCTCGCCACTCTCCAGGTGCATTGGAACGGCAATAACCACCCTCGCCCCCTCGCCTAACGAGAGGAGAAACTCTACTACATCGTCGGTGTTGTAGCACTTAACCTCCGCACCCGAAATAGGCGAAATGGTCTTGCCCACACGGGCGTAGAGCAATTTAAGGTAGTCGTAAATCTCGGTTACGGTACCCACTGTAGAGCGTGGGTTGCGTGATGAAACCTTCTGCTCGATGGCGATCGCAGGAGCAATGCCCGAAATCAAATCAACATCGGGTTTTGATATACGGCCAAGGAATTGGCGTGCATAGGCCGACAAACTCTCCACATAGCGGCGTTGTCCCTCGGCAAATATGGTATCGAATGCCAAAGTAGATTTGCCCGAGCCCGACAATCCTGTCACGACAATCAGCTTCTCGTGAGGAATATCGAGTTCGATATTCTTGAGGTTATGTACCCTCGCCCCCTTTATGTAGATCGAATTTGCCATTTTACTCTTCGATAGTAAGGTATTCAACCTTCAGTAGTTTCGCTTTTAGTTGTTCCGCTTCGCTCTCTCTGATGCGCAGAGTCATCGAACATAGATTGTCGAACACCTGCTCGTCGATGCGTGGATTCATCTCCTTTATTACTCGCATCACACCATTCATCGAAATGTAGTCGAAGTTTATCTTTATGATGCAATCGACCGTCTTTTCGATAATTTTGCTGACCGCAATAACATCTGCCGTAGACTCTTTGTAGGCCTGAATAAGTCCTGAGACGCCCAACTTGGTGCCGCCAAAATAACGCACTACCACAACCAGACAGTTTGTGAGGTTTGCCGATAGGAGTTGGCCAAGAATAGGCTTTCCGGCCGTTCCCGAAGGTTCGCCGTCGTCGTTTGCACGGTATGTTTCGCCCTGAGGACCAAGGCGATAGGCATAGCAATGGTGTGTGGCGTCGTAGTACTCCTTGCGCAGAGCATCGAGCAACTCTTTGATCTCCTCCTCGCTCTCTACCGGATAGGCGTAGGTGAGGAACTTACTACTGCGCTCCTTGTATATCGCCTCTGCCGGTTCGGCAATGGTTAGGTATGAGTCCTTCAGCTCTGCCACTTTCCGACTACTTTACTCTGTTGAACATTCTATTCCAACGGATACCATTCTCGCCCTTCGAAAATGCCATAAAGAGAGCCTTACCTACAATATGATCCTCAGGCACAAATCCCCAATAGCGAGAGTCGGCCGAGTTGTGGCGATTGTCGCCCATCATAAAGTAGTAGTCCATTGCGAAGGTGTAGCTGTTGCTCTCTACGCCGTCGATAAATATCTTGTCGTCCTCTACACGCAAATCGTGACCCTCGTATTGGTCGATAATGCGCTCGTAGAGAGGGAGATTCTTTGTTGTAAGTTCGATTGTTACCCCCTTCTGTGGCACCCAAAGCGGACCGAAGTTATCCTGTGTCCAGGCGTAGTCGGCGTGGTGAGGGAATGCATCGAGCGAAGGCTCGGTATTGTTGTAGCGCTCAACCATCTCTACGCTCTTGAACTTGCGCAACTGCTCGGCACCCTTCTCGGTGGTTGCTACATAGTAGTATGGTGCACTACCGTTATACTCGGTGATATCGAGGTTTGC
The DNA here is from genome assembly GCA_017632115.1 of Alistipes sp. Taxonomy (GTDB): domain Bacteria; phylum Bacteroidota; class Bacteroidia; order Bacteroidales; family Rikenellaceae; genus Alistipes. The sequence continues at coordinate 18,277 of JAGBRY010000071.1, read as the reverse complement.
AAAGGCGTAATCCGACAATGGAGCTGTACTCTTTACGAAATAGATGTGCTGGCGCTCCTCGCAAGCAGGCTGAGCCTCGCCATTTACGAAAAGCTCGGTATCTATAATCTGCAAAGTGTCGCCCGGGATACCCACGCAGCGCTTGATGTAGTTCTCTCGTTTGTCTACCGGACGAGCGATAACGGTATAGTCCTGATAGAGGCGCTTTCTACCCTCTTTCTCGCCAAGTGCAGCCTGATACTCTCGCAATACATCGTAGTATGTTGCTGCCTGATTTTCGAGCAGTACGGTGTCGCCTGCCGGGAAGTTGAATACCACAACATCCTCACGCTCGACCTTGCCACGACCACGCAAACGGTGGTAATCCCACTTTACGCACTCAGAATAGGACTTCTTGGTCGAGAATGGCAGTGTGTTGTATACAAACGGCATTGCTACAGGGGTATTAGGTACCTGCGGACCGTATGATAACTTGCTGACATAGAGGTAGTCGCCAATAAGGATGGTCTTCTCCATCGACGAGGTTGGCACCACATACAACTGAAAAATGAAGAGGTGCACGAGATGTGCCACCACGGTGGCCCATACAATCGCATCTATCCAACCGTAAATCGAGTTGTAGAGCGGATATTTTGCTCGCAAAGCATCATTCTTTGTGCCTACATAACGATAGATAAGGCGAGAGATAAAGTAGTCGTAGATAAATGGCAATCCGAGTAATAGCCAAAGATTGCCTGGCCACACTACAAACAATAAGATGTATACGATGCTGGCAATGGTGAACTTTGTCCAGCGATTCTTCAAAAGCTCTAAAAGTTTCTTCATAGTAACTATTCGAATAGGTCGTCAATGGTGAATACTCCCTTACGAGGAGCAATAAACTCCGCTGCAACTACCGCACCGAGAGCCAATGCTCGGCGAGAGAAAAGAGTGTGCTTGATCTCTATTTTATCATCTTCGGATGTGTATGTTACGGTATGAGTACCAGGTACAGCGCCCTCACGCAACGATACAATCTCGATGGCTTCAGACTCGGTTGTAGGCTCGTTTACCCACTTCTCTTTGCGTTCTATCCTTGCGAGGATGTCGTTTGCCAGCGAAATGGCTGTTCCGCTCGGAGCATCCTTCTTCTGAGTGTGATGAATCTCCTCGATAGCCACATTGTAGCCGTCGAAACGATTCATCAACTCCGCCAAATAGCGGTTAAGGCGGAAGGTGATATTTACGCCAAGCGAGTAGTTCGATGACCAAATCATTGTCGAATTCTTCTCTCGGCACAGAGCCTGCAACTCCTCCAAGCGGTCGTGCCAACCTGTTGTTCCGCTAACTACAGGCGTTCCGCACTCGATGCAGGTGCGAACATTCGAGTAGGCGGTGTCGGGCGTGGTAAATTCAATCGCTACATCCACATCGCTCAACTTCTCGGCACAGAGATCTTCGGTGTTATTCTGGTCTATAATAAGTGCTACGGAGTGTCCTCGCTGGAGCAAAACCTGCTCAATCTCATGCCCCATCTTGCCGTAGCCGATAATTGCAACTTTCATACTATTTCAGTGTTGTAAAATGTTTAACTCGCAAAGATAACAAATAAATGGTGAAAAATGGTGTATATGAGCAAATAATTACTATCTTTGTCCATTATGAGATATTTTTTGGAACTCCGATACGATGGTGCAGCCTATTGTGGCTGGCAGCGACAGCCCGATGCTCCTACCGTGCAGCAGACGATAGAGCAAGCTCTATCGAAGTTACTGCGCCATTCAGTTGAGATTGTCGGTGCCGGCCGTACCGATACGGGTGTAAATGCATCGTATTATGTGGCACACTTCGACACCGATGCGGAGTTTGACACAAAGCAATTGCTTTATAAGGTCAATTTGGTGCTTCCTCACGATATCTCTATTGAGTCTATAACACCTGTTCCAGGTGAGGCTCATGCCCGTTTCGATGCAAAGGAACGAGAATATACATACTATATTTCGACCGTCAAAAATCCGTTCCGTCGCCACTCTGCGTGGATCAACTATCAGCCATTGGATGTCGATAAGATGAACGAGGCGGCAAAGTCGTTACTCGAATATAGCGACTTTACCTCGTTTGCCAAACTCAACTCCAACAATAAGACCAATATATGCCGTATAATGGTTGCCGAGTGGGTGCCTGAGGAGGGCGGAGTTTTGCGCTTTACAATTCGTGCAGACCGCTTTTTGCGAAATATGGTGCGCTCGATTGTTGGCACCTTGGTCGATGTAGGTCGAGGTCGATATACGGTCGAAGAATTTCGTGCTATCGTCGAGGCTAAAGATCTATCCCGCTCGAGTGCCGGAGCTCCTGCGCAGGGTCTGTTCCTGAGCGATGTAGTCTACCCGAAAGAGATTTTTACTAAATAGTCAACCTTAAAACTTAAGTTTATGAAATTCATCTGGAAAATTACAACAAGAGAGGAGTTTATGCATATGCTCAAGCTTCTCTATGTGAAGGGCCTTTTGGCTGTACTTGGAGTCGCTTTGGCTTGTTTGGCAATCGGCTATCCGGCAAAGTTGATGCTGGGAGAAGAGAATGCATTGTCGTATGCGGTTGCAATGATATTGTTCGTTGTAATAATGGCTTGGGGTGTAACCGTCATTGCATTTGGCGCCTACTCTTTGTACCGAGCAATGCATGCTATGTATAAAGCAAAGCAGGCTTTCGATGCCGGTAATGACGAGGAGGTAGCTGCCTATAAGTTGCAGATTCACTACTCTTTGCCGTTTGCTTTCCCTGTAGGTATTGGTGGCTTTACCCCATTTGGAATTGTACTTGCATTTGCGTTGGCTTATATGATTTATAAGTGGGGATTGCCTCTCTATAAGTGGAGTGATGTGAAGAAGGCGTTGTTCCATAAAGATGGTACAACCTGGAAATGCACTTTGCTGACTTGGGTGAACTTCTACTTCTTCTTTATAGCATCGTTCTATATCGTTTTGGTAGTATCTATTATCGTTGGAATAATCTATCTCCTCTTCAAGTTAGGTATTGCGCAAGCAGCCTGGGAGGGATTGACCAATTTGGTTAGCAATACAATGGCGAATGCGGGCTCGAGTTCGAGATATAATTCGTGTCACGATTGTGCCTACTATAACATAATGGGTGATTCGGCTTGCGGTCACGGCCATAGCAACCCTGCAGGTCTTTGTCCTTACTTCAAGAGAGGATAAGCACTATATATCAGTAAAAATAGGACTGTTTCAGCAAAGAAACAGTCCTATTTTTTTATGTGTAATATCTTCTATTCCAGGCTCTTTGCAGCCTCCATAATGCCCTCGTAGAGCGAAGGGTGAGCGTGGATAGTGCGGGCCAGATCCTCTGCCGTAGCACCCAATGTCATTGCCACCGAAGGCTCGCCCAACATCTCTACTACATTGGCGCCTATGATGTGTGCACCAATCAGTTTGTTCGAAGCATCGAAAAGCAACTTGATAAATCCATCTCTATCGCCCGCTGCTGCCGCTTTGCCCGACGAAGCAAAGTTGTAGCGAGCAACCTTGTACTCCACGCCCTGCTTCTGCGCCTGCTCCTCGGTCAAACCGACCGATGCAATCTCGGGTGTTGTGAAGATACAGGCAGGTGTCAGAGTGTAGTCGAGAGCCTTTGGTGCTTTGCCAAAGATATGCTCTACGCAGTTTACGGCCTCAGCCGAAGCAATATGTGCCAATGCCGGCGATGCAATGATATCTCCCACCGCAAAAATGGTCGGAACGCTTGTGCGGAACTCGCTATCTACTACTATCTTATCTCGTTCTACCTGAACGCCTACTTTATCAAGGTTGAGAGCCTCGATATTCGACTTGATACCGACAGCTGAAAGTACCTTGTCGGCAACGAGTTGCTTTGCTTCGCCCTTCTGTTCCACCTCGACTACGCACTTGCCATCGACCACCGAAACACCCTTTACGGCGGTATCGGTCATAACGGTGATGCGCTGACGACGGAATGCTCGCTCGGCTGCTGCCGACACCTCGGCATCGAGCAACGGCATAAATTGCGGCATATACTCCACTACGGTAACCTTCACGCCCAACGATGCGTAGAGGAAGGCAAATTCGCTACCGATAGCACCAGAGCCTACGACAACCATTGTCTCTGGCAACTCCTCCAAAACGAGTGCATCACGAGAGGAGAGTACAAATTGGTGGTCGATAGGAATTGACGGCACCTCACGAGGCGATGCGCCTGTTGCAATAAGGATATTCTTAGCCTCGTAGGTCGCTTCGCCAACTTGCACCTCGTTTGCCGAGATGAGAGTTGCTGAGCCCGTAATTACCTCTACTCCACTGCGTTTGAGCAACATTTCGACACCTCGACCTGTGGTCTGTGCCACCTGGCGAGAGCGTGCAACCATTGCCTTCAAATCGGCCTTCACTTCGCCCTCAATCGCCACACCAAACGACTTTGCATTTTTGCAGTAGTGATATACTTGTGCGCTTTTGAGCAACGCCTTTGTTGGAATACAACCCCAATTCAAGCAGGTACCTCCCAACTCGGCACGCTCCACTAGTGCAACCTTTGCACCCAACTCTGCTGCACGAATGGCACCTACATATCCCGCAGGGCCACCACCGATAACTATTAAATCGTAGTTCATATCCTTTACTATTTCAAAATATATTCCATTGTCTGCACCTTACCTCGCTTATCCTTGTAGGTGATGCGATATTTGCCCTTAAAGCCACGGAACTGCACCTTTCCCTCATCGTTCGGTTTAACCGAGAGATTGGTCTTCCATTCGTGGTTAATGAGTTGGTCGAGGGCATAATAACAAGGCTTCTCCTTCATATCTCGGTGGAAAAGTCCCGACACCGTAGGCTCGAGTTTAACACCGCAGTTATCTACAACATTCCACCAAGTGATACCCATCATCTTCTCCTGTGAGAACCACAAGCGATAGAGCTGCTGGGCGATGATACCCTGAATCATAAATCCTCGTTCATCTTGGCTTGGGGCGGTAATTGTAACCTCGCTCAAATGGAGCGGAATGTTGGCCTCCGATGCCCAACCGATATACTCACGCACCTGCGACGGAGTCTGAATCTTTGCTCCGTTTGCTATGTCCATACAGTGTTGAACATTGAATAGGTGCATCTGAATACCCATAACATCTATCTTACAACCTCGCTCCTGTAGACGCTTCACCTGGGCTGTGTAGCCAGGCTTACGGTGATAGTCGTTGATGTTGAGTTTAACCTCTGCAGGGAAATACTTCTCGGCACACTTCAATGCGTGATATGGGTAATCGCCATAGGTCAAGCCATAACGACTCTTTGAGATTGGATAGTTCTCGGGCAGAAAGTCTTGGTCATAATCCAAGGCGCTCTCATTTACTACATCCCAGCTCTGCAAACGGCCCTTGTAGCGCTCTGCAATCTGTTTGATGCGGTTCTCCATAACCAGAGGCATTGTCTTAGCGTAGTCAGGGAAGGTCTGAGCAACCTCCTCAAAGGACATTGCTGTCCACTCGTCGCTCTGAGCATCTTTGCTTTGGAAGCGGTTAGGCTCGTTAGGGAACAATCGCTTGTGCTCGGCCCTCTCCTTCTCGGTAAAGAGATTAAAATACCAACTTGGGCGTTGGAATTTTCTATTGCCCCACACCAATACATGACCGTGCATCTGGATGCCCTTCTGTTCGCAGAACTCGACGAGCTGGTCGGTCGAAGGACGACGCCAATGCGGTTGATCGTATGGATCCTTGCAGTTGTTCCAAAACTCTTCGGTATCACGCTGTTCGGTCGCAAAGCGAGGCTTACCCTGCTCCAGCTCCAACTCCTTCCAATAGAAAGGCACGGTGGCACGATTGAAAAGTGTGCCATATAGCTCCTTGTAGCGGTCGTTGTACTCCTTCTTGCCAAGTTGATTGAAGTTAAAGATGTGCGCACCAAAGATGAACTCGTGCGAAATCTGCTCAATTTTAACCTCCGAGTTGCGCTTGATGTCGTTGAGCACAATCTCGCCATCGGCCTTGCGATACTTTTCGATGTCGGCGTCTATGCGAGCCTGCTCCTCCTCGTTCCAAAGTTTCCAATATGCCTCGCTCATATAACCCTTGGTATCCTCGGCGTGCGAGCGAGGAAACTGCATTTGTGCTTGCGCACTAACTGCAACAATGGCTAAAACTGCCGCCAAAATAATCTTCTTCATATTAGTAGTGTTAAACATCTTTAATAGTAGGCCATTAGCTTTTTTAGTTTTCAGCTTTGCGGGCTCTCTCCCATTTTTCGTTTACTTCAAAGTGTATTCCACAGTCTGAGTCTTGCCGCGCTTATCCTTGTAGGTGATGCGGTACTTACCCTTGAAACCTCGGAATTGAACCTTGCCATCAGCATCAGCCTTAACCGTAGTGTTTGTCTTCCATTCGTGGTTAATAAGCTGGTCGAGGGCGTAGTAGGCAGGCTTCTCACTCATATCGCGATTGAAGAGTCCTGCCGAAGATGCCACATGGGCAGCACCGCAACCATCTACCGTATTCCACCAAGTAACACCCATCATATTCCTCTGCGAGAACCACAAACGATAGAGTTGCTGCGCAATAACACCCTGAATTATCAAACCTCGCTCATCGGGTGTCGGTGCGGTGATGGTGACCTCGCTGATGTGTATCGGCAATCCCGTTTCCGAAGCCCAACCGATATATTCACGCACCTGCGAAGGGGTCTGAATCAACTCTCCTTCGGCAATGCCCTGACACAATTTGGTGTCGAAGAGGTGCATCTGGATACCCATAATATCGACCTTTGCGCCACGCTCCAAGAGTCGCTTTACCTGCGCCGTATATGCAGGTTTGCGGTGGAAGTCGTTGATGTTCAACTTAACCTCCTTCGGGAAGTACTGCTCCGCCCACTTGAAACTGCGATACGGGAAGTCGCCCGGCATCAAACCGTTACGGCTCTTTGCGATTGGGAAATTTTCGGGAATATAGTTCTGTTCGGCGCACAACGCACTCTCATTTACCACATCCCAACTCTGCACACGCCCTTTGTATCGTTCGGCAATTTGCTTGATGCGATTCTCAAATATCTGCGCCATTGTCTTGGTATATTCGGGGAATGCCGCTGCTGCCTCATCGAAGGACATCGCCTCCCACTCGGCACTCTTCTTGTCGCGCGAAGAGCGGCGATTAGGCTCGTTCGGGAACAACTCGTTAAATCTCGCACGCTCCTCCGCAGTGAAGGTGTCGAGTACCCAGCGAGGTTGCTGATACTGACGATTCCCCCATATCAGGATATGACCATGTGCGCGAATACCCTTCTTCTCGCAGAAATCCACAATCTGGTCGGTCGAGGGTCTGCGCCAATGAAATTGCGACTTTGGCTCTTTGCAGGCGTTCCACCACTCCTCTGTGTCGTGCTCCTCGGTGGCAAAGCGCAGTTTTCCCTGCTCCCACTCGAACTCTCGCCAATAGAACGGGAGTGTTGCCGAATTGAATAACTCGCCGTAGGCACGCTTGTAGCGGTCGTTGTACTCGGCTCTGCCGAGTTGGTTGAAGTGGAAGATGTGCGCACCAAAGATAAACTCGTGCGACACCTGCTCGATTTTGACCTCTCGGTTGCGACCGATATTTTCGAGTACCAACTCGCCATCGGCCTTGCGATACTTTTCGATGTCGGCGTCTATGCGAGCCTGCTCCTCGGGACTCCATAATTTCCAATAGGCTTCGCTCATATAGCCTTTCGTATCCTCAGCAAACGAGCGTGGAAATACGGGCTGAGCCTGTGCGCTTATTGCTGTAGCGGTTAGAACAACCGCCAAAAACAACTTTTTCATATTAGTAGTTTATCACCTTTAATATCTCGCCATTATCCGCTGCTACGGCACGCTTCCACTTCTCCGAGTAGCCCGACTGCTTGATCTTGTCTGGAATGTTCTTGCCATTGCCGTTGTCGATGAAGCCCTTCTCATTCTCGGACTTCTCGTTGCCGTCTATATATTTGATAAGCAGATATTTATCGAGCGAATCCCACTTCTCGAACAATGCCTGTGCTGTTACAGTCGAATAGTCGGTGAGCAACTTCTGAGCCTTCTTTGTTGAGAGCTCCGCAACCTTTGCATCAACCTTCTCTACCTCCTTTAACTTCTCGTTCTCCCACTTATCGACCTCCTCACGCACACGCTTGCCGATAACATTGTAGCGCAAGTATGCGAAGTTGGCAATGCGGTTTGTAACCCAGAACATCGAGGTTGCCGAGTAGTGCAACATTGAACCGTTTGCCTCGTCAAGACACCAAGGCACCTCGGTAGTGTTGCAGTAGATTGGGGTCAAAGGCGATGTCGCTGCATCGTCGGTACCGAACCAAAGGATTCCGGTCTTGCCCTTACGAGCCTGACCACAGAGCCAGAAGCCGGTCTGCTGAGTTGCGGTTGCACGCTCGTTGCAATACTCCACGCCATCCACCTTGAAATACATTGGTCGCCAGCGATATGGACACTCATTGCCACCTGCACCGATGTCGGTTGTCATATCCATCGGAGTACCCTCGTAGTGGTCACGCATAGCATCGAAAAGCTGCTTTGGCGACACCTTCTGTGTAGGCTTTACCCACAACGGCATACGGTTCTTAGGGTTGTGGCCCATAGCGTAGTCGGTATACTGATCCATGCCCTCGGCTACGGTGCGGAAGAATGACCATACTCGAGCCTCACAACCACGCAAACCTCCAAAGTCGAGCGGAGCATACGCATCGCAGAACGAGAACTCCTCATCCTTGCCATTGAAATAACCCATCTCACGGGCAAATGAAATTACATCGCTTGCATAGAGGCAATTCTCCTTATCGTTGAGAGGGAATGTTGTGATACGAGCCTGGTTGGCGTGTCCCGAAACATATCCATCCGGAATACGACGAGCAACCCAAACAATACCCTTGCGGAGGTTGTTGCCCTTATTGTCGAGCTTCGAGCCCTTGCCAATCAACTCCATGATCCACGCCTCGTCTGCATCGGCAATCGAGAACGACTCACCCGAAGATGCGTAGCCATACTTGTTTGCCAACTCCACAATTACAGCGATCGCCTCACGGGCGGTTTTTGCACGCTGCAATGCAATGTAGATCAACGAGCCGTAGTCCATAATACCATTCTTATCCTCCAACTCGTGGCGGCCGCCATAGGTTGTTTCGGTAATTATGAGCGAGTGCTCGTTCATATTACCCACGGTCGAATAGGTTGTAGGAATTTGCTCGATAAGACCAAGGTAACGGCCTGTATCCCACTCGTTTACTGCGAGCATCTTAGCCTTCTGCTTGCCTCCGTTATGCTTGTACAACGCTCCGTAGAGCTGATGCGAGTCGGCTGCGTAGGTTACCATCACCGAGCCATCGGTTGATGCACCCTTCGTGACGATAAAGTTGGTGCAGGCAAAGGCTGTAGCCGTACCTGCCACAAGTGCTAATGTTAAAAGAAATCTCTTCATTGTATAATATGTTTTAGTCTATTTTTCAATTAAGATGGTTGTCATCGACCATGTGTTGAGTGGTAAACTTACCAACATATACTCCCCTCTATATTTGAGTTGCAGAGTTTGTCGTTTGTTTGGCTTATTCTGGGCAACGAGGCATACTACATAGTTGCCATCAGGGTTTTGGAATGCGATAGCTCGGATATTCTCCTTTGGTTGAGCTATAGAGAGAATTTTTGCTCCTCGCTCCACATATGGACTGAATTGGCGGAATAATTTTGCCTGAACACTCTCTGTGAATGTTCCCTTTTCGATGTCTATGGTGAAAAGGCCTCCACAAGGGTGTTTGCCAACATTTGGCTGACCGTCTGCATCCAAAACAAGATTCCACGAAGAGTATGACTTGCAACCATTGTTCAACGCTCCAAAGACTACATCGGCCCACCACTTCACATCCTGCTTGGCGAGTTTTGTGAGATTTGGTCCTCGTTCGGTAAGGTGCATAGGTATGTTTGGATGTATCGCTTTTACAGCCTGAATCATCTCGGGCTCTCCGTTATATGGATGCCAAGCGATGGCGTCGATATTGCGAACGACCTCTTTGGTCTCCAAAATATCAAGAACTCGCTTGTAGTCCTCGTAGTTGTGGTCGTGTATCCAAATTTTGGTGTCGACCCCGGCCTTCTTGAGTGATTGTGGAATATAGCGACTTGCCAACAATGCCTCCTGCTCTGCCGAGATGAGCGTTGCAGGGCAACCTCCACGCTGATCGGTAAGAGGCTCATTCTGAATGGTAATAGCATCTATCTTGATACCCTGCTCTTTATAGGCCTTGAGGTATGCTGCCCAATAGTTTGCAAACGAAGGCATATGCTCGTCGAGCAACGAACCACCGCACATCTCACCGCTATCCTTCATCCATCCCGGTGCGCTCCATATCGATGAGAAGGTGTATATGTCGGGATTGTAGCTCTTCAAACTCTTTATAATCGGAATCATGTACTTCTCATCTCTTGCAATTGAGAAGTTCTTCATCTCGACATCGCCCTTTGTGTCGTTGTAGTTGTATAGTTCTGTCGCATAGTCGCTCGAACCACAGTTAAGGCGTACAATAGAGAGGTTATAGCCCCTCTTGGTAAATACCTTCTTGAAGAAGTTGTGTCGTACACCTTTATCAACCTGTGAGAGTAGCCAGCACGAAGCATCGGTCATCGAAACGCCAACACCGAGATATTCGTGCATAGGTTTCGCCGCATCGAGGTCAATGGTTTCGTAGAGGGAGTAAGCGTGCTTCGTGAATGGTGTGCTTCTCACTTCGTGAATATCCGAATCCTTGGTGCTTTGTAACATCTTGAACTTAACCTCTCCGTCGCGCGGTACATACGACTGCGCTGCGACAGAGGTAACTATCGCTAAAAAAATCGATATTGCCAAAATTCTTTTCATTGCTCTATGCTTTTAGGCTCTTAGCCTCTCTCTTCGAAGATTTCGAGCCAATACGTACCATTGTTGAGCTACACTCTGAATGGCCTATTCTCACTATATATATTTATTTGAATGCCTCGTTCAAGAGCTTAGCCAAACGACAGCTCGCCTTGATCATCATGTCGTAGTTGTCGTCCTCCATATTCTGTCGCTGCACCATAAATGGAACAATCTCCTCAGGCGCACAAATATCGAGGTACGAGGCTGCCATAGCTCCGTTGTCGGCAATCCAATCGAGCAAACCGCCCTTGGTGAACTGCTCGAAGCGACCGTCCAAGCAGAGCTTCATATCGTAGGCTCTGAAGGCTCCCGAGAAACCTGCAGGATAGTTTCCGAAGCGATTCCAAGTCTTTGACCACTTCACTTTCCAGTACTTCTTTGCAGCCTTACCATACTCCGACTTTGGTACCAAGTAGATGAAATCGTCGTAAGAGTGAGGATAGCCCTTGATACGGATATGGGCAAGGTCGTGAATGTCGCACATCAAGTCGATGAGCGTACGCAAAGCTGTGGTAACCTCAGCCTTTGAGTATTTGTTGTGAGCCTTGATAACCTCCAACTGTTTGTTGATTGCGGCATAGGCGTCGTTTTTGCTACTATTCTTCTTTGTAATAGGCTTAAACTTCTTGTTGAGGTGAAGATAGTGAATCTCCTCGGTGTGCGTTGCATCGCCAGCCTTCTCCAACTTGTAGAGATACTTAATATCATCCTTGTAGCTATCTCCGAGATAGTTATCAACGGCACTCTTTGCCTTTGGTGAGAGGTGCTCGGTTGCAAGGATTACAATACCCTCGTGGCAGTTGTCGTACCACGCATTAGCAATAGATGTAGTGAAGACTAAAGCTAAAAGTATAAATATCTTCTTCATAATATCTTTTGGTTAAAACATTAACTACTCTGCAAAAATTGTGTTCAAGATGTGTGCAAGGCGGTATCCGCCGAGGAGTGTTGCCTTTGAAACAAGCTTGAATATCTCGTCCTTCTGTTCTTGGGTCAGCTTGCTTATATCTGTGCCAGGAGGGGTAATCTTGCGCGAACGGTGTCCCATTTCGATGATGTCGAGGCTCCACTCCTCGAGCGTACCCTTCTGAATAGCCTTAATCTCCTCCTCCGACAACACATCAATCATCGCAGCTATCTCCTCGTATGTCTTATTCTTCGAACGCTTGTCACGACCAAGATAGCCATCCCAGAAGCCGTGGTAGCTAATCTCTTTGCCCTTGTTGAGCATATTCATATTCTTCTGGCTTGGGTAGATAGTCTCTGGGAAGTGGATATGTACAGGGCAGTGCATATCAGGCACATAGTGCGCCATATTGATAATGCGCTGACGAACAACCGAGTCAGGCAAGTTCTTGTACTTACCGTCGCTCAACTCCTCGAGTGCGCTTACAAGGTGTCCCATAACGCCACCCGCAGGCTTACCCTGCTGGAAGTCGTAAGCCTTGCCATTGGCTGTACTCTTGCCTGAGTGAGTGCGATTTATCTCTCGATAGACCTTCGAACCTCGGAATGCATCCATCCACGATGCGTAGTATGGAAGCGTGTGCTTGAGGTAGTAGTGGCACTTCTTCTTCGCCTCGGGTGTGAGGTGCATCTCAGCGATATAGGCAGCGGTACCGTGATTGAAGTTTTGCCACGCCTTTGCGCTCTCCACGCCAAATATGCTAACGAGAGCGACTACAACAATTAATAGTTTTTTCATACTGCGAGTGTTTTTAATAGTTTAAGTTTGTTTATTTAGTTTGTCATAATTCAATATCTCTCCCCGAAGATTGACGAGCCGATGCGGACCATTGTCGAGCCACACTCGATAGCCAACCCGTAGTCGTCGGACATTCCCATAGAAAGGGTGTCGAACTCCTCGCCAAATAGCGGTTTGAGCTGGTTAAAATGGTTTGCGAGTTGCTCGAAATCGGCACGGATAATCACTTCGTCTTCGGTGTTTGTCGCCATACCCATAACGCCTCGTACTCGGATATTGTTAAGCTCTTCAAACTCCTCACTGTGCAGATATTCAACAAGTTCGTCGTATTTCCAGCCTGTTTTGCTCTCCTCTTGCGCTACATGTATTTCGAGCAAAATATCTACAACCCTGCCAATGCGTTCAGCCTCTCGGTTGATACACTCGGCAAGGCGCACGCTGTCTACCGATTGTATAAGCGAAATGAATGGCACGATCTGGCGCACTTTGTTGGTTTGCAAGTGGCCTATCATCTGCCACTCAATATCCTTTGGCAATGCATCGTGTTTTACGGTCAGCTCCTGCACTCGACTCTCGCCAAAGATGCGTTGCCCCGCCTCGTAAGCCTCCATAAGAGCCTCTACGGGGTGGAATTTCGATACCGCCACAAGTTTTACCCCTTGCGGTAGCGATGCGTGCAACTCCTCTATTTTTGCGCCAATAGCCATCGTTTTCTAATGTTTTACTTCACTCGAAGTCTCTTACCGATAGGCAATACTGCATCGGCTCTAATGCCATTCAAACGGCAGAGAGCAGAGACTGTAGTGTGGTTTCTCGCAGCGATTTTGCCCAGATAGTCGCCCTCACGCACCGTATAGTAGCGACGCTCGGCCGATATCTCAGCCTCCTTCTTGTCGGCATCGGCAAGTGCCTTCTCTCCATTCCAATCCTGCTCATACTTCGAATAGATACTGAAATAGGAGCGTTTTAGTAGTAACTCATCACGGCGAAGGTCGCCTGTGCTGAAGTTTATAATGCGTTCAGGGTCAAATGACTGGCCCATGTAGCGACACTCAAAGTGGAGGTGCGGGCCGGTGCTGCGTCCCGAGTTTCCACCCAATGCAATCGGTTGACCTGCCACTACCCTGTCACCAGCCTCGACCAATCGTTTCGAGAGGTGTCCGTGATATGTTTCGATGCCGTTGTCGTGGCGGACAATAACAAGTGTTCCGTAGCCCGTTTCGGTGGCTTTCGAGAAGCGTACACGACCATCGAATGCCGAGCAGATGGTATCGCCCACCTTCAATGCTATGTCGATACCGTTGTGGTTTACTCTGCGACGCACACCATAGCGGGATGTTATGCGGCCCTTGATAGGATAACGATATGAACGCAAAGAATCTACCAAAGCAATTGGTACAGCGTTCGGAATTTGCGATAATGTCACCTCGTCACGATATGGCGAAATCTTCTCGGTATTCCAGCAGCGAGTGAAGGCTGTGGAGTCCGGTTCAATCTCTGCAGTGCGGATATATCGCCACGAATTGTCGTTGAAAAGTACTATTGAGAGATGTTTGTCTGCTGTCGGAAGAGTATCCACTACGATTGCTGACTGCAACTTCTCGATTGGCTTAATCGTAAGCGAATCGAGCGGATTGGCAAAGGTGTCCAACCAGACAAATAGCGCAAAAAACAGGATATATGTTTTTCTCATTATAATTCTTAATCCTCAATTCTTAATCCTCAATTTTTAATTGTTGCGGAGCAGCTCCTCTGCAGCCTCTAATGCTTTGTAGAACTCCTCGCCCCACTTGCGGATAATAGGCTCACGCAGGCCCTTGTATACAGGTATGCCGAGTTTGCAACCATTCTCACAAGCCGGCTTGCAGATGTACCAGCGGTGGTAGTTTAACCCCTCGCCACCATTGCGGAACTTCAATACACGAATTGGGTATAGGTGGCACGAAATAGGCTTCTGAAAGCCACACTTACCCTCACGGTATGCCTTGTCTATGGCGCAGAGAGCCACGCCATTCTCATCGTAGCAGGTGAAGGCGCACTCGCCACCATTGATGAGCGGTGTGGTGTAGTCGCCATCGCTATCCACTACCATAAAGCCCTGCTCCTCGACAGCCTTAATGCCTTCGGGAGTCATATATGGCTTGTAGTTCTCATACTCCTCTTCAAGTATATCGACCTCCTCAATTTCGAGTGGTGCTCCCGCATCACCTTCGATGCAGCACATACCCTTGCACTGCGATAAGTCGCACGCAAACTTCTCCCTCAAGAGGTCGGCACTAACTATTTTGCCTTCTATTTCAATCATAAAATTTTGTTCTTTTTTATGGCATTTATGCCTTTGTATCTGCAATAACAAAATCGTACAACTCGCCAAGCGAGATGCCTGCAGTGCGAGCCTGCTTTGGAACGATGCTGCCGCTCGACATTCCCGGAATTGAATTCACCTCGATGATATAGGCCTTACCCTCCTCCGTAACGATAAAGTCGATGCGGACAATACCACGGCAACGACACGCCTTATAAGCTACCAACGCATCGTGAGCAAGCATCTTAGCCCACTCCTCCGAGATAGGTGCCGGGGTAATTTCGTCGCTCATACCTGCGGTGTATTTGGCCTCGTAGTCGAAAAATGCATTCTTCGACACAATCTCCGTAATAGGTAAAACGAACTCCTTCTCCTTCGTAACGAGTACACCGCAGCCGAACTCACGACCTGTGATGCACTCCTCGATCAAGACCTCCTCACTCTCGGTAAATGCAAGGCGTACAGCCTCCGCAATCTGCTCCGCCTCGGTTACTCGGGTAACGCCAAAGCTCGAGCCGCTGGCGTTAGGCTTAACAAACAACGGCAAGCCGAGCTTTGCGACAATATCCTCTGCCGAGAACTCCTCTCCCTTGTGCAGAAAGACCTCTTTTGCCACATTTATACCACGCTCTGCCACAGCACGCTTGGTCGAAACCTTGTCGAATGTGATGGTCGAGCTAACTTGCGAACACGACGAATATGGTATGCCCATCATATCGAGGTAGCCCTGCAACTTGCCATCCTCGCCAGGTGTGCCGTGGATGATAATCAAGGCGTAGTCGAACTCGTAGCGAACACCCTCGACGGTGAGCGAAAAGTCATTCTTGTCTATCTCATACTTGTTACCATTAGCTGCGGTATATGCCCAACTGCGATGGTGCAGGTCGATGACCTTTACATCGTACTTCTCGGCATCGAGAGCCTCGCTTATTTGGTGCGCACTGTTGAGTGCAATTTCACGCTCCGACGAATCTCCTCCTGCCAAAAGCGCAATTTTAAGTTTTTTCATATTATTTGTACAATCTGTTCTGTATTATGTATTTAGCTACCGCAGGAGCCACCTTATCGGTGAAATTCTCATCGTTGGTTATTGCCTTGCGGATATCGGTGGCTGCAAAGTCGAACAATGGAGCATTTGCCAAAAATGTGATTTTGTCGGCAAACTTTTCGACCGAATAGCCCTCTCGAGGATAGACAAAAAGCGGATAGTCACGCAGAATATCCTCGTACTCACGCCACTTGTCGAAACACTCGATATTGTCGGCTCCCAGTAGCAACGAGAACTCCATTTGTGAGCCGAACTGCTCACGCAGATAGCGCAAAGTATTTATCGTGTACGACGGCTTCTCCAATACGAACTCCACGGCCGAGACCTTTATCCTATCGGGGAAACGAGAGGATGCACAGGCCATCTCGCACATCTCATAGCGGGAGAATTCGGGTGCAAGCTCAGTCGAACTTTTAAGAGGATTTTGCGGCGACACAATGAAGATAAGTTCATCGCACAAATCCTGCTCCACCACCCACTCTGCAAGGGCGATATGTCCCTTGTGAATAGGGTTGAACGAGCCGAAATAGAGCAAAACCTTCTTCATCGCTTACTCTGCAAGGAAGTTGTCGATAATTGCACGGGTTTCGGCTACGGCTGTTGCAAGGTCGTCGTTTACAACCTTATGGTCGAACTCCGGAGCCTTCGAAATCTCGAACTCAGCCTTGGCAACTCGCTTAGCGATAACCTCCGGGGCATCGGTACCACGGCCTTCCAATCGCTTCTGCAACTCCTCAATCGACGGTGGCATAATGAAGATGGAGCAAGCCTTATCGCCGAAGATGCGTTTGAGATTTATTCCTCCCATAACATCCACATCGAAGATAATTACATTACCCTTCGACCATATGCGCTCCATCTCGCTTTTAAGAGTGCCGTAGAATGTACCTGCATAGACCTCCTCCCACTCGACAAAGCTATCGCTTGCGACCTTTGCTGCAAACTCCTCCTGCGAGAGAAAGTAGTAATCTACTCCATTCTGCTCTACTCCACGAGGTGCTCGTGAGGTCGCTGAAATCGAGAACTCGAACTGCGGATAGTGCTTCAAAAGCTCACGCACAATTGTTGTCTTGCCCGAACCACTCGGTGCTGAAAATATGATAAGTTTTCCCTCCATAGCTTACAAAATGTTGAGTACCTGCTCCTTGATTTTCTCCAATTCGTCCTTCATCTTTACCACCAACTTCTGGATGTCGTGCTGATTGGCCTTCGAGCCTGTGGTGTTAATCTCACGACCCATCTCCTGTGCGATAAAGCCGAGCTTGCGGCCCGCCTGCTCCTCGTTGTGAGCCACCTCACGGAAGTACTTGCAGTGGTTCTCGAGTCGTACCTTCTCCTCGGTGATATCGAGTTTCTCGATGTAGAAGATCATCTCCTGCTCCAAGCGGTTATTGTCAACCTCCACGCCGAGTTTCTCTATGCCCTCACGAATACGCTGGCGCACAGCCTCGGTACGAGCTGCTTCGAATGGGATAATCTCGTTGCGCATCTGCTCGATCAAATCAACTCGACGCAAAAGGTCGTTAATCAAGATCTCGCCCTCTTGCTTGCGGAATGCATCGAGCTTGTTGATAGCGCCCTCTACTGCCTGCATAATTGCACTCTTCTCATCGTCGGATGCCTCTGCAACATCATTCTGGATAACATTAGGCATCTTCATTACCGAAGGAATTATCGCCTCGTAATCGACCTGCACACCTGCGTAGGCCAACGCTTCGTTCATCTGCTTGATGTAGGCCGCAAAAAGCGCCTTGTCGATGCGAGAAGCTGTTGCCACCTCATTTGAAGCGACCGAAATCATCATATCGACCTTACCACGCACCACACGCTTTGAAACGAGCGAACGAATCTCGTTTTCGAGCTCTCTATATGCTGCAGGTGTTTTGAGACCGAGATCGAGCTGCTTAGAGTTAAGCGAGCGAATTTCGGCAGTGAAAGTTTTGCCGTTTACCACTACTTCGGACTTACCGAAGCCGGTCATAGATTTTTGCATATCTTTTGTGTTGTTACTTATATTTTATACTAATTGCGCAAAGATAAGGAAATAAACGGAAAACGAGAAACGGAAAGCGGAAAACTTTTTATAAAATAGTTAGGGGCTAAGGGTTGAGAAATTGTAATTTGAAATAAAAAAAGCCAATGGCTAAAAGCCAATGGCTAAATGCTAATAAAAAAGGGTAAGCTACTTATATCGCACCGCTACAACCGCATACCCTTGCTCAATTCCTTGCCTGGGGGAGTTCTGCAGGAGCTGGTCGTATAAGACTTACCCGGGGTGCAAAAGTAGAACTTTTTTTATATCTTTGC
>JAGBRY010000070.1 GCA_017632115.1 Alistipes sp. | reverse complement strand
TGCAACAACAATGTGATAGAAAGCATAACCCTTCTTACCATGTCGTGCCAAACGAATTTTAACAGCCATAATGCTATAAAATTTTAAATGTTAATAAATGGTTTTCACTAACCCACAATAGGTTAATCGGCTGCAAAGGTAATAAAAAATTGAGAATTAAGAATTAAGAATTAAGAATTTTTCATTTTTTTGTCAAAAAGACGGTAT
This sequence comes from Alistipes sp., assembly GCA_017632115.1. Taxonomy (GTDB): domain Bacteria; phylum Bacteroidota; class Bacteroidia; order Bacteroidales; family Rikenellaceae; genus Alistipes. Next base: position 25,736 of record JAGBRY010000070.1, on the reverse strand, counting down.
ATTTGTAGCACAGAAAGTAAGAAATTTATGGTTTGGAGAGATATTATACCACTGCTTTTGATACCCTTTGCGGGCACGATGATTGGCTCGGCAACGGTACTATTTATGAGTGATAAGTTTGCCGGACGCATTCACAAACTTATGCTCGGCTTCGCCTCGGGCGTGATGATTGCCGCATCGGTCTGGTCGTTGCTCATTCCTGCAATGAGTGCATCGAGCGAGATGGGCAAGATGGCGTGGGTACCTGCGGTTGTAGGCTTCTTCGTTGGTGTCATCTTTATGCTCCTGCTCGACACCTTCACTCCGCACCTCCACCCCGATAGCGATAAGCCCGAGGGTCCTCAATCGAAGTTGGGGCGTTCGTCGATGCTTGTCTTGGCGGTAACACTTCACAACATACCTGAAGGTATGGCGGTAGGAGTTGTGGCTGCAGGCGTAGTGACGGGCGAGATAGGCATGTCGTTTGCCGGAGCCTTGGCTCTTGCCATAGGTCTTGCCATTCAGAATGTTCCCGAGGGTGCAATCATCTCGCTACCTCTGCGCTCGGCCGGTAACTCTCGCAAGCGAGCCTTTGCCTACGGTACGCTTTCGGGCATTGTCGAGCCTATTGCCGCCATTCTGACAATCGTATTTATCGAGCACCTGATAGGCATATTCCCATATATGCTCGCCTTTGCTGCAGGAGCGATGATTTATGTTGTGGTCGAGGAGCTTATCCCCGAGTCGCACGATGGTCGCCACTCGAACGCTCCAACCATCGCCTTCGCTATAGGTTTTGCGTTGATGATGGTGCTCGATGTGGCATTAGGTTAAAGATGGCGAGCAAATCTACACTTGCCCGCCACCTCATTTATCGAATGTTCTTCACCGCATCAAGCGACACTTTGTGAACACGAAGGTCGTGCTCGTATAGCTCTTTCGGGTATGGAATTTCACCACGGATGATACGGGCAAGCTCTTTGAGTTGTCCTTCGTAACGGTCTATAAGCGCAGGATAGACAAGGCAGTTAAGCCCCTTCTTATACCCCGCATCTTTCGCCTCTTTATTTACCTTTTTGAGATAGAGGCGCACCTCCATAGTCTTCATCTCTCTTACACCGGTGGTGCGATTAACCTTTGAGTAGGCCTCGATTGGGGCCATCTCAATCGAGCCACAGCTGCCATCTATTCTGATGTGTCTGCGCCCTATTATACCCTCTGAGCACGCTCGCATCACAACATTTGCTCTCGGGTACTCCATAATGGTCAAGGTGTGAGTTTTTGCCCACTCCTCATCTCCGGGTGCAGGCTTGGTGATGGACCAAGTCTTCTCGGGAAGGAGATCTCCGAATATAGGCATCACCCAATCGATAAGATGACAGGTGAGGTCATATGCTATGCCACCCGGAAAATGCGACACAAATGTCGGATAGTGCGAATTGCCATAACTATGGTCCATATCCGCCTCTACAGAGTAGACCTCGCCAATAATGCCACTCTTGGCAATCTCTGCCATCTTGATAAGGGCCTCGTTGGTGCGGAACATATATCCAATTTGAATAGGGATATTGTTCTCGCTGCAGATTTTGCTTACACGGGCAAAACCTTTCAGGTTTGTTCCGAGGGGCTTATCCATATGCATAGCGATACCGTGCTTTGCGACCTGCATGGCTACACCTACCAAGTCGTCATTGGCAGTTTCTACCACGATAAGATCTGGCTTTATTTCGTTGAAAACCTGCTCCGGAGTAAAGATAGGATAACCCGCATACTTCTCCCTCTTCGGCTCGATCATTCTCATTGCTTTCGAGTCGGTATCATCTACCCAGCCGAGCAACTCAAAATCATCACTCAGACTCTTCACCGCCTTCCATTTTCCTCTGGAATGGCTATGGCATATTCCCCAATGAACAACTCTGATTTTACGGTTGCCGATAGGCTCCCATTTACCTTTGTTCTCTTGTGCCGAGAGCCCTGTAACCATAAGCAGTGTTAGAGCAAACAAAATAATTTTTTTCATATTGCGATATCGTTAGCAGAATAACAAATCCTTTACAAAAATACGAAAAATCAGCAAGAATCCAAAGGTGTTAACCAAAGAATCGTTTCCACATAAACGCCATATGCTGTTATGACTTATAGGTATAAATACCTAATTTGTCGTCCACGATGTCTATTTTGGTATATCGGTAGCTTTTTTTACCTATATTTGTCATCATAAAAGAGATAGAATAACCCAAATTATAACTATATGTTATTGACAATTTTCAACTATTTGTGGCTTATAGCAATGTTCTGCGTAGTTCCTGCAGGAGTGCTATGGTTGTGTCGAAAGTATCCTATTTGCGACAAAATCGGCCCTGTGATGCTTCTCTACGCTATCGGACTCGTAATTGCAAACATCCCTATGCCGGCAGAGATTAAGACCTTGCAGGGTATCATCCCAACGATTATGATTCCGTTGGCTATTCCGATGATGCTCTTCGGTTGTACCTTCAAGACAAGCGAGCTCTCGCTCCAGGTTCGACTGGTAACAAGTGGTGTTATTTCGGTATGTTTGGCAGTTGTTGGTGGCTATCTGCTCTTTGGCGATGGCATACAACAGGGCGCTGAGATTGGCGGTATGTTGGCCGGAAAGTGTACGGGTGGAACACTCAATGCTGCAGCTATCAAAGAGGGCTTGCGCATTAGCGACAGCACCTACATATTGCTTACCACCTACGATATCGTAATCTGCTTCTTCTACTTTGTGTTCCTCTTGGCAGGCGGTATTCGCTTGTTCCGTTGGTTATATGGCGAGAAGACTCGCCTCGACATTTCGGAGGAGGATGCCCAGGTTATCAAGGAGGAGATGGCTGCCGTTAAGGCCAACCCTTACAAGGGATTGTGGTCGAAGGCCGGATTCAAGCAGATTGGCAAGGTGCTTGCCACAACTATTGTTGTGGTAATCGTTGCAGCGGGCCTCTCGTACCTCATTGGTTGGATATTCGATGCCGACTTGGCAAACTTTATGAACGAGAAGAAGGGCGGATGGTTTATGGCTCCGTTTATCCTTATGCTCACGACTATCGGTATCGGTCTTTCGTTCTACAAACCTATCCAAAAGTTCGATAAGAGTTACGACCTCGGAATGTACCTTATATATATATTCTCGTTGGCAATTGCCTCGATGGCAGACCTCTCAAACTTGCAGATTATGGAGAACCTCAACATGATTGCATTCCTTGTATTTGTAATCTTCGTGTCGCTGTTCATTCACGCTATCATCTGCCGTTTCTTCAAGGTAAATGCCGACTCGATGGTAATCTCGTCTGTTGCATTTATCAACTCGCCACCTTTTGTGCCGATGATTGCCAATGCAATGAAGAATCGTGCAGCTCTCGTTACCGGTATCACATCCGGACTTATGGGTTATGCTGTAGGTAACTACCTCGGTATAGCGATAGCTAAATTGCTCCATTTACTCTAAAAACAATTGACTATGAAGAGATTTTTTGTTTTGGCAGCTAGTGCCATACTATTCGTTTCGCTCACAGCTTCGGCCACCACTAAAGAGGAGAAGTCCGAGGCGAAAAAGGAGGCTGCTGCACCCGACACAAAGAAACAGACTGTAAAGAAGGGTTGGAACTTTGCTCCATTCCCATCTATCGGCTACAATAGCGACACAGGTTTCCAGATTGGTGCCTTGTGCGAGATCTTCGACTATGGCGACGGTTCGACCTATCCGGGTTACCGCCACAAGTTCAATGTCGATTTGTCGTGGACAACCAAGGATCAGGTTAAGCTCCACTTCTTCTACGACTCGAAGTATCTCATCCCAAAGGTACGCCTTACTGCAGCTGCAACATATATCCTTGCACAGATGTATCCGTTTATGGGCTTCAATGGCAGCGCTTCGCCCTATTACGACTTCCTCGCAAGTGGCAAGAAGCAGGATTTTGGTGTAGCAATGTACAATGTAAAGCGCAATATGATGCGTGTAATGGCCGACTTCCAGGGCAATATCACCTCGCCAAAGTTCCGTTGGGCTGCAGGTATATCGTATTGGTGGTACGACATTCAGGATGTATCATTGAAGAAGTATAGGTTTGGCGAAACGGCTGAAAACTACCTTAGTGCGCAAGATATCCACTCGCCATCGCTCTGGCAGTTGTACCAAAAGGCGGGTCTTATCAACGCCAACGAGGCACATGGCGGTCACCACATCGAGTTGAAGGCCGGTTTGGTATACGATAGCCGTGAGCACGAGGCTGACCCAACCAAAGGTATTTGGGCAGAGCTCTACGCATATGGCTCGCCAGATATCCTCAATGGTCGTGGCAAGGAGGGTTACCACTACCTCAAGTTGGCTGCACACTTCCGCCACTATGTACCTATTTGGAAGGATAAGATCGTATTCGCCTACCACCTCGCATATCAGGGCAAGTTGGCTGGTAATGCGCCATACTACACCTTGCAGAATATCAACACCCTCTACCTCCGACAGATTATTTCGGACGGTTTGGGAAGTATTAACACCGTGCGTGGTGTGCCATACAACAGTGTGATTGGCGATGGTTATGCGTGGGCAAACTTCGAGATGCGATTTAAGCTCGTATCGTTCCGCTTCATCAAGCAGAACTTCTACCTCGCAACCAACCCATTCTTCGATATGGGTGCGTGTGTGCAGCCTTACCGCATCGATGAGATGCGCTCGGTGCTTACAAACGATAACCTTACACAAACCGAGAAAGATCTCATCTATCGAAAGGGCGACAAGGAGAAGTTGCACATGAGTGCGGGTGTTGGTTTGAAGTTGGCCATGAATCGTAACTTTATCCTCTCGGCAGAGGTTGCCGTACCACTCAACACAAAGATATACACCACAACCAATGCCAAGGAGGGCTTTGATGGTGAGATCAAAGTTAAGAATAGCTACAAGCCGGGCGTAAATATCGGTTTGAACTATATTTTCTAGGTTAGTAAGTTTAATGAAAATAGAGCCCCGAAATTTTCGGAGCTCTATTTTTTATCGTACCACTACCTTGTGTTCGGTCGGCACAATCTCGCAGGTATAACCCTCGGGGAGTTGGAGCTTGACATCGAACTCACCGCCCTTGTAGTGCCACTCCACATCTATATATTCTTCGCCCACAGGAATTGAACCCCGGCACCACTCCGTACCGCTATCAACCAGGCGCAAACGCACCTTTTTCTCGCACGGCAACACCTCGTATACGCCCAACACATCACGGTAGAAGATATGGGTGAGGTAGGAACCAAAGCCGTGATTGCAGCTCGCCTTCGGCTTGAAGAACTCCCAGATAGTACCCGTAAGCTCGACCATAGGCATATACAATGCCACCGCCTCGTCGATAAGCTGCTTGTTCAGGCCATGGCGTGAGAGCAATTCGAAGCGAAGGAAGTTTCCGATAAAGACATTCGCAGGGTGAACATTTGCATAGGAGCCCGCCTTGCGCTTCTCGGGGTGAAAGTCGGTGCACAACTTCTGCCATAGCTCGGGATGGCTCTGCGGAGTTGCCACGCCACAGAAGAAGGCGTAGTATTGACACGCCTCGGTGGTATTCTCGGTCAGAACGGCCTTACCTTGTTTGTCGAGCAGAGCATTATCAACGAAGAACTCGCCATTATACGACTGCTCGAGTACCACCTTGCGGATATGTGATGCCTGCTCCGCCAACGCCTTGTCGCCATAGAGGCGAGCTACAGCGTCGAGCATCTCGGCATAGAGCATATTCGACGGATAGCTTATATCCTGCACACATTTATTCGAGAAGGAGTAGTCGACAAATACCCACTTGTCGAGTTTTTCGAGCAGACCATCTTTATTGAGATAGTTTGCAAAGTAGTCGACCACGCCATATACACGCTCCTTGGCACGCCCGATGGTTGCTCTGTCACCCGTGCGCTCCAAATACTCCTCCAACTCCAACACAAACCACATTGCCCAATTCGGGATATAGTTATGGTTGCGGTGGTCGGCAGGATAGCACATAGGCAACATACCCTTATCTATATCCTTGAACTCCTCGGGCAGGAGGTAGTTCTCTATAAAGTTGCGTTCGACACGGCTTTTGCCCGTCAAACCAAACTCGACACGACCTGTAAAGTAGCTATCGCCCAACCATCCGGCACGCTCTCGGCCTGGGCAGTCCATATAGATGTCGAGAACATTCTGACGATAGTTCTCTCGTGCTGCCTCGAAGATAGTGTTCAAATCCTTGTTGCTCGACTCGAACTTGGCCCTATGACAATCGGAGTTGCAGTAGTCACGCATCGAAATCTCCTTAACCTCCAATGCGCCCTCCTCGGCAAAGATCTCAACATACTGCATCGTATATGGCTCGAACGACTCCAACTCATACTCGCCAGCCTGTAGATCATAGAGAATATAGGGTTTCCAACGCAAACGATTATTTGCCACACGCCCCTCGTCGTTCAGCAGCTCGTCGAAGCGCAACTCCAACTTGCAAGGCCTCTTAACGACAATCTTCGCACGCAAGAAACCACTACTATTGGTGGAGAACTTATAGAGATCTTCGGCAATAGGCTTTGCCTTGTGAATACGGTAGTCCGGATATGCCACACCTCGTGCGAGGAGTGCTTTATGAGGTTGCTTAACCAACTTCTCGGGCAAGATATCGCTCTGCCATTTTCTATCTGTTGCCCACGCATCGAAGTCGGAAGCGAGGATATAGCTCTCAGTCTGTGGTCGCTGGAACGAGAACTTCGCTACATCCTGAACACGCTGATGCATATCGTAGGCGACGAAATTCTTGCCCGTAGCGGCTACAACTTCGCCATCGACCACAACCTCTGCCTGCAGGAATGAGGGTTGATCGAGGAGATAGTAGCTTGGTGTATTGTAACCCGCCACCTCGATAGCGATGATATTTTTGCCCAGACGCAGATATGGTTTGAGGTCGTATGCGTCGATACGATAGTAGTCGTGAGCTGCAACACATGGACCGTGCGCCACAAACTCACCATTCACACGCAAGCGGTAGTCGCATGAAGCAGCAAGGCGGATATTCGCCTCCTTCACAATGCCGACTTTGACAACCTCTCGAAACGAGAGTGTCAGATTTTGCTCCTTCTCACGGCCCTCGCTCCAAACGGGCACAGCCTCAACAAATTCGGTGTATCCAACCTGTTGTTTTGGCGAGCAAGCATTTAAAAAAGCCGAAAGAATAAGTATGAATAGGGTTATCATCTTTTATTTGAGTTTTACAATCGCATAGATAGGATAGTGGTCCGACACATACTTAATACCATTATACCTCTCCTTGATAGTGTGATACTCAACCACCTTCATGCCTTTGCTGCAATAGATGTGGTCGATGATACTATTTGAGGAGCCAGTATAGCCGTTATATGTCGCAAAATTATCGGATAGTGCCGATGGCGCATATGTGCGAGTATTCCACATATAGCCATTGATTGCATCGAGCGCAGGATTTGCAGCATAGATATTCAAGTCGCCAGTGAGGAAGAGATCGTGGGTATCACGATACTCCTCGAAGCGCTGAGATATAAGACGCATACCTCCAACTTGAGCCTCTTTGCCACTATTGTCGAGGTGGGTGTTGATATAGTAGATCATCTCACCCGTAGGAATATGTTTGAATATGCCCCAGGTAGCCGTTCTATGATAACCGGCATCCCAACCCTTCGATGGCTTATCGGGGGTCTCCGAGAGCCAGAAGGTGCCGCCGTCTATCTTCTCGATAACACTCTTATCGTAGAGAATGCCCATAGTTTCGCCAGTGCCGGACTCTTTACCATCCTGACGACTTACACCATATCCTTCGTAGTTGTCAGCCAACTGCTCCTTGAGATAGAGCCATTGCGAAGTGTACTGCGCCTCCTGAAAACCGATAAGGGTTGGCTTGTGGTCCTTGATAAGGGCCACACAAGCCTCCTTGCGGCTGTCCCAATGTTTTACACCCTCGTCGCTACTTGTCTTGGTGCGGACATTGAAGCTCATAATCTTCACCTCATCCTCACCGGCATACTTCTTAAATGACAGCGATGGAGTGGATGGCTGCTCCTCACCTGAGGGTTTGGAGCAGGCAAACACCAATAATAACGAAAATATAAGCAGAAATAATTTTTTCATATCTTTATGATTGCTCAGTTGAACCTATGTGAGCATTTCGCTATCCGACGCACTCGTGCAAAAAGAACTCATCAGAACATCCTGCACCCAAAAATCGTCAATGATGAGATTATTTTTGTGCGATGCTAGGTAGCGAAAGCGGAGCATAGTAGACCTATGTGAGCATTTTGCTATCCGACGCACTCGTGCAAAAAGAACTCATCAGAACATCCTGCACCCAAAAATCGTCGATGATGAGATTATTTTTGTGCGAAGCTAGGCGACAAAAGCGCAGCATAGCAGACCTATGTGAGCATTTTGGCGACCGACACTCTCGTGCAAAAAGAGCACATCAGAACGATTTTTTACTTGAGTCGGATGATGGTATAAATTGGATAGTGATCCGACACAAACTTCACTCCGTTGTAGGTATCACGAATAGTCTGGTACTCGATAGGGTTCTTCAACTCCTTGTTATAGTAGATATGGTCGATCATACCCTTCTTGTTAGGGTCAGAGAAGCCATTGGTAGTACCATAGCTATCGGTGCGATTAGCATAGGTACGAGCATTACGCATAAAGTCCTTGATCTCCTTAATTGCATCGTGAGTAGCATCGACATTGAGGTCACCAGAGAGGAAGAGAGCATCAACATCGCCCTTGTACTCCTTGAACTTGTTTGCAATAAGCTTCATTCCCTCAATCTTTGGAGTCTCGCCGTACTTATCGTTTGTAAGTGGAAGGTGAGTGTTGATATAGAAGAACTCCTTGCCTGTAGCAATGTGTTCGAAGTGGCCCCAAGTAGCTGTTCTATTCATAGACATACCCCAGCTTCTCGACGGCTTCTCAGGAGTCTCCGAGAGCCAGAATGTACCAACCTCTATCTTCTTAACGATTTTTGGGTCCCACATAATACCTACTACCTCGCCCGAGCCAGACTCTTTACCATCCGAACGATTTACGCCATAGCTCTCGTAATCTGCGGCTAACTGATTTTTGAGATATACCCACTGCGATTTGTACTGCGCCTCCTGAAAACCAATGATAGTCGGCTTGTGGTCCTTGACAAGTTCAATGCAAGCAACTTTACGATTGTCCCAATTGTTTACTTCATTATCCTCCTTAACATTCGTACGGACATTAAAGCTCATAATTTTGATCTCGTTCTCCTTGGCATACTTCTGATACTTCGATGTTGGCGGCTTCGGAGCAGGAGTTTCAGTTTGGTTGCCACAGCTCGATGCGAGCATCAAAATGCTCAATACGAATAGAATCTTTTTCATTTTTGTAGTTGTTTTATAGTTAATACTGATTTTTCTTGAAGAAGTATTGCTTTTGCTTTCGTTTATCATCTTGCGAACGAGCCACATATACCTTCTCGCCCGTATATGGATTCTCGCCCGTGTAGAACATCACCGACGAGAGTGTCATCGGTGTAGGGGTCAAGTCCTGCACCTGCTCCAAAGTAAAATGGAGCTTGCCGAGCACCTTCTGCGACAACGCTCGCATATCGGCCTCACGACAGCCCGGGTGCGAGGAGATAAAATATGGTATTAGCTGATAGCGCAGACCATTCTCACGACAAATTTTGTTGAATTTGGAGTTCAGCTCCTCGAACAACGAGAACGACGGCTTGCGCATAAGTTTCAAAACCCCCTCTTCGGTATGCTCGGGAGCGACCTTCAGTCGGCCCGATGTGTGGTGCACCACCACCTCACGCAGATAGTCCGAGTTGTCGAACAGGTCGTAGCGGATACCGCTACCGATATAGGCATGTTTCACCCCCTTGAAGGTGCGAATCTTGCGGTAGAGGTCGAGCAGTGGTCGGTGGTCGTTATTCAAGTTAGGGCAGACCTTCGGATGGAGGCACGATGGGCGAACGCACTTGGCGCAGATAGCCTTATTCTTACCGCCCAAATTATACATATTTGCCGAAGGACCGCCGATATCGGTGATTGTACCTCGGAAGTCGGGCATCTCGGTCACCGCCTTCACCTCTCGCATAATAGAAGCCTCGCTACGGGAGGAGATAAACTTGCCCTGATGGGCCGAAATCGTACAGAACGAACAACCGCCGAAGCAACCACGGTGGATATTTACCGAGTGCTTAATCATCTCCCACGCAGGGATGTCGCCACGCCCCTTGTAGCGTGGATGCGGTGCTCGCATATATGGAAGGTCGAATGCCGAGTCGAGCTCCTCGCTCGAGAGAGCCGAGTGCATAGGGTTGATTACGACATAGTCGTTGCCCGTCTTTTCGACGAGGATATTCTCGCTCTCGAGTCGGTTACTCTCCACCTCCTCTTTGGTAAAGTTCTCACCAAAGGCTCGCTTATCTTTTCGGCACTGCTCGAAGGAGTGGAGCATCAACACCTTCTCGTTCGGCAGAGCCTCAACAAACTTTTTATCAGCCAAGAAACCGACCTGCTTCAGTCCACGCAGCAACTTGGCATTGTAGCCGTTGCGCATCGCTCGTGCCACCTCACGGATAACTCTCTCACCCATTCCGTATAACAGAAAGTCGGCTCCACTCTCGACCAAAATCGACGGTTTTACGCAATCTTGCCAATAGTCGTAGTGGGTAAATCGGCGGAGCGACGCCTCGATACCACCTATCAGCACAGGGGTTGTCGGGAAGAGCTTCTTGAGTATCTGTGTATATGTCGTAACGGCATAGTCGGGACGGAAGCCTGCTGCGCCACCTGCCGTATAGGCATCGTTACTACGGAGTCGCTTGTTGGCAGTGTAGTGGTTTACCATCGAGTCCATAACACCTGCCGTAACGCAAAAGCAGAGGCGTGGAGTGCCGAACTTCTTAAAATCACGAAGGTCATCTCGCCAATTTGGTTGTGGCACAACAGCCACACGCAACCCCTCATCCTCGAAGAGTCGTGATACCACCGCTGTACCGAACGACGGGTGGTCGATGTATGCATCACCCGAGAAGAGGACTATATCGACATAGTCCCAACCGAGAGAGCGCATCTCCTTGACTGTTGTTGGCAAGAATCCCATAGTCTATTTTGCTATTAGCTATTGGCCATTAGCCATTGGCTTTTTATAAAATACAAAAATTTATTCTGGGCAAGCTACACAAGAGTAAAGAAAAAGATGAAGTTCAAGGCCTGCGAAGTCCGAAAAACCGCAGCATACTATGGCGTATGTGAGGATTTTGAGGACAAGCGTAACGCAGAAATTCGCTTTTTATTTACTCTTGAAATGCGTTTTGTGCATTTTTTGAGTATGTTTCCCACTTCTCGATGACCGCCTTAAAGTCGGCCGGAAGGTCGAGTGTAAACTCCTTGTACTCGCCTGTCTTAGGGTGCTCGAAACCCAAGAGTCGTGCATGCAAGGCGTGACGAGGCATTGTTTCGAAACAGTTCTCGATAAACTGCTTATACTTGGAGAAGGTGGTACCCTTCAATATCTTGTCGCCACCATAGCGCTCGTCGTTAAAGAGCGGGTGGCCTATATACTGCATATGAACACGAATCTGGTGTGTTCGGCCCGTTTCGAGTCGGCACTCCACCAATGTTACATAGCCGTAGCGACGCAAAACCTTATAGTGCGTAACTGCGTGCTTACCCTCCGAACCATCGGCAAAGACATACATCTGGTGGCGGTTCTTCGGGTTGCGACCAATGTGGCCCGTAATTGTGCCCTCATCCTCTGCCAAGTTACCCCACACCAGCGCAATATAGCGTCGCTGCGTGGAGTGGAGGAAGAATTGGTGCGAAAGGTGCTGACATGCCTGCTCGTTCTTGCCGACAACCAAGATACCCGATGTATTCTTATCGATACGATGCACCAGGCCGGCACGCTCGTTGCCCTGCTGGAACATCGGGTTATCCTTCAGGTGGAATGTCAGTGCATTGACCAGCGTACCGCAGTAGTTGCCATGGCCCGGGTGAACACACATTCCTGCCTCCTTATTTACAACGATAACATCGTCATCTTCGTACATGATATCGATTGGAATATCCTCAGGTGTGAGCGTTACCTCGTAGCGTGGAAATGCCAATCGCATCGAAATTTTGTCGAAAGGCTTAATCTTGTACGACGCCTTCTGCGGCTTCTCGTTCACGAAGACACCACCATCGTCGATAGCATTCTGTATGCGGTTACGGGAACAATTTTCGATATGCGTGGTAAGATACTTATCCAAGCGCATCATCGACTGTCCCTTGTCTACCGTAATGGCGTAGTGTTCGTACAAGCCATTCTCGTCGGGCTTCTGGTCCGAGAGGAAACGGCGAGGCATAACACCTACACCACCCTCTTCGTCGTCCGCCTCGTCGAAATCGACCTCAACATCGTCGAACATCTCCTCGTCTATATATCTCTCGTCTGCCATAAATCTCAATTAAAAAAAGAAATCGTCTTGTGTCTGCGGTGCCGACTTCTGCGCATTGGCAATAGAGTCGAGCTGTCGCTGCTCCGCCTTGGCTATGGAGTCGGCCTCCATCTTAGCCTTCAAGGCCTCCTCGATACGACGCTCGCACTCGGCAACTGCACTCTCCACCTTCTCGGCCTCGAGGGTGAGGTACAACGATACTCTTGCACCATACTCAACCTCCTCGCTCGGCAAAACAGACTGCTGATAGACCTTCGCACGATTGCGTTCAAGTGCCGGCATACCTTCGTCAAAGCGTATCTCGCCTATGTTAAGACCCGCCTCCCAAAGTCGGCTCTTAGCCTCGAACAGGGAGCGGCCGATAACCTGTGGAACAACTGTTGAAGTGCTATTTGCCGATACACCGACACGCAACACTACGCCACTACCCATCTCAGCCTGTAATTCGCTCTCCTCCAAGACCTCCTCGCCATTGACAAACTCGGCCAAAACATAGTTTGTGGCGATATCCTCGGCATATTCGAGGTGGTCAATTGTAAGGCCGGCCGTTTCGAGCATATTCTTTGCCTGACGCAACGAACGACCCGCCACATATGGCACCGAAACCATTCGCTGACGCATAGAGTTCACTGTAACATAGACCTTGCGACCCGGCTTCACCACGACACCTCCCTTTGGGAGCTGATCGAGGATAACACCGCCCGGATAGGCCGAAACATGGAGAGAATCGTTGACGATAATCTGCAAATCTCTGCGACCTGCAAAGTACTCCGCATCTGTCATCTTCAAGCCCACAAAGTCGGGCACGGTACGGCGTGCGCTATGGCGTGTACCGAATGCCATTGCCACAAACGACGCAATCGCTACACCCAAAAACACCAACGCAATCACTACGATATTGTATGCTATTGTATGCTTCTTCAACCAAGAAAAGAGTTCCTTCATAGTTTTCAGTTTAACTCGTTATAGTGTGTATCTCGCTCCACGGCTTTGTAGCCTGCCATATCGCACATCTTCTCAATCTCGCCAATGGTCAGGCGTGGTCGTTCGTCGGCCGCTCCCGCCATCGAATATATCTTTGTCGAGTCCTCGATTGTGCCGTCGATATCGTCTGCACCGAACGACAACGCCAACTCTGCCGACTCCTTGCCATACATAACCCAATAGGCCTTGATGTGCGGCACATTATCCAAAATCAAACGGCTCATCGCCAGAGTTCGCATATCATCGACAACCGATGTCTCGCCCAACGACTCCAGACCATTATTGGCACTGCGGAACTTGAGCGGAATAAATGCGTTGAAACCACCTGTTCTGTCCTGCAAATCACGCAGACGCATAAGATGGTCGATGCGGTGGTCGATGCTCTCGATATGGCCATACAACATCGTAGCATTCGAGTCGAAGCCCAACTTATGAGCCTTCTCGTGCATCTCCAGCCACTCTGCTGAAGAACATTTGCCCGGACATATCTCGGCTCTAATCTTCTCGTCGAAAATCTCGGCTCCACCACCGGGGATCGACTCCATGCCCGCCTCCTTAAGCAGTTGCAAGCCCTCTTCAATACTCAAACCCGCCTTGCGAATCATATAGTGCAACTCAACCGCAGTAAAGGCCTTAACACACACCTCGGGCATAATAGCCTTGATACGACGAATCATCTCGGCATAGTAGTACAGATCTCGCTCGGGATGCACTCCGCCCACAATGTGTATCTCGGTGGCACCGCTCTCCTTGCGTGATTCTACCTGCTCCAAAATCTCCTCCATCGAGTAGTCCCACGCACCCAGCTCGCCCTTGCGACGACGATACGAGCAGAAGCGGCACTCGAACAGACAGATATTTGTTGGTTCGAGGTGAAAGTTCTTATTGTAGAAGACCTTGTCACCACTCTTACGAACCTTGGCTTCGGTAGCTAAGCGAGCCAAAAGCCACAGAGGAGCCCTCTCCCAAAGGAGTTTGGCCTCGGTGGCATCTATACGCTCGTTGCGCAATAACTTCTCGGCAATACTCTCGACAGTCATACTATTTCGGTGCTTTGCGATAGAGATAAACGCCAATTATTGTATAAATTATATTCGGCAGCCACACCGCCAACATCGGTGGTAGCGAACCACCCTTTGCAAACTCCTCGAACACTCGGTTGAGCATGATATAGGAGAAACATAGGGCGATACCGATACCGATATGCAAGCCTGTTCCGCCTCGCACCTTGCGAGAGGAGAGCGACACTCCGATAAGGGTCAGAATAAATGTTCCTATCGGGTAGGCGTAGCGGGTATGGTGTTCCACCTCGATATGGCGTATCGAGTCGGAGCCTTTGGCTCGTTGCTGGTCGATAAAGTCGTTCAACTCGACGATATTCATAGTCTTGACCAGTGCCTGCAGGTTACCCAACTCCACAATATCGAGATTGAGCAAGGTGTCGAGATTTCGATTCTGCTCGAATGTTTCGTGTCCGTTATCATCGAAGTGACGAGTGATATATCGCTGTGCCGTCCAACGCTTTGTTTCGGTGTCGAACTTAGCCTCCGATGCCTCCAATGTGGAGCGCATAACGCTACCCTCATACTTCTCGAGTGCCATAAACGAAGCCTGCGAGGAGTTCTTGTTGAAACCTCGGATATAGAGGAATGTTCCGGGCTCGACCTGACGATAGATATGGCGGTCGTACTGCACATTCTTGCGACGAGGGATATATTGCTCCTCGAATGCCACACAAGTGCGCTGCGAGATTGGAATTATCCAAAGGCTCAAACCCAGCGACACAATCGTGATGACCAGCGCACTGATAAAATATGGCCACATCAGTCGACGGAAACTCATACCTCCCGACAACATCGCCACAATCTCGGTCTGGTAGGCCAACTTCGAGGTGAAGAAGATACAGGCAATAAAGGTAAAAAGCGCACTGAACTGATTTATGAAGAATGGCACAAAGTTCAAGTAGTAGTCGAAGATGATGCTCTTGAACGGTGCGTGGGTCTGGGTAAAGCCGTCAATCTTCTCGACATAGTCGAAGATTACCACCACCACAATAATCATGGCGATGGCAAAGATGTATGTTCCGAGGAACTTACGAATGATATAGCGGTCGAGAATTTTCAATCCCGGCCACCAGCTACGACCTGTTCTATATTGCGGCTCCATCATTTAATGCAAAATTCAAAATGCAGAATGCAGAATTAGTTTTCCGTTTATTAGAGTCTTCTGCTGAGTTTCTCGACCATCACTTCCTTCCACTGCGCAAAGTCACCGGCAATGATATGCTTGCGAGCCTCACCTACAAGCCACAAGTAGAAACCGATGTTGTGCAACGATGCAATCTGCGCCGCCAACATCTCGCCACACACCACGAGGTGGTGGAGATAGGCCTTCGAGTAGGTGTGGTCGACAAAGGTCGCTCCGTTAGGGTCGATTGGCGAGAAGTCGTTCTCCCACTTCTTGTTGCGGATATTTATAACGCCCTCGCTTGTAAAGAGCTGACCATTGCGGCCATTACGGGTAGGCATCACACAGTCGAACATATCCACACCACGAGAGATGGCCTCCAAGATATTTATCGGGGTACCTACACCCATCAAATAGCGAGGTTTATCCTGTGGCAACACTGCATTTACGACCTCAATCATAGCATACATCACATCGGTAGGCTCGCCTACGGCCAAACCACCGATAGCGTATCCGTCGGCATTGTACTGCAGAACATTCTCTGCCGCCTTGGCACGAAGGTCGGGGTAACCACAACCCTGCACAATAGGGAACAACGACTGGTAATGTCCATACTTAGGTTGGGTCTTGTGGTACTGGTTGAAGCAACGGTCCAACCAACGCTCGGTCAAAGCCAAAGACTTGGCGGCATACTCCTTCGGAGCATCGCCCGGAGGACACTCGTCGAATGCCATCATAATATCGGCTCCAATAGTACGCTCTGTGTCGATAACGCTCTCCGGCGTAAAGAGGTGGCGTGAGCCGTCGATATGCGACTGGAAGTGGCAGCCCTCCTCCTTCAGCTTTCGACAAGCCGCAAGCGAGAAGACCTGAAAACCTCCACTATCGGTAAGCATAGGCTTATCCCAGGTCGAAAAGCGATGTACACCACCGGCCTCCTCCAAAATTTTCATTCCCGGACGGAGATAGAGGTGGTAGGTATTTGCAAGAATAATTTGAGCCTTTGCCTCATCACGAACATCACGATGAAAGATACCCTTCATCGCCGCTGCAGTACCCACAGGCATGAATATCGGAGTCTGTATCACACCGTGGTCGGTAACGATTTCGCCCGCACGGGCGTCAGTTACCGTATCTCTATGTTGTAAAGTAAACTTCATAATCTTGTGCAAAATTACTAATTTTCACGAAATTTTGCGTAAGTTTGCAAAATAATTGACACCTCTACTCGAAAAAATGGAGAAGATATACGACATAATATACAGTGCCTTAATGGCTTACGGCAGTTTCGGCATTGCTCTCGGGGCTCTAATTTTAGTGCTCTTCATTGTCCAAATTTCGCTTCATCTCGGACTCTTCGGCCGAGTTGCATCGTTCCGACTGATGAACAGAGAGCAAATTCGTGAGAAAGAACCTGCCGTTTCGGTTGTTGTTCCACTCTTTGCCGAGGATTCGGACTATCTCGACAACACCCTCACAGCTCTGCTCACACAGGACTACTCGGAGTTCGAGGTTGTGCTGGTTTATGTCGGCAATAGCGACGATTTCTTTGCAGATATCAAGTCGTTGCAAAGGCTCTACCCCAATCTGTCGCCCGTGCATATCGACTACTCGCCACGCTATCCCGTATCGACAAAAATTGCCCTCAACATCGGTATCAAGAGTGCAAAATACGACTTTGTGTTGATGACTTCATCCGACGCCACACCTTCGTCGGAGCGTTGGTTGTCGCTCCTTGCAAAGGGATTTCTCTATGGCGATATAGTGTTGGGTTACAGCGGCATACAACGACAGAGCGGATTTATGAATTTCCTCTTCAGGGAGTACCAGTTCAACGACTCTATAGCTTGGCTCCTTTCGGCAATTCGCCGTCGCACCTACTCCGCATCACGCAATGCGTTGGGCTTTAAGAAGAGCCTCTATTTCGACGCCCGAGGTTTCAACCACCTCAACCTGAATGTTGGCGAAAACGACCTCTTCGTGCAGCAGATTGCCACTCGAGATAATGTCAGCGTCGTTCTCTCGCCTCGTGCCGTAATAAAGGAGCGCACCTGGGGAGGTTTCAGATGGTGGTGGCACCGCATAAAGTTGCTCCACTCCACCCATCGCTACTACCCGAAGGGTGTAATGGCTCCGACTGTGGCCGAACTTATCATTCGTACACTCTTCTTTGCGGCAGTAATTACCGCCATTGTGATGATGCCGTGGGAGTTCAAAGTGGCAGCTATAGTGATGGCTATGCTGCGCTATTTCCTGGTGATGTTTGCAGTAGTGCGCAACTCTCGTCGACTTGGCGAGGAGGGCATTGTTGCCTTGCACTTCATCTACGATCTTATCGAACCGATATTGCGTCTATTCATAGCATTGGCTTCACACAAACGATATAAAAAATCGTGGCTCTAAAAGGGATGGCAGCAGAGCGTTACGACATATACGACGATCGCACCCTCGCAAAGATGGTTACCGAAGGCGACAGCATCGCTTTCGACACCCTTTTTGCACGCCATAGCGACTCGATATATGCTATGTTGCTGAAATTTACGGGCAATAGCGACGATGTTAACGACTTGATGCAGGAGGCCTTTATGAAGGCATTTCTGAAGATTGGCCTCTACGATTCCAAATACGATTTTGGAGCGTGGATCTACACCATAGCCCGCAACACATTTGTCGACTTCAGCCGTACCCGCAAGAGCAGTGCTTTCAACCCGCAAAATCTCTCGCCCGAGATCGACAATACTGCGCAATCTTCGTCGCCTACACCCGAGGATTATATCATCAACGCCCAGCAGCGAGCACAGATTGAGCGATATATCTCGATGCTCCCCGAGGATTACCGCCAACTCTTCGAGTTGCGTTTCCTCGACGAGTACAGCTACGAGGAGATTGCCGAGAAATTAGACATGAAACTCGGAACGGTGAAAACCCGTATCTTCCGAGTACGAAATATGATGTGTCGCCTCATCACCGAGAGCGAAGAGCAAGCAAAAAAATAGAACAACAATGGATAGCAGCGCACTTATCGAAAAGTATTTCCAGAATTTGTCGGAGCAGCAACGAGAGCAGTTCTCGAAGCTCGGCGAGGTCTATGCCGAGTGGAATTCGAAGATAAATGTCATCTCTCGCAAGGATATGGAGCACATCTATCTGCACCACATCCTGCACTCGTTGGCTATTGCCAAGGTGTGCCAATTTGCCGATGGTGCCGAGGTGCTCGATGTCGGTTGCGGCGGAGGTTTTCCGTCGGTGCCGCTGGCCATTATGTTCCCGAATGTTCGCTTCACCGCTTGCGACTCGATAGGCAAGAAGATTCGTGTTGTCGAGGGCGTGTGCGAGGCTGTGGGTATCAAGAATATCCGCACCGTGAATGGTCGTGTCGAGCAGTTGAAGCAGCAGTTCGACTACATCGTATCTCGTGCCGTAACCGATATGCCAACCTTTGTGGGCTGGGTACGAGGAATGGTACGCAAGGGCGAAAAGGGAAGCGTTCCAAACGGCATTCTCTACCTCAAGGGTGGCGATTTGACCGAGGAGCTGAAGGCGAGTCGTCGCAAGTGGGAGCGCCACTACATCTCGGAGCTCTTCGAGGAGGAATTTTTCGAAACAAAACAGGTGGTATATTCTCAGAATTGAGAATTGAGAATTAAGAATTGAGAATTATTTCAGGAGATATGCGAAGAGCAATTTTAATACTAGCATTGTTGGTTTCGGTCGTTTCGGCCGAGGCAAAGAAGGTTGTTAAGCGTGATTCGATAACCATCTTCGGACGAGTGTTGTGCGAGGGCAAACCCCTTGCCGATGTCCCCGTGTCGGATGGCGTGCATATCGTCAAGACCGATTCACTCGGTCGCTATGCCATAGCCTCGCACAAGTGGCACAACACCGTATTCGTCATAACACCTTCGGGTTATGAGCCTGAGTGCAACAAGCGTATTCTACCTCAGTTTTGGGCGCTTCTGAAGAAGAAACGAGAGGTGGCCGAGCAGCACGATTTCCATCTTTGCAAGCGTGAGCAGAGCAACCACCGCATAATCTTCATGTCGAATACATTCCTGCACAACTCGAACGATGATTTGTTGCAGTTCAAGAAGAACACAATACCTGCAGCGTCAAAAATAGGCAGCGATGTAAAAGACTCTACCGCTGTATACACCATTCATTTGGGAGATATCAGCAACTGTCCGCATTGGTACTCTCGAGAGTTTGATGTTGGCGACGCTGTATCGCTTATGGCATCGTTGCGCTACCCTACCATGCTCTACACTGTTATGGGCGACCAGGACAACGACGGAGCGATACCGGGAACAGGTCTTACCGACTATAAGGCAGAGCGACAGTATGTCTACTCGTGTGGTCCGAAGTTCTACTCGATGAATATCGGTGATATTCACTATGTAGTGCTCGACAATACCGTATTCCGCAACGAGGCCGGCAAGGGAAAGTACCCACCCGAGATTGTGGGTAAGCGCAACTACGACCGTTTTGTAACGACCGATCAGCTCGATTGGCTGCGCAAGGATTTGGCTCTTATAACAGACAAGAGCAAACCGGTTGTTGTATGTATGCACCACAACACCTTCGCCACCAACTCGAAGAATCGTATTTCGAAGCGCTTGAGCAAGCCTGAAGATGTCGATTCTATTACCAACTGCTTTGCCGATTTCAAGAATGTGCACTTCGTAACCTCGGGATCGAATGATAGAGAAGTATCCAGATCCAAGGAGTTGCCACATATCGTAGAGCACGCCGTAGCCTCTACCTCAGGCGACAGATGGCATACGGGATATAATGGTCACGAGCAGATTAACCAAAAGGGTGTACCGGCAGGCTTCGAGATCTTCGATGTCGAGGGCTCCAAAATTAAGTGGCGCCACATCTCCGACAAGTGCGATAGCAAGCCGTTCCGAGTTTACGATATGGCAAAGGTGGGCGAGTATTATCGTGAGAACCTCGATATACAAAACCTTGTGCGCAACTATCAAAAGACAATCATCAACTACGCTGCACCCGAATTTGCGAAGTTTATCTATGTCAATTGGTGGGGCGATGACCCGGGTGCCAAGTTGGAGGTATTCGAGGATAACAAGCCGCTGCGAGTGCGCCAAATATGGCAAGCCGACCCTCAATTTGTGGTAACCTCTACGGCTGTAACATTAAAACATAGCCGCAACAAGCCTCGCTTTGGACGAAACAACTGTCCGCACCTCTACCGAGTACAGCGCACCTCGCCTACTTCGACTATCAGAGTGAGGACAACCGACTCGTTCGGTGTTGTGCACGAGGAGATTATTGCCGGCAGCAAACCGTTTATGCAGTAGGCCCACTCCCCGAAGAGAAGGGGCGGTAATACTATTTTTGTACTAAACAAAAAGGCATTTGGTAGATTAAAAAATTTGCCTTATATTTGCACTGCAATAGCAGTTAGGGTTTCAATCTCAAATGGGTTGAAATTCTTTATTTTTTTGTTGTCTGAAAAATATAAAAAGAGATAAGATATGGCACAGATAAACTATTTGACCGCTGAGGGTTACAAGAAATTGAAGGATGAGCTCGACCACATGCGTTCGGTGGAGCGTCCTGCTGCGGCTGCAGCTATCGCTGAGGCTCGTGACAAGGGCGACTTGTCGGAGAATGCAGAGTACGATGCTGCACGAGAGGCACAGGGCTTGCTCGAGATGCGTATTGCGCAGTTGGAGGCTACTTTGAACAACTCACGAGTTATCGACGAGAGCAAAATCCAGAAGGATAAGGTTCAGATTCTCAGCAAGGTAACTCTTCTCAACCACAACAACAAGCGTGAGGTTACCTACACCATTGTTTCGGAGAACGAGGCCAACTTGCGTGAGGGTAAATTGGCAATCGGCACACCTATTGCAAAGGCATTGCTTGGCAAGAAGAAGGGCGATGTTGTGGAGGTTACCGTTCCTGCAGGCGTTATTAAGTTCGAAATTCTCGATATTTCGATCTAATCGCAATACTGAAAAATGACTTGGTTAGGAGGCATTGCAGAAATATCTGCAATGCTTTTTTATTGAAATCCGCAGCATAGATATTTGCATTTTTTGAATTTATATTGTATATTCGTAACAAGAGTCAAATCTTTTTTGTTAAACGATAAATTATGTGGATTATGAGAAGAAATTTTCTTTTACTGCTACTTGCTGCGATGTTCACGATGATTTCATGCGAAAAGAATCAACAGCCAAGAGAGATTGATCCATTTATTCAGAGTTTGCGAGGAACATGGAGAACGGATTCATATATTGAGTATGATAAAGAGTATAAGGAGGTAGTAAAAGTATGGATAGACAGCGACGAAATCTTCGGAGAAGGAATTTCTAGAACATTCTACATCTTTAAAGAGGATGGTACCCTGACTACTTATGCTAGTGCATGTAATCCTTCAATGGAACCGTTTATAGATGACTATTTCTGTGCCTATAATCAGGATAGTAAAATTCTTCTGTTAACGAGCCGTACAACAATTCTCAGCTATTTGGTATCAAGTTATGACGGTGAGTATCTCGTGTTAGATTGTACCCTACGATATCAATACGATCGCTTTACCGACAAGTACTATTACACATATGTGCGTGAAACCCTTAAAAGGGATCCGAATTGGACAATGCCACAAAATTAGTAAAAAGCATTGCAGAAATATCTGCAATGCTTTTTCTATCTTTAACCTTTGAGTTTTCGTTCTTTTTCACCATCTTTGTGGAAACTTTTTCAAAGCTGAAGTTTATGAAACGATACATAGCAACCATATTGGCATTGGTGGCGAGTGCAACGCTCTCGGCACAGCAGGTCTATCGCACCGAGTTTTCGGTCTTCGACCTTCGAGAGGCAGCACTCCGCAACGACCACTCCAAGACCGAACACCACATCCGTTTTGCACCAAAGACAATCGAGGCTGTAGGCAAGGTCGAGGTCGTGGGACAAACCGTAAACATGCCTACCGCCTGGAGCGACTACAATGTCTATCTCCACATTCAGAACACAATCAAGGCATACGACCTTGTAGTGAATGAGCAGTTGGTGGCATCGGTCGAGGACTCATACACCCCTGCCGACTTCCTCATTTCGCCCTATCTTCGTCAGGGCGACAACGAGATTTTGCTTCTGCTCCGTCGTTCGCAGTCGATAGAGTTGCACAACGGCTCGAAGAGCAACCTTGTGGAGCAGTTCCGAGGTTCATACCTCTTTGCGCAGCACCGCAAGCACATCTTCGACTACGATGCACGCATCGTCGAGAGTGGCAAGACACTCAACCTCGAACTCGATATTGCCGTTCGCAACGACTTCAACTTCGAGGAGGTGGTACAGGTCGGTTACGACATCTACTCGCCTGAAAATAAGTTGATTGACTACGCCGTACGAGAGTTTCCGGTGGCTGGTCGCAGCGTCGACACTCTCCGCATCCGCACCTCGCTCGGCGAGGAGAGCCGTTTTCTGTGGAGCGACAAGAGTCCGAAGCTCTACCGCCTGACTCTCTACACCAAGCGTGACGGCAAGCCTCGTGAGTACATCTCGTTCCGCATTGGTGCCGGCACATCGAGCTTTGCCGAAGGAAAACTCCTACGCAATGGCAAGCCCATCGTTGTAAAGTCGGCCCGATACAACGCCCGTACAACCTATGACGAGGCCTTTGCCGAGATTAAGGCATTGAAGGCTACAGGTGTAAACACTCTGCTCCCCGACAATCCTCAGCCCGAGTGGTTCTACGACATCTGCGACGGTTTGGGCATCTATGTTGTGGAGCGTGCCAACATCAACCCCGACGAGAACCCTACAAATCGCAAAATTGGCGGTACTCCGTCGAATAACCCCGAACTTGTGGGCGAGTATCTCGCACGCATCAAAGCGATGTATTACCGCACCCGCAACCACTCCTGCATCGTAGCTTATGCTCTCGGTGGCGATGCCGCAGGAAATGGCTACAATATGTACAAGACTTACCAATGGTTGAAGAGTGTAGAGAAGCATCGTGCCGTGATCTGCACCTCGGCCGATGGCGAGTGGAACAGCGATATCCAAATTGAGAATTGAGGATTATGAATATCGAACTAATCGTTGTTGGAAAGACCGATATGAAGGAGGTGGATGCGCTGGTACAGATGTACTCCAAGCGCATAAACCACTATGCCAAGTTCTCTATAACCTATCTGCCCGATTTGCGCAATACCAAAAATCTCTCGGAGCAACAACAGAAGGTTGCCGAGGGTGAAATGCTGCTCAAAGATATCACCACGGGCGACTATATTGTATTGCTCGATGAGGCAGGCGAGGAGATGCGCAGTGTAGCCTTTGCACAGTGGATGCAAAAGCGAATGAATAGCGGAGTGCGACGCCTGGTACTGATGATTGGTGGCCCTTATGGCTTCTCGGAGGCGGTATACGCCCGTGCCAACGCCAAACTATCGCTCTCGAAGATGACCTTCTCGCATCAAATCGTACGAGCAATCTTCACCGAGCAACTCTATCGTGCCTTCACCATCATAAAAGGCGAGCCTTACCACCACGAGTAAGCGGGCAACTAATTAGGCAGACCTTTCGGGCCTGCCTAATTCTATTTTAGAGGTGGGATATTCTTACTTCTTCTTGCCCTTTGCCGGATCGAAGATATTGTTCAGCACATAAGCCAAACGATAGCCTGCATACTGCAACTGCTGGTCGGCAAGTGCAACCATCTCATCCTGCTGCTCCTTTGGTGCAGCTGCAAAATCCTCGCCTGCAACAAGATACTTGAACGATGCTCGGTTATCCTTCACACTCTGCTTAACCCAATCGGTAAGGGTACCCTTGCAGACCTTCTTCACCTCCTTGCTGTTCAGGTTGCCCAACTTCTCGTTAAAGGTCTCGCAAGTCCAACCCTTGTGGAACAAAGCCGGAGAGTTGTCCCAAAAGCCGTGATAGCCCTGCTTCTTGCCCTTGTACTTAAAGCGAAGGCCCTGCGAGTAGCCCGGAGCCCACTGTGGCTTCTTCCAATCGAAAGGCGGAGCCAGATAGCGATTGTGCGATGGGCAGTGGAGATCGACTACCATATGTGTCAAGAGCTTGATGTTGAGCGCAACAATCGAGTCGGAAAGATTCTTGTAATCCTTCATCTCCTTGATGATGCGTGTCGACTGCACATAGCCACTATGGCCATCCAACTCTACGATGTTATTCTTATCGTCCACAGCCACATTGTGCCACCAATCGAGTGGCTCGTACGGTATGGTAGAACGGTAGTGATCCATCCAGGTGGCATAGAATGTGAGGGTGTGGTCAAGATACTTCTTGATCTCCTTCTTTGTCGTAGGGGTCAGGTTCTGCTCCGCAATATATACGGCAGCGTGATGTGCCACAGTACCCCACGCCTTCGCCTCAAACGATACGGCAAAAGCAAATATCACGACTAATAGTGTCGAAATTACTCTCTTCATAGTTCTTTGGTTTGGTTTTATCTTCTACAAAGATAGCGATTATTTTTGATTTTGTACCAAAAGCAGCAACCAAAAAAATCGATTTTAAGCAGATGAGAGTAAGGCGCACAAGAAATCCGCTTGCGCAGCATACTAAGCGTATTGCCACCAGAAAATGTGAGGAAAAATTGTATAAAAAGAGGTTTTACAAGGCACAAGAAAAGAGCCATTGCGCAGCATACTAAAGCGTATGTGAGCAATCGGGCTATCGCAGAGCTACCCAAAAACCATCACAAAAAAAGCATTTTAAGTAGATGAGAGCAAGGCGCACAAGAAATCCGCTTGCGCAGCATACTAAGCGTATGTGAGCAAGCGGATTATCGAAGTGCAACGAAACTATCGCTGCTTAAAATGCTTTTTACATTTTCTTGCCGACATTAGTCTTCTTCGCAACCTTTGCAGCAGTAGCCTTAGTTGCAGCAGCCTTTGGAGCCTTTGCCTTTGGAGCCTTTACTACAGTTGCGTCCTCTACTGCGTCGGTAGCCTTCTTCGCACGTGAACGGCGAGTCTTTGGCTTTGCCTCAGCTGCAGGAGCTGCAGCAGCAGGAGTTACGCCGAGTGTGTATGCCTCGTTGAAATCAACGAACTCGATGATACACATATCAGCACCGTCACCCAAACGGAAACCGGTCTTCAAGATACGGGTGTAGCCACCTGGACGCTCTGC
>JAGBRY010000069.1 GCA_017632115.1 Alistipes sp. | reverse complement strand
GAGAGCCTATGGCTGGAATAGCGCAGGCCACTGCACTATTGCCCATATTGCAGACCAAAATCTCACTCCAAAGGCCCGCAAAATGTGCGGTAAGTACCTAGTACACTCGTTGGCCTATTATGCCTCGTGGCTCGACCAGTGG
Source organism: Alistipes sp. (assembly GCA_017632115.1). Lineage (GTDB taxonomy): Bacteria > Bacteroidota > Bacteroidia > Bacteroidales > Rikenellaceae > Alistipes. The sequence goes on along the minus strand of JAGBRY010000069.1, from coordinate 8,734 downwards.
CGTTACTCGGAGGAGTACCACCACACGGCTCGTTGGCACGCTGTAGGTGTAAAGGATGGAAAACTTATCCCCGGCGAGTTGGTAGGAGATATCTCTATCTTCCGTGCTCCGCTCACCCCCGACGAGCATGGCGTTGCCCGCATGGAGCAGATGCTCGCTGCATTGAAGGATTATCGCAGTATGCCCGACTCGGCAGTTGCGGTAAATTTGAAGTGCATTATCCATATGGTTGGCGATATGCACTGCCCGGGCCATGTCTTCTACGACGGACAGAAGCAGTTCGAGTTCAAGGAGAATGGTAAGGATATGCGCTTCCACGGCTACTTCGATAGATCTTTTCCTCGATTTCATAAGGGAAAAACATCCGATGAGTTCTACAAGGGACATTGCCGATTGACAAAGGGGGAGATTGAAGAGTTGTGTAAGGGCGACATGGAGAGTTGGGTTCGAGCTAACGAGCCGATATTCCGTGAATGTTACACATTGCTCTCGCCGACACTCGACTACAAGGATCTGCCCGAGCAGAATAAGTTCCGCATGAAGGAGATTGCCGACCAGCTTATGATTGAGGCGGGCTATCGTTTGGCAGAGGTTATGAATCGAATTTTTAAGTAGGAGGATAGACTATGAAAATTTTGCGATATATAGCGGTTGCGCTCTTTGCGCTTGTTACGGTAGATGCTGTGGCTTGGACAACCGAGGTGAATAAGGCGGTGTTGATGTTTGCCGAGGAGAACCTCTCGAATAGAGCAAAAAAAGAGGTGGAGAAGTTGTTGAATGCACCTCTTTCGTCGGTGGAGTTTGTGAATAAGGGCAAGAGTAAGACCCGTCTTGACGAGAGTGGCAAGTCTGTGACGACCAACGAGAAAGATGCAGTAGTGATGCTCGAAAAGGCGGTTGCAACCCTCGAGAACAGGTCGGCAACAGCTCAGGAGCGCAAGGCCGCATTGCTTACGGCGGCTGAGATGACGGTGGATATCCACTGCTTGGCAAATCTCCATATCGACAAATACCTCGAAAAGAATTTTGTAATCTCTCGCCACAACTCTATGCAGATCGGATTCCGCTACTATACTGTGAAAAAGACAAACTGGCAGAAGGTGTGGCAGAAGGTGTACCACACAAGTCACGGTGTGTTCTCGGCCGAGATGTATCTCTACGATTGGCGTATTGCAACTAAGGGTATGGCAAAACACTACAAGAAGGAGGCTGTTGCTCCTCGAGAGTGGGCTGAACAGTCGGGCAAGAGGGCTATGCAGGCGCTAAAGGTGTTTAGACCGGACGCTCTGCTCGAAACGGCAGATGTTTTCAGATTGGAGGAGGTTAACAATGCGTGTATGTACGATGCGGCATTCCGCCTTGCAAACCTGTTGAACAAGAGTTTGAAATAACTTAAATAACTTAATACTATTATGAAAAATTTACGCAATCTTATGATTTTGCTTGTGGCACTCGCAGTGTCGCAAAGTGCAATGGCGTGGAGCTTGTGGGGCCACCATATCTCCGCTTACATTGCCGAGAAACACCTCACACCCGAGGCAAAGGAGAAGTGTCAGCACTATCTCAAACACAACTTGCCACACTACTCGGCATGGCAGGACTATTGGCGCCATAGCGACCCGTTCAAGGAGATCAGCTATTGGCACTCGAGCTATGTGAATAAGAAGTTCGATGTGATCGGTTACAAAGAGAATGAAACCCGTGATGCAGCATATCAGGTTGCACGCATTACCAAGGAGATGAGCAAAGGCAAGTACAAGAATATGTCCGACTCGCTTGTTGCAGTAAATTTGAAGCTCCTTATTCATATGGTGGGCGATATGCACTGCCCAAGCCATATAGTATATACCAAAGATTTCGGTATGCCGGGCTACTCTATAAAGGTAAAGGGCAAGAAGGTTGGTCGCCACTCGTTCTGGGATAGATCACCGCAGTATATGCATCCGAAGTGGAAGGCAGACCGCTTTGTTAAGGCGTATGATACCTACACTCCGAAAGAGATAAAGAAGATTTGCAAGGGCGATGCATATAAGTGGAGCGTACAGAATGCAAATAATATATTAAAAACCGGAAATTATTGGGAGCGAGGCGCCGAGTTTACAAAGTTGAGCAAGGAGCAGCGCAAGCAGATCGATGAAACCCTGCACGAGCAGTTGGCCTTTGCGGGCTATCGCTTGGCATCGACACTCAATAAGATATTTAGCAAATAAATGAAGGAGGAGATTTCTATGAGAAAGATAGTAATGATTATATCGGCTTCGATTTTGATGATTGGCGAGGCTTTGGCATTCAACGCTTTTGGTCATCAGGCGATAGCTGCATTGGCGGATAAATATCTTACCGATAACGCCAAAAAAGAGGTTAAGACAATCTTGAAATCCGATATGGTGAAGGTTTCAACCTGGTTGAATACTCTTCGTAAGAATCCGGAACTTGCTTATACGAAGGATTGGCACATCACCACACTCAATGCCAATGGCAAATCGACCACTATGGCAGAGAACGATGGCGTAGTTGCACTCGAGAAGGCTATTGCCGTATTGCGTGACCGTACAAACCAGAGCGACTCGTTGGTACAGGCATCGCTTCGCACTGTGATTCACCTCGTAGGCGATTTGCACTGTATCTCGCATATCCGCATCGAGGGCAATGATGCAACTAAAGGCTTTAACTATAAGAGCTGGAACGAGCTTACTGCCGAGGGTAAGGGCTTCTATTGCAGCAAGACCTACGATGCGAGCTGGTACAAACTCTGGGAGAGCAGATTTGCAGGTCGCTACAACTTCTTCACTCCTCAATACTATGGCGACGATATCGATATCTTCGCAAATGAGAAGAAGTCGGAGTACGAGAAGGGTACTCCTCGCTTCTGGGTGGAGAATGTAGGCGAGGATGTGGTTCGTGCGCTCGAAACATTCCAGCCGGGAGCTGTTGTCCCGGTACAGATGTCGGAGCGTCAGGAGCCCGTACATAATCGCTGCATGGCAAAGGCGGCATATCGTCTGGCTGCACTTCTGAACGAGATATTTCAATAACAAACAAAATAACCTACTATGAGAAAGAACCTTTCTATTTTAATTCTTGCACTTGTTGCTATTCTTGGCACACAGAGTGCAAAGGCGTGGGGAACATTCGGTCACGGAGCAATCGCTTATGTTGCCGAGCAGCATCTTACCCCTAAAGCAAAGGCGGAGTGTCGCCGTTATCTTAAGCACACCTTGCCATACTACGCATCGTGGATGGACCATTGGCGTGCAGTTCCTCCGTTCCACCCAACCAACAATTGGCACGGATTCTCGGCTACAGCCGATGGCCAGGTAAATTGGGAGAAGGGCGAAGGTAAGTCGATGGGCCAGCTTCACAAGATCATGAAGGAGATGGGCGATGGTAACTACAAGAACCTCTCTGACTCGTTGGTGCGTCACCACCTTCTTATCCTTATTCACTCGGTGCCTGATATGCACTGTCCTGTGCATGTCGGCTTCTCGAAGAGCGACTTTCCGGAGTATCGCTATTCGTTGAAGAACAAGGGCAAGAGCTACAAGATGCACGGCTTCTGGGATGGCTCACCTGCATTCCAGCGCAAGGGCTGGTCATATGAGAAGTATGCTGAGGTTGTAGATAACATCACTCCAAAGCAGGAGAAGAAGATTGTCAAGAAGGGCAACTTCGAGTATTGGGGCCGAGATATCGTAAAACAGGCTCATCGTGCCTATGCTATCACCCCTGCAGGCAAGGATATCGCCAAATTGACCACCGAGGAGAAGGCCGATGTATTGGCGTTGGCCGACGAGATGGCTATGAAGGCAGCATACCGTTTGGCTTATGTCTTGAACGAGATTTTCAACAAATAACAGAGGAGGAGAGAGTATGAAAAAGATATTTTTGATGTTGGCACTTGCAATGACCGTTTCGATGGCAAGTGCATGGGAGAAGCGACCAGATGAGGGCGTATTCTTGTTGGCAAAGAAGCATATGTCGTCTGAGGCAAAGTCGGTAGTCGAGAAGTATCTCGGCGAGAGTTATGCCGACGATGTCTTCTATTTGCGAACACTCGAGCAGAAGAAGCAGGCAACCCACTCTAAGGAGTTGCGTTTCTTGCACCTCACAGCGGACTTTAAGTCGGCAGGCGTTGAGGGAGAGGATGCGTTGAAGGGCATCGAGCAGTCGTTGGCCGTAGTGCGTGCTCGTGACTCATACAGCACTGCAGAGGTGAGAAAGGCGTTGCGTACTATTATCAACCTTATGTGCGATATGCACAACTTCGGTTATGTTCGTATCGAGGGTATCCCGCAGTCGCAGGCAAACTTTACATTTACTTGCTATGGTGGCGATTACGGAAAACGCAAGACCACTGCTCCGTATAAGTGGGTGAGATTTTGGGACCTCTACACCCATTGGCACGGAGGTTTCTCGGGCGATTTATGGGCCGAGGATATGGAGTTGTGCCTTGGTGCAAAGCGTGAGGAGTTTTCGAAGGGTTCGTTGTACGATTGGGCTGCGCAGATTGGCGAGAAGGCTGCTTGGTTGTATAGCCGAATAAACCCTGCATATGTGATGACCCGTCGTGAGCGCAACGAGTTGGAGGATTTGAACTACGAGATGATGACCCGTTGCGGCTATCGCTTGGCGGTGTTGTTGAACGAGGCTGTAAAATAGTCCTAAAGAGAACTGATTATGAAGAAATTGGTTATAGCTGCCATTTTGGCATTTGTATCCCTCTCGGTTTCGGCGCAGACCAACAATTGGGAGAGAAGAGTATTCGAGGGCTCGATGATTCTTGCTCAGCGCAACCTCTCGGAGGAGGGCAAGGCGTTTGTTAAGAGCTTCCTTGGCCAGAGCTTCTACGAGGATGTGCAGTTCCTTTACAATCTCGAAAAGAAGAAGCAGGCAAAGCACTCGACCGATATCCACTTCCTCTATCTCGACAAGGAGTTGCGCCCTATGCAACTCGAAGGCGAGAGCCTTATCTCGACCATCGAGAAGAATATGACCATCGTTAAGGATAGAGAGGGTAGAGAGCGCAAGGAGGTTGTGAATGCCTTGCGTACAATTATCAACCTTATGTGTGACATGCACACCATCGGCCATATCCGCTTGGAGAGCTATCCTCACTCGATGCAGGATTTCAAGATTTTGTGCTATAGTGGCGATACTCCAAAGTACAACAAGCGCAAGCACCCTGTAACATGGTCACGCTTCTGGTCTATCTACGACGCTTGGCACAATGGTGTAACCGGTGCAATGTGGGCTGACGACTACGAGTATGCCTACGGTGATAAGGCAAAGCAGTATGCTGCAGGCTCGTTGTACGATTGGGCTGCCGATTGCGGTAAGAGTGCAAGCGAGATCTATAAGTTTATAAAGCCGGAGTACGAGATGCCTCGTATTCAGCGCAACGACTTGAAGGAGTTGCACTTCGAGATGATGGCTAAATTGGGTTATCGCTTGAGCGTGATGCTCGACCAGCTGGCTCAGCAGTAAGTTTAAAACAGAAAAACCGACACAGACAATGAAGAAGATAGTTGTTTTAATAGTAGCATTTACGGCACTTACCGTAAATAGCGCAATGGCGTGGGGTGGCTTTGCCCACTCTGCCATTTGTGAGATTGCCGAGCGCAACCTCACCGACGAGGCTCGAGAGGGTATTCATAAATATCTGAATCACTCGTTGCCATTCTATGCAATTTGGATGGATCAGTATCGCTATACCGACCCATATCGTCCATCGGGAAAATGGCATAGCAACTGGATGGATGAGAGCGGAGCCGTGGATTTGACCAACGATAAGTGTGCGGCATATCAGACCGACCGCATCTGGAAATTGATGAAGAACTACAAGAAAATGCCGAATGAGGAGGTACGCCTAAACTTGTTGTATCTTATTCACTTGGTGGCAGATATGCACTGTCCGGGACATAATGTCTGGCCAAAGAAGTCGCATCCGCACTACTACTACCACCTCACAAATAACAAAGGTGGCAAGGAGTCGTTCCACAAGGTGTGGGATGTTGATGCTATCCAGTATGGTCGCAAGAAGTGGACTGCCGACTACTATGCAACCAAGATGGCAACCCTCTCACCAAAGGAGATAAAGAAAATATGCAAGGGTACTCCATATAAATGGGCTGCAACTTCGCTTCCACACGCTGAAGCAACCTTCGAGCTCACTCCAAAGGGCTCGAATAAGCAGAAGTATTCGAAGGCTACCCGAGAGGAGATGCGTCGTATCTGCGACGAGGAGGCAGTAAAGGCTGGCTATCGCTTGGCATTTGTTATGAACCAGATTTTCAAGGCTAAATAAGGGGAGGAGAAGAGTATGAAAAAGATATTTATTGCACTCGCCCTTGTTTTGGGCGTATATTCGGCACAGGCGTGGAATTGGGTCTACGACCAGGCTGCATTGCTTTTGGCATTCGAGAATATGACACCTGCGGCACAGGCGGAGATGAAGAAGTACTTGGGCGAGGATATCCGCAAGCAGATTCAGACCTTCGAGCAGGCTCGCAAGAAGGGAAATATGGCTGAGTCGGCAGATTGGCGTACCATTCAGCTCGATATGAACTTGAAACCGGTGGTGGCCGACGACAAGAACGCTATCGCACAGCTCGAAAATGCTGTTGAGGTGGTGAAAAATCGTGCTTCGAAGGAGAGTGCCGAGGTGGAGTTGGCTATTCGCAAAATTATCGAGCTTACAATCGAAATGCACAATGTGGGAAATGTTCACCTCGAGGAGTTTGCCTACTCGAAGATTGACTTCGAATATCAGCACTCGATGGGTGGTTACGGCAAGAGAGAGAAGTTCAAGAATCGCAAGTGGAAGCACCTGTGGTCGTATGGCTTTTCGGTATTCCACTCGGCATGGTCGGCAGAGATGCATGTTCGAGATCTGAAGGTGTGCCATGGCCGCTTTAAGGAGCAGTATATGACAGGTTCAATTCGTGATTGGGCTACCGATATGGGTGTACTCGTTAAGCCGCTCTACGAGTGGGCTATGCCTTATTGCCAGCTCTCTCGTCAGGCACACGCCGAAGAGGAGGAGCGCTTCTATGCGGGTGTTGCTCGTGCTGCATACCGTATTGCGGCGTTGATGAACGAGGCTACCAAATAGAAGTGATATCATTAACCTAAATACTATATTATATTATGAAAAGAACAATTGTAAAACTTATGCTCGTTGTGGTGGCGACAATGTTTGTTACCGAGCGAGCATTGGCTTGGGCTAATGTCGGACACGCCGTCATTGCCCATAAAGCGGAGGAGCTCCTCTCTCCGGAGGTAAAGGAGAAGTGCTACCACTACCTCCACGCATCGCTCGCCTTCCACGCATCGTGGATGGATCAGTATCGCTCGATTGAGGGATATACCGAGTGCGACTTGTGGCACAGCACCAATATTGATGCTAAGTATAAGGTTGTAGTGGGCAAGAAAACCACTGGTGCATACCATATCGAGCGCATCCGGAAGGAGATGGCGGGTGGCGCCTATAAGACAATGCCTGACTCATTGGTGAAGATCAACTTGCAGTACCTTATCCATATGATTGGCGACCACCATTGCCCTGTGCATGTGCGTTGGAGCAGTAAGGAGCATCCTGCATTCAAGTATAACCTGAAGAGAAAGGGTAAGAAGTATGGCTATCACAGCTTCTGGGATGGCTCACCGGGCTATAAGCGCAAGGGTTGGACCTGCGAGAGATATAGCGAGGTGTTGGGCCTCTTGCCAAAGGGCAAGGCTAAGAAGGTGCAGAAGGGCTCGGGTTACGATTGGACTCAGGAGACTGCCGATGTATCTCGCTACTGCTTTACAGTTATCCCTAAGGATACCGAGGTTACAAAGTTGAGCAAGGAGACAGTTGAAACTGTACACCAGATTGTCGATAAGCAGATGCTCTATGCAGCATACCGCCTGGCGGGTGTTTTGACCGACATTTTCACAGATAAAGAGTATAAAACGGGTAAGAAATAGTTATGAGAAAGATTATATTGGCAGCGTTGCTTATCGCTGCAACATTTTCGGTAAAGGCATGGAATACAGCCTATGATAAAGCGGTCTATTTGGTGGCTGCACAGAACTATAATCCCAAGACTCTTCGTCTGGTGAAATACTATGTAAATGAGGATGTTGCCAAGGCTTCGAACCACCTGGCTTGGCATCGTAAGAATGGTCGCCACCTCGAGTCGGCAGGTTGGCACAAACTTCACCTCGATGCTTCGTTGCAACCCGCTGCAAAGGATGAGAACGACGCATATGTTCAGGTCGAGAAGGCGTTGGAGATTATCCGCAATCGCAAGGATCACGACGATGCAGTTGTGAGCTTCGCAGTGCATACCGTGATGAATCTTATTGTTGATATGCACAACCTCTCGAATGTCGTTATCGAGGATATTCCGCTTTCGCATCTCGACGATTTTCAGGTTGGCACCTCGAAGGGTACTGCTAACGGCAGAAAGGCTACTATTACCCCTTATTCTTGGAAGTCGCTTTGGACACACCGCTATGTGATATATCATGGTGCCTATTCGCCTGCAATGTGGGCCAAGGATATCGTGATTATGCACGGCGACAAGAAGGAGGAGTTCTCGAAGGGCACTTTGAAGGATTGGACTCTCGATATTGGTAAGTACACCAAAGATATCTATGGCGTTTTGGAGGCTAACGGAGGCAACTTCCTCCACCCAACAATCCAGAAATACGAAGAGTTCCATATGAGCTGTTTAGCTCGTGCAGCGTT
>JAGBRY010000068.1 GCA_017632115.1 Alistipes sp. | reverse complement strand
GATGATCGAGCCTGAGGTTGCATTCTTCGACTTGCAGGATAATATGGATATGACAGAGGAGTTCCTCAAGTACCTCATCCGCTACGCTTTGGATAACTGTAAGGAGGACCTCGAGTTTATGAACAAGATGTGGGATAACGAGTTGTTGGAGCGCCTTAACTTCGTTCTTGAAAACGACTTCGTTCGCCTCGATTACACCCAGGGTATCGAGATTTTGAAGGCTTCGGGCAAGAAGTTCGAGTTCCCTTGCGAGTGGGGCTGCGATCTTCAGTCGGAGCACGAGCGTTACCTCGTTGAGGAGCACTTCAAGAAGCCTGTAATTCTCATCAACTATCCAAAGGATATCAAGGCCTTCTATATGAAGCAGAACGAGGATGGCAAGACTGTTCGTGCTATGGATGTTCTCTTCCCAAAAATCGGCGAGATTATAGGCGGTTCGGAGCGTGAGGCTGACTATGGCAAACTCTCTGCAAGAATTCAGGAGCTCGGTATTCCTGAGAAGGATATGTGGTGGTACCTCGACACTCGTCGTTGGGGCTCTGCACCTCACTCGGGCTTCGGTCTTGGTTTCGAGCGTCTGTTGCTCTTCGTAACAGGTATGAGCAACATTCGTGATGTGATTCCGTTCCCAAGAACACCAAAGAACGCAGAATTCTAAAAAATCGTTCTGATTGGCTCTTTTCGCACGAGTGCGTCGGACTCCAAATTCCTCATATAGGTCTACTATGCTGCGGATTTGTCGCCTAGCATCGCACGAAAATAGCCTAATCATCTCCGATTTTTGAAAGGATAAAATAAAAGCTAATGGCCAATGGCTAATGGCTAATAGCCAAAACAAAGTCTATGGTCCACCATAGACTTTGTTCTTATAAATGAAGAATCGGTAATTTGTTGCAGTTCGATTTATTACCGCTATGAAATTATCAAATGCACAACTGCTCTTGCAGCAGCAGAAACTCTCGCCACAGCAGATTCAGATGATTAAACTTCTGGAGCTGCCCACCGTTATGCTCGAACAGCGCATAAAGGAGGAGATCGAGGAGAATGTCGTTCTCGAGGAGGAGCCCTCCACCGAGAGCGAGGATGAACCTCAGCAGATCTCGGTCGAGGAGTATCTGCGTGAGGATGATACCCCTGCCTACAAGAGCCGTTTGAACCACTACTCCAAAGACGACCAACCTCGAAATATCCAAATTTCGGGAGGTCGCTCCTTGCAGGAGTCGCTCATCGAGCAGTTGGGCTATAGAAATCTCTCCGAGTACGAAACGCAACTTGCCGTATTCCTTGTCGGCAGTATCGATGAGGATGGCTATCTGCGCCGTGACCTCGAATCGTTGGCCGACGATATTGCCTTCTCGCTCGGCATAGAGACCACAAGTGATGAGTTGGAGCGTCTGCTCTCAATTATTCAACATCTGGAGCCTGTTGGTGTAGGTGCAAGAGATTTGCAGGAGTCGTTATTGTTGCAGATTGAATCGCAGCCACTTGATACTCCCGAGCGTGAGTTGGCACATACAATCCTTAAAAATCACTTCGAGGAGTTTGTCAAGAAGCACTACGAGCGACTAATGGCTCGTCTTGCCGTATCGGAGGAGGCGTTCCGTGATGCAGTGCTGGAGATTCAGCACCTCTCGCCAAAGCCCGGTAATCTCTTCTCGGAGGGCGGATCGGAGAGTGCTCCATATATTATTCCCGACTTTCTGCTCGAGTATCACGATGGTCAATTTGACCTCTCGCTCAACTCCTACAATATTCCCGAGTTGCGTATCAACCGCCACTATGTCGAGATGATTCGTGATATGGCTACCGCCAAGGGAGAAAAGAGTGATAGCGACAAGGAGGCAATACAGTTTATAAAGAATAAGATCGACTCGGCAAAGTGGTTTATGTCTGCCATAAAGCAGCGCCACGACACCCTTATGCGCACAATGCAGACCATCCTCGACTACCAGCGAGAGTACTTCAAAGATGGCGATAGGAGTAAGTTGCGACCTATGATTTTGAAGGATATTGCCGACCGCACAGGCCTCGATGTTTCGACCATATCTCGTGTGGTAAACAGCAAGTATGTACAGACGCAATTTGGTATTATCCTACTGAAATCGCTCTTCTCGGAGGCTATGCAGACGCAGAGTGGTGAGGAGGTGTCGAGCTACGAGGTGAAGAATATCTTGCAGGAGGCCATCTCTGCCGAGAATAAGCGCAAACCGCTTACCGACGAGCAACTGATGAATATCCTCAACGACAAAGGATACTGCATTGCCCGCCGAACGGTGGCCAAGTATCGAGAGATGTTGGATATTCCGGTGGCTCGCTTGCGAAAACAGATATAAAAATCGTTCTGATGAGTTCTTTTTGCACGAGTGTGTCGGACGCTGAAATGCTCACATAGGTTTACTATGCTGCGCTTTCATCGCCTAACATCGCACAAAAATAATCTCATCATTTACGATTTTTGGAGCAGGAAGTTCTGATGAGTTCTTTTTGTACGAATCTGCGGTCATTGAGTTCCTCACATACGCCTAAGTATGTTCCGGACTCACCGCCTTGCTTCGCACAAAAATAGACATCCCCTAGAACTTTTTGGGTGCTCGGAATGACTATTATTAAAAAAGCTAAAAGCTAATGGCCAATGGCTAATTGCCCAAAATATGACCTTCTTGTTGTCGGTGCCGGCTTGTATGGCGCCGTAGTGGCATATCGTGCCCGTAAGGCTGGTAAGCGGGTGCTTGTCATTGACCGTCGCAGTCATACGGGTGGAAATGTCTACTGCGAAAACCAAGACAACATCTTTGTTCACAAGTACGGAGCGCATATCTTTCACACCTCGAACAAGGAGGTGTGGGATTTCGTAAATCAATTTGTGGAGTTCAAGCCATTTATCCACTCGCCACTTGCAAACTATAAAGGCTCAATCTACCCACTGCCTTTTAATCTAAATACCTTCGATGCGCTGTGGGGTGTAAAGACCGCCGAGGAGGCAAAGGCGAAGGTGGAGGAGCAACGACTACACCTCGACCACGAGCCGGCAAACTTGGAGGAGCAGGCCTTGTCGCTGGTCGGCACAGATATTTTCGAGCGACTTATTAAGGGCTACACCGAGAAGCAGTGGGGTAGAGCGTGCAAGGAACTTCCTGCGTGGATAATTCGTCGCTTGCCACTCCGCTTCGAGCGTAATAATAACTACTTCAACGATACCTACCAGGGTATCCCTGTCGGTGGCTACAATCCGTTGATTGACGGACTATTGGAGGGCATAGAGGTAGATCTCGATACCGACTATTTCGATCACCGTGAGGAGTTCGATTCGATGGCCGAAAAGGTGCTCTATACGGGCGAGTTAGACCGCTTCTACGACTACCGCTTCGGCAAGCTGGAGTATCGTTCACTGCGATTTGAGGAGGAGCGACTCTCGCAAGCCGATTTTCAGGGTGCGGCGGTGGTGAATTACACCGATAACGAAACCCCGTTCACACGCATTATTGAGCACAAGCACTTCGAGAATCGTGGAACGGAACACACCGTAATCACCCGTGAATACCCTATGGAGTGGAGTGAGGGAGCCGAGCCATACTATCCGATAAACGATGAGCGCAACACCGCTCTCTACGCCAAATATCGCACTCTTGCCGATGCCGAAGCGAAGTATATCTTCGGTGGAAGGTTGGCCGATTACAAGTATTACGATATGCATCAGGTTGTGGGTGCTGCATTAGGAGTAGAGTTATAAAAAAAGCGACGAAATTCTCGTCGCTTTCTCTTTATCTCAATCTCAACTATCTATTTTCAGCCACCCATTTGGTGAGTTCGACAAAGTCCGCAACCGACAACTGCTCGGCACGCTTTGTAAAGAATGGGTGCTCGGCACCGTGGAAGTCGCCAAATGCCGAACGCAACGAGTTGCGCAACATCTTTCTGCGCTGACCGAACGACGCCTTCACGACCTTCACGAAGAGTTGCTCGTCGCAGTCGAGCTTCTCGGTATTGTTTCGACGGAGTCGAATTACTGCACTTTTAACCTTTGGTGGTGGATTGAAGACCTTCTCCGAAACGGTGAAGAGGTAGTCGATATCGTACCACGCCTGGAGCAACACACTCAAAATACCGTAGGTTTTCGAGCCCTCCTTCTCGGCAATACGCTCGGCAACCTCCTTCTGAATCATTCCCACACTCTCGGGGATGAGGTTGCGATGCTCGATAATCTTGAAAAATATCTGCGATGAGATGTTGTACGGGAAGTTTCCGATAACCTTCACGCCCTCGGGGAAGTACTTCGCCAGATCCATCTTGAGGAAGTCGCCCTCACGCAAACGAGGCGTAAAATCGGGATAGTGAGCATGAAGATAGGTGATACTCTCGGTGTCGATATCCACGCCATAGGTTACGATATCCTCACGGCGCAACAGATACTGCGTCAATACGCCCATACCGCAACCCACCTCCAATACCTTATCGGGGTTTTCGGTAGTTCCGCCCGAGAGCGAGTTGCAAATCTTTTGTGCTATGTTCAAATCGGTCAAAAAGTGCTGACCGAGTGCCTTTTTGGCTCTAACCTGCTCCATCTTAAAGTGTTATTTTAGTTTCAAATCAACCACTACAGGGCAGTGGTCCGAAGGGTAGTGCATCACGCCGCCAACCTCATATTTCTTGGTTACGACCTCATACTTCTCAACCTCGAATGAACCCTTATCGGTCGAGTGAACATATATATGGTCGATACGACGGTATGGCAGTGTCAGATTTTTGTCGCTACCACTTGCGCTGTTAAAAGTCCCTGTTGGACCAATCTTCTCTTTTGCCACAAGAGCGCAGTCCTCAAAGTGGGCACACATCGCATTGTGGAACCCCTGCTCGGGACGAGCATTCATATCTCCCACGGCAATCGAAGGCAAGGCCTCGGTGTTGTAGCACTTATCCCACTCCACCAACAAGCGTCCTGCATTGGCGTTGGCCTCTTTTTTGAGTGGACCGTGGGTTGCAAAGAGGAAGAACTTCTTGCCGCTCTTCTTGTCGGTTACAACCGTAGTGAGCGATGCACGATAGTAGCGCTTCTCATCCCAACCTTTCGACATAACCTCAGGGGTAGGCGAGAAGTAGTATATCTTTTGTTGCGAGAGCTTAAATCTCTTCTTGTCGTAGAACACGGCATTTCCAACCACTGAGCGATGACCTTCGGGATAAGTATTCATCCACCAAAGCTTATACCTCTTGCCACCAGCCTTCTTGACGAGCTTTGCCAAATCGTCACGACATATCGAGGTTACCTCCTGCATGCCGAGGATATCACAGTCGATATCTACAATCTGCTGTGCAACGGCCCTCTTCGAGCTATCCCAACTGCGCTCCTCCGCAGCATGGCCTTTGCGAACTTTGCCTGCACGAGCCAGGTGCGACCATACATTGTAGGTGCCCACTCGGAGGTTGAGTTCTTGTGCCTCGCTACTCCCGATAGCAGCGCACAAAACCAATAAAATGAAGAATTTTTTCATGGGTGTTCGAGATTTAACTCCAATATCTTTGCAAAGGTATAACTTTGTTGCCAAATTTTAGTAACTTTGTGTAACAAAAACCTAAAACTCTATGAAGAAAATTCTACTTGCGCTATGTTTGGTCTTTGCGGCTACCTCCTTGCAGGCAGCCGAGCCGAAGGCTAAGTGTGACACACTCTACATCCTTGGTGTCGGAAACAGCTGGACCCGTGACTCGATGCGCTGGCTGAGTGCTATCGCTAAGAGCGTTGGTCGCCCCGTGGTGGTGGGCCACGCCTACCTCGGAGGCTCAACCCTCGAACAGCAGTATAACGGTATCGACAACCACGAATATACATACAAACACGGCAAGGTCCATCAGGTGGTGCATAGCACCTACCAGTATTGGCTCTACGACTGCACCGAGAACCCCGTTAAAACCCCTAATAAGGGCTATCGCAACGGCTTGAATGGCATTGGAGTAACCCTCGAGAGCGTGGTTACCGACAAGCCGTGGGATATCATGGTCTTCCAACCCGAGAGTACCATGCGTCGCTATGTCCGTTCGCAGGGCGGTACCTTCGACCTTAATCTCCTTGCCGAGCGTATCAAGCAGATGATGAAACCCGAGGTTGCAGCCAAGGTGCGATGTGGCCTTATGGTGCCATTCTCCTATCCGCAGGGCAATACCGACTACCGCAAGGGCATCTATCAACTCTATAATAACGGTGTAAAACCGGCAAATCAAGCGGAGTGGGACGACCTCTACGAGCGAGTGCACCGCATCATCCAGAAGGAGATCTACGAAGTTGGCGCCTCAATGGGTAGTAACTGCCAATTCTATGTAAATGTCGGCCAAGCCATCTATCTCGGTCGCAAGCACAAGCAACTCTCCAAGTCGGGCTACAAGTTGCAACGCTCCCAGAACAACACCCACCTCTCCGAGGGCCTTGCCATGTATATCGCAAGCCTTGCCTACGCCTACACTCTTCTCGATATCAAGCAGGAGGATGTAACCTTCTATCCTAAATACTCCAAGGATCCACAACTTACCGGCGATCGTGGTAAAACCGATTATATCGCAGTCGAGAATACTCCGGCGTTAGCCAAGCAGGCACGCAAGGTGGCGTGGAGAGCTTGTAAAAAATAAGAAAATCGTTCTGATTGACTCTTTTTGCACGAGTCGTCGGATGCCGAAATGCTCACATAGGTCGGCTATGCTCCGCTTTCGTCACCTAGCCTCGCACAAAAATAGCCTAATCATCGACGATTTTTGAATAGATGGAGAGGGTAATGCTTTTATTGCATTGCTCTCTTCTCTTTTGCGATGCACCACACCTCACGACCTCTGACAAAAAATAGGGAGGTGCAGCACCCCTCGTCATTGCGAGAGCTGTTAGGCTCGTGGCAATCTCATTGCTTTTACTCCCCAACCTCCTCCTCGCCCTAAAAAAAACTGCGCCCCTTGCAATAAGGAGCGCAGTGTGAAAAAAGAGTTAAACTCTAAAATTATTACTCAGTAATAGCAACGCCATCAACAACGAATGAACCTGTTGTGCCCAAAGCGAGGCGACCTGCATAGCTACGAACACCGGTAGGAGCTACCAATGAACCCTGTGTAAGAGTATTGCCGCTCTCGGTCAAGTTGTTAACTATAACCTCACCTACATTTGCAGTACCAACAGCAACACCAACTCTCCAGCTACCGTCGTCAGTAGAAACGAGGTTGTTGTTCTTTACAGTACAATTCTCGATTGTGGTGTAAGTCCAATCGCTTGCACCTGCGTGACCGCAAATACCACCGATAGAACCGAAGCCCTTCAAAGTACAACCAACAACCGAGCAATCCTTGATATTAACATAAGTCTTTACAGGACCATCGTTCTGGTTGCTGTAACCAGAAGTCCAACCTACCAAACCACCGATGCGTGACTCATTAGCACCATCGTTAGGAGTGATGATTGAAGAGTTGAGCAAGTGGCAGTTGATGAGAGTAATCTCAGCCATTGAGTCTGCGCAGTTTACAAATGCACCATAACCCTGAGTGTTGCTTGCAACGATTGCAGCACCATCGATGGTGAGGTTCTTGATTACGATACCCGAACCACCAGCGAAACCGCCATTAAACAAAGATGTTGTCATGCCCTTCAATACAGCGCCATTACCATCGATTGTTACGATGTCTGCACCGTGGTAACCATCAACTGTAATAGGAGTCCAGCTAGACATTGTATACTCGCCTGCAGCAAGCTCGATAACAGAGTTACCTGCACCTGCCGAGCCAGCAGCAACCAAAGCATCCTTAAGACCCTCAACGGTTGAAACCTTAGTAATGTTAACGATTTGACCCTCAACCTTTACCAAAGCACCGTCTACAACAACCTTTGCAGCGTGAGCAGCAGCGTCCTCGTCAACCCATACTGCGAAGACCTTATCCGCAGCAACATTAGCGATGTTGAGGTTCTCA
Source organism: Alistipes sp. (assembly GCA_017632115.1). Classification (GTDB taxonomy): domain Bacteria; phylum Bacteroidota; class Bacteroidia; order Bacteroidales; family Rikenellaceae; genus Alistipes. The sequence goes on along the minus strand of JAGBRY010000068.1, from coordinate 2,929 downwards.
GCGTTGATCTCAGCACCTGCAGCCGACTTAACAAGGATAGCAGCCTTCTTTGCAGTTGTGAAAGTAGCATCCTTGATGTTCAAAGTAACCTTCTTAGGAGTACCAATATACTCCTCGTCGATCTTGATACCACGACCAGCCGAGTTTACAGTCAAACCGTCGATAGTTACAGTCGAACCTAGAGCCTCGATCCACATTGCATAGTAGTCGTGAGTCTCGTTGATGGTAACATTCTTCAAAGAGATCTCCTTCTCCTCGCTGCTAAGAGCGATAGACTTCTCGAATACTACATTCTCAATTACATAGTTGCAGTTTGCAAAACCCAAATCATATGAGTTCCACGTACCTGTAGACTGCGAGCTTGTCATTGTACCGTTCTTGATAGTAACGATAGCATCGCTATTCTTTGCACCAATAAACGACCAGTAAGTAGTTGTAAGATTGAGCTTGTGGTTGTTCAAGTCGATAGTGATAGCCTTAGTATCTACACCACCCATCTGCTTTACATCACCAGCTGAATTCTGACCGATTGTACCAATAGGGCACTCGATATCAGTAGTCAAAGCTACAAGGATATTCTCCTTATTTGCAGTCAAAGCAGCAGCCAACTCCGCAGCTGTGGTAGCATAGGTGTAACCAAGCTTAACTACAACTACACCATCAACAGTTACATTTGTCTTTGTACCCTTCTTGTTGTTATAAAGTGTGCTACCACTTACACTACCAGCAGCAAAACCGTTTGCAGTAGTGTTGTTAATTACAACATTGTATGCATCCTTGATGAGCGAGCTGTCGATCTCGATAGCAGCCTTGCCAGCAACTGGAGCAGATGCGTTCAAAGTACAACCCTCGAACAAAGCATTCTGACCATTGCTGCCACCCTCTGCATAGATAAGTACCGACTTACCAGCGCTGTTGAATACGCAGTTTACAAACTTAACATTCTTTGCACCATAAGTCCAAACATTGTAAGCATCTGCCGAAGTCTGCTCGAAAGTACAGCCCTCGAAAGTTACATCGTTACCATAGAGGAATGGCTGACCTACGATAGTACAGTTCTTATAAGTCTCAACATTAGTGTGCTGGAAACCCTTGTAGTTACTGTTCGAGAATACGAGCTTTACATTCTCGATAGAAACATTACCGTTAACACCGTATGTCTTGTCCTGAACATTGAGAACTGCATTGTCATTAACACCGATGAGGTTGATACCTGCAGGATACTTTGCCAAAGTGTACTCGCCATCGAGCAAGTAGATATTCTTTGCACCGTTGTTAATTGCAGTTACCAACTCCTCAGAGTTCGATACAGTAACCAACTGAATTGGAGTGTCGCCATCCTGCTCCCAAGCGTCAACTGCAGCGTCGAATACGATAGCCTTAGCGTTCAAAGCCTCAGCATCGATAGTTGCTGTGAAGTTGTATGCAGTACCTGCAACGAGAACCTTGTCAGCAATGATAGACTCGAAGTGGTGAGTGGTAGATACCTGGTCGCCATTTGCGTCCGGCTCGCCCTGGTATACGATAACATCGAAGGTAACCTTGTAGGTCTGGTTGTCCTTCTCATCTGCAGGGATAGTCAAGAGCTCATTGTCAACCTGAGCGCTCTCGGTATTCTCGAGGTGCTTACCATTAGCAACAGCACCGAACTCGAGAGTTGTCTTCTTATCGCCTACGATAGTCCAGTCGTAAACAGTCTTAACGCTCTCGTCGAGAGTTACAGTACCCTTGTAAGGAACCTCCATAGTTACATTGGTGATAGCGATCTTTGCGTAATCAGCATCGTAACCGTTGGTGAAGGTGAACTTAACCTTTGACAAGAGGTGGTTGAACTGGAAGGTAACCTTCTCAGGAATAGAGGTCTTTGTGCTCTCTGTCTTCGAAGCGTAGAGTACATCCTCCTTACCCTCAATGTTCTCGAAGGTGATAACACCAAGACCATCAACGATTGGATCTGCCGATGGAGTAGAGATCACTACATGGCCCGCTACATTCTTGCCAGTATCATCCAACTCATACGGAGTGATAGCGAAGAAACGGTAATCGTGACCCGGCTGCCAGTACTGAGTACCCTCGTAGGTCCAAGCACCACCCTCGTACTTTACCAACTCATTGTCGAATACCTGACCGGCAGACGAAGTCTGGTAACCCCAAACGGTGAAATGTTTGAGCTCAGAGAGGTCTGTGCTGTGATCAGTAGCACGAGACTGATTGCCAACATAACCACCGAAAGCGATCTGACCGTCAGTAGGGTTCGAAACGCCTACCTCCTCAGTCTGTACGCACGCTACCAAACCTGCGATAGCCAATGCGCCTAAGAAAAACTTTTTCATAGTGTGTTTGTTTAAAATTGTTAGTTAATGTAAAAAAATAAATTGTTTCTGTTTGCTGTGGATTTTATTGGCTCATAACTCCCTGAAATAGAGAATGTTAAAGCCCAAAATCCCCCCCCCGAAAATTATCGAGGAGAGAGGATTTCTACCCATAAAATCCATTATTATATGGCAAATATAGGTATTAAAAGCCGAAAAAGCAAGAAAATATGCAAAAAAATAGGTACCACCTCATCGAAAAAAAAAGAGGTGATACCTATTTATAATATATTAAATTCGGTTTTGGTGACCTACTTCGCAGGTGCTGCAGCCGGCTTCTCGGTGATGCCCAACTCCTTCTTCACCAAAGCGGCGATGTCGGTGAGCTGTGCCTCGTCGAAGTATGCAAGGCTTGGTACCGATGTGTTGAATACAGCGATGTAGCCGTTAGCCTTCGAAATTTTGTTTACAGCATCCTGTGCCTTCTTCTGTACAGGCTCCAACAGCTCGGCCTCCTTCTTCTGGAAGTCCTGCTGTGCAATCTGCTGGAACTCTGCGAAGCGCTGCTGCAACTGCTCCAACTCCTGCTGCTTCATCTGCTTGATAGAAGCGGCCAT
>JAGBRY010000067.1 GCA_017632115.1 Alistipes sp. | reverse complement strand
TTTCGAGCGAGGCGCAGTATATCCATGTTGCTGTTCCGGCAGGAAAGTATGACGAGCTCTACATCACACTTTACGAGAAGGGTAACTCGGGCAACATTATGTACGCTACAGTTAAGGCTGGCGATGCAAAGCCGCTCGTAGCAGGTAATGTTCGTGAGTTCTCGGGCTCAATTCTTTATGCTCCTAACGCACAGTTGTATGTTATCGACTCTGTCGAGAAGTTGCAGGCATTCAAGGCTGCAATCGAGGCTGAGGGCGGCTTGACATCGGATGCAATCCTCACAGAGGATATCGATATGACAGGCGTTGAGTGGACTCCAATCGCTGGCGAGAGCTATGTAAATACCCTCATTGGTAATGGTTACGCAATCAAGGGCTTGACCGCTCCATTGTTTGGCAAGACTTCGGCTTCGTTCAAGGGCGTTCACCTCGAGGATATCAACATCGTAACCAACGACCGCCCTATTTGCGGTGCTTTGGCTTGCGAAATCACTGCAACCGACGCCGTATCGCCAAAGGTTGAGAACTGCTCAGTTAGCGGTACTTTCACCGCTAAGAACGAGGCATATGCTCCTACATCAAGCGGAACTGTTGCCTACGCAGCACTCGTCGGAAAATGCTACGGTGTTGTTCTCGACGGCTGCGTAAACCACGCATCTGTAGAGATAGCGAAGACTCAAAGTAACACAACTTCTCTTACGGCTTACAATGGCGGTATAGTTGGAATGATGACCCCATACACCAAGGGCGATAATAGCCTCCTCTATTCGGAGGTTTACAACTCGAAGAACTATGGTGCAGTAACTCTTAAGTGCGCTATATCAAACAATGCTTACCTCGGCGGTGTTGTTGGTTGTTCGGGTGATACTAACTATAATGTGAAGATTATCTCGTGCGAAAACCACGGTGCAATATCTGCTGATAGTGGCGCTAGCATCGCAAAGAATCTAAGTATTGGTGGTGTTTGTGGATATATGTTTGGAAATAAGGGTAACGCCTTAACCGAGTATAACCTCAATGACGCAACTATTGCAATCAAGGGTGATGCAGTTATTAATGGTGAGCTCCAATTGGGTGGACTCTTTGGTAATGGTAAAAGTGTTCATATCAACAACTCTGTGAACAATGGCTTGGTGCTCGTAGAGTCAACAACAAAGATTGGTGCCGCTAATGTGGGTGGTATTCTCGGTGTTGGACTCCTCCAGACTGTGGATGGAACAAAGCGTAGCTTTACTATCAACAACGATGTGAACAATGGTGAGGTTAAGTTTGGTGGATCCAACCTATCAGCCACTGCTGCTAACAGCACTCGTATTGGTGGTATTTCGGGTTACACCCAGGGAAGTTTGAACTCTACTGTCAATAATGGTAAGGTTACCATCTTCGGAACTCGTAATGCGAGTGGTACTATTGGTAATGCAGGTAATGAATACAAGAATGGCTCTTATGTTATCGCAGGTTTGGTAGGTTACAAGACCGAGGGTAAGATTACAGACAGTATAAATCACGGTGATATCGAGATTGCAGGTACTCTTAAGGAGTTGCACGCAACGAACAAGACACAGTGGAAGATTGCCGGTATCGTTAGCTATTTGAGTACAGACCCTGTAGGTACTTGCGAGGCCGATGGAGAGATTATCATCTCGGGAACAATCGAGGGTGAGGCTAATATCGGCGGTAAGGTTGCATTTACCTATACAAGTATATCATCTGAGACTTGCGCTACCGACATCACCATAAAGAAGGGTGCTGTTCTCAGCGGTGGTGCTATTATCGGTGGCGTTTTGTCGTGGGCATTTACTGCTCCAACTACTCTTACCTATACTGGTACTATCAAGATAGAGGAGGGTGCAACAATAGGTACAAAGTGCTACATCGGAGGTTGTGTGGGCTCTCATATCGGTACTTCTAAGACTGCACGAGCACTCAAGAATTACACCAACGACGGATATATCATCAATAATGGAAATCTCACCAATGGAGGTTTCATCGGAGGTTGTGTCGGATACGTCGCTAAAGCTGGCGATGTTGCTGATGCCGTATTGGCAAGCATCGACAATGCTGTCAACAATAAGCCAATCGTTTGTGGCCCTACTTCGGTAACCACAGGTACAAATCTCTATGTTTCGGGTGTTGCTTGCCACGCTGCTGTTTCAACTAACCTTACAAACAACGGTAAGATTACTATCGACGGTTCGCACACAGGTGGTAACAACTACTTCGCAGGTTGTATTGCTGACGGTGTCGGCGACGCTACCGGCTTGACCAACAATGCCGATATCGAGTGCCCTGCAACAGCGAACTTCAAGGTCGCTCGCATTGGCGGTCTTGTTGGATACAACTCCAACAAAGTTTCGGGTACCAACTTGGGTTGTATCAACTATGCTGCTACCTCTACCGGAACTCCTAGCCTCGGTGGTGTTGCATACCGTGGTAAGGTTGTTGATTGTGTGAATGGTGCTGAGGGCGACCCTACAAAGGGTGTCATCAACTACACCGGAGCTGCAGGCTCGTCTGCAACATCTGGATCTATAAATTTCGGTGGTATTGTTTGTGACCCTCACGGCAGCTGCTCGAACTCTACAAACTATGCACCTATCAATATCGGTGGTTCGACATCGCACACTATATATGGTGGAGGTATTGGTTATTCTCCGGTAGATGAGGGCGAAACTATGACAAACTGCCAGAACTATGGTAAAATTACCATTACCACAAAAGCCGGTATCCCTGGCGATGCAAACCGCAAGGGTGCAGACTGCTTTGTCGGAGGTTTTGCATACAATACATCGACAAGTAAAAAGACACACACCTACGTGAATTGCCACAACCACGGCGATATCGAACTTGCTCCTGAGGCTGAGATTGCAGGTGCTATCCGTCTCGGTGGTATGATCGGCAATATCGAGGATGCTACTGCAATGCTCACTTTGGACGGCTGTTCAAATACCGGTGATATCACTATTAGCTGTAAGTGTTCTGTCGGTGAGAGTAGCAACTGCATCATCGCAGGTTGTATCTCGAGCTACTCTTCGTCAGCTGGTAGTATTGTCATTAAGAACGGCTTGACCAACAAGGGTAACATCACTGTTGATGGCGAGAATACCAGAAGCTATGTAATGATTGCTGGTGTATTCGGAAGTATTGGTTCTGCAACTACTTTCGACGTTTCGGGCAATATCGTAAACACTGGTAACCTCACATTCTCGGGTACGGCTAAGACCTACTTGCGTATTGGTGGTATTGTTGGATCTCACAGCGGAGCTACCTTTGATGCAAATCTCATCAGCACAGGTAACATCACTGTAACAGGTACTTGCGACTTGACCAGTGCTTCGACACAGATCGGTGGTATCACTGCGGCACACGCAAATCCTATCACAAATGCTCAGTACTATGGTAACATCAAGGCTATCGGCTACCCTAATGTAGGTATGATTACAGGCAAGCTCTATGCGGAGGGCGTCGAGGCAAAGAATTGTGCTATTGGTGGTACGGTTACAATCGACGAGTTCGAGGATAACGACCCAAGTGGCGAGTTGATAATGTTGCCAAATGTGCAGACCGTTGACGCATCGAATGTTCATAAGTTCATCTATGGTCAGCCGGTTGATGAGTCGATTGCTACATCGAACAATGTGACCGTTTTGACTTCGGCACCTTCGACCGAGCAGCCTGCTCCGGAGCCAACACCGGAGGAGACTCCAGCTGCTTAATTAACAGAATAGTTTAACAGTAAAATTTGAAAAGAGTTATGAAGAAGATTATATTGAGCTATTCTGCTCCGGAGGTTAATGTATACGAGGTTGTAGCCGAGCGTGGCTACAGCGTAAGCGAGCCGGTTCCGGGTGGTATCGGTTCGACCCTTCCGGGATTCGGAAGCGAGGAAGACGAACTCGTCTACTAAAAGATTTTGCGGGGCCTTTGGGCTCCGCAAAACTTTTAGTAAATCGTGTGTTACCCTCCCCCTAAATCCCCCTCCTGTGAGGGGGACTTGTCGCTTCGCTCCGATTGCGGGACCCAAAAGGTTCCGCAATCCTTTTTTATATATAAATAGGTAATTCGCTGAAAATAAATGTGAATTTCCGAAATTTTACTAATTTTGCGCCGTCAAACTCAATAGACTATCAAACATAACAATGGTGAAACCTCTGAAAAATCGCAAATGGGGCGTGCTCTCGACGGAGTATCTGCTGCGTGAAGGCGCTTGGTGCACGGTGCGTCGTGATACGGTACAACTGCCCAACGGCACGATTATCCCCGAGTGGTATGTCTTCGAATTTCCGAGCTGGGCAAATGTTATTGCCATAACCAAGGAGGGAGAAATGGTCTTGGTAAGCCAATATCGCCACGGCATAGGCCAGACCAACTATGAACTCTGCGCAGGCTTGGTCGACCCGACCGACGCTTCGCCCATGGAGGGCGCCAAGCGTGAATTGGAGGAGGAGACAGGCTTTGGCGGTGGCCGCTGGTCGCTCTATATGACAACATCGGCAAATCCATCGAATCACAACAATCTGAACTACACCTTCCTGGCGGAGGATGTCGAGCTCGTAACCGAGCGTCATCCCGAGGAGAGTGAGGACCTCGATGTCCATCTTTTCACCAAGGCCGAGGTGCGAGAACTGCTGGAGCAGGGCGAGATCGTTCAGGCTATGCACGCAGCTCCTCTGTGGCGTTACTTTGCCGAGCAGGAGAAGCAAAAGTAGTATAATACCAATACGAAGAGTGGCTGTCGCAACCATATAAGTTGGACAGCCACTCTTTGTTTCTCTATATCGTTAGAATATCTGAATCAGGAGCAATCCCACGCCCAACGAAACGGCGGTGGTAATAAGTCCCGGCATCATAAACGAGTGGTTGAGTATCCATTTGCCGATGCGGGTCGAGCCCGTCTGATCGAAGTTGATAGCGGCAATAATGGTAGGGTAGTTTGGAATAAAGACGTATCCGTTAACTGCAGGGAAGAGAGCGATCAA
>JAGBRY010000066.1 GCA_017632115.1 Alistipes sp. | reverse complement strand
ACCCCTATCGTACGCCCTATTCGTGGTGGTACCGATGGTGCACGCCTCTCGTTTATGGGATTGCCTTGTCCTAACATCTTTGCCGGCGGTATGAACTTCCACGGCAAATTCGAGTATTGCTCGCTCAACTCTATGGAAAAGGCTGTGAAGGTTATCATCAACCTCTGCAAGCTTTGGTCAAAATAGAAGATATGAAAAGATTATTTCTCATACTCGTATTGTTGGCAACAGCCATAACATCGTCGGCTAAGGAGCAACCCGAGTGGCTCAAAAAGGCCGCTATATACCACATATATCCATTAACATATATGGACTCTAATGGTGATGGCATTGGCGACTTGGAGGGTATTCGCTCGAAGTTGGACTACATTAAGAGTGTAGGTTTCGACTGCATATGGCTCTCGCCTTGCTTTATGAGCGCATGGGAAGATGGAGGCTACGATATTCTCGACTACTATAAGGTCGATCCTCGCTTTGGAACAAATGACGACCTCAAGCGGCTCATCGACGATGCTCACAAGAGGGGTATCAAGATACTGCTCGACCTCGTGGCAGGTCACACCTCGGACAAACATCCGTGGTTCAAGGAGTCATTGAAGGCGGAGCGCAACCAATACTCCGACTACTACATATGGACCGAAGGACACACTATGCCACAGCCAAGTTTCCGCTGGGTAGACAACACCTACCCACGCAACGGAATCTATTTGAGCAACTTCTTTCCTATTCAGCCTGCGTTGAACTACGGCTACTACAACCCTAACCCTGCGAATAGTTGGGAGCAGGCCTACGAAGCACCTGGTCCGACCGCCGTACGAGAGGAGCTAAAGAAGATTATTGCCTACTGGTGCGATATGGGATGCGATGGCTTCCGAGTAGATATGGCCAATTCGTTGGTAAAGGGCGACAATGACAACCGTGATGGTGTGCAGCGCCTCTGGAAGGAGATTTTCGAGTGGTACAACACGAAATATCCAGAGAACATTATGCTCTCTGAGTGGTCCGACCCTAAGCAGTCTCTCTCGGCAGGTTTCAACATCGACCTTTTGATTCACAATGGTATTGGCGGTAAGGTATATCGCCCTCTTGTATGCGAAACCACCAACAAGATGGCGCCGACCGTCTGCTATTTCAATCGTCAGGGTAAAGGCGAGGTTCGCAAAGCGATGGAGCAATACACCAAGGTTTACAACGACTACCGCAAAATTGGCGGATACGCCTCGATGCCTACTTGTAGCCACGATATATGGCGATTGACTCGAATGAATCGCAACACGCCAGAGGAGCAGAAGGTAGTCATCACCCTATTCCTCACGCTGCCAACCCCTCCTATCGTATATTATGGCGAGGAGATAGGTATGCGCAATCTCGAATATGCTCCGCCAAAGGAGGGTAGCCTGTCGAGCCGTAATCGTTCGACTTGCCGCACACCTATGCAGTGGAGCACCGAGCGAAATGCAGGTTTCTCGACGGTAAAAAATAGTAGTAAACTCTACCTCCCTGTGGATAATGCTCCGACATTCCCTAATGTAGCGGAGCAGGAGAAGGATCCGAACTCGGTGCTTTCGTATGTAAAGGGTTTGTTGGCATTGCGTGCAGCAACTCCGGCACTTGGCGTAGAGGGCGAGTGGAAGTATATGGGCGATATGGATAACCCATACCCTATGATTTATGCCCGAACTCTCGGCGAGGAGAGATATGTTGTGGTATTCAACCCGGCCGACCGTGTGGTTGAAGGCACTATCGCCCTGATGGGCAAGAGAGCAGAGTGGGTATATGGCAACAACTCGAAGCTTGCAAAGTGCAACACAGCGAAAGGTGGACATACATTCAAGATGAAGCCAATCAGCGTGGCCATCTATCGAATTAGAGATTAGAAAATCATTTAACTTAATAGTTATTCAAAATCGTTAAGCTATGACAAACCGATTTGGTTTTGTAAAGGTGGCAGCGGCTACGCCACTTGTAAAGATTGCCGATTGTCACGCCAACGCCGAGGCAATAGATCGCCTTACAGCCGAGGCTGTGGAGCGTGGTGTAAGCGTGGTTGTCTTTCCGGAGCTATCGCTTACGGGCTACACATGCGGCGACCTATTCCTGCAGTCGAGAATCATCGAGGCAGGAGATGAGGCTTTGGAGCAGTTGCTCGCTACCCCACGACCTATCGTATCGATTATCGGAATGCCGATATACTACAAAAACAATCTCTACAACTGCGCCGTAGTGATTGCCAACGGCAAAATCGAGGGTATCGTACCTAAGAGCTATATCCCGAACTATTCGGAGTTCTACGAGAGCCGTTGGTTCTCGGAGGGCCGTGATATACGCAATGCCGAGATTACAATCTGCGGTCAGAAGGTACGCTTCGGAGCTGACTTGTTGTTCAATGTCCACGGAGTAAAGTTTGGCGTGGAGATTTGTGAGGATTTATGGGTACCTGCACCACCATCTTCGGATATGGCATTGGCGGGAGCAACCCTCATCTTCAACCTCTCGGCAACACCCGAGATTTTGGGTAAACATAGCTACCTGCGTTCGCTTATCAAGCAGCAGTCGGCACGATCACTCTGCGGATATATCTACGCATCGGCAGGTGTAGGCGAGTCCTCGACCGACCTCGTCTTTACGGGCAATGGCATCATAGCCGAGAATGGCAAAATCATAGCCGCTCGTGAGCGATTTGTGCGTGAAGCGAGATTGACCGTGGCCGACATTGATGTGGAGCACATCTTCAACGAGCGTCGTCGCCACACCTCGTTCATCAACCTTGATAACCGTTTCGATGTGATAAAGATCGACATCGCACAGTCTGAGAGCGAGTTGGAGCGAGAGGTTAACCCTGCACCATTTATCCCTGTCGAGTTGGAGGAGGGATGTGCCGAGGCCTTCACCATTCAGACGGCGGGTCTTGCACAACGCCTTTCGAGCATCAACTGCAAGTGTGCAGTAATTGGTATTTCGGGAGGTTTGGACTCGACTTTGGCGTTGTTGGTTACAGCCGCTACATTCGATATGCTTGGTCTTGACCGCAAGGGCATAATCGGTGTTACGATGCCTGGTTTTGGCACCACCGACCGTACCTACCAGAATGCTTTGACTCTGATGGCAGAGTTGGGCATCACCACCCGAGAGATCTCGATTCGCAAGGCGTGCGAGCAGCACTTCGAGGATATTGGTTTGAATGCCAACGAGCGAGGTGCAGCCTACGAGAACTCACAGGCTCGTGAGCGCACACAGATACTTATGGACTTGGCAAACTTGAAGGGTGGTATCGTAATCGGAACAGGCGATTTGAGCGAGGCTGCACTCGGCTGGGCAACCTACAATGGCGACTCGATGTCGATGTATAACCCTAACTGCTCTATTCCGAAGACCTTGGTACGCAAGCTGGTTGAGTGGTGTGCCGAGAATAATCAGAATGAGCAGGTTCGTGCAACCTTGAAGGATATTGTCGATACCCCTGTCAGCCCTGAATTGTTGCCGGCAGACAGCGAGGGAAACATTGCACAGAAGACCGAGGATCTGGTAGGCCCATATGCACTGCACGACTTCTTTATCTACAACTTCTTGCGCAACGGCTTCTCGCCAGCCAAGATTGAGTACTTGGCGTGTCGTGCCTTCTGCGGAGAGTTCTCGAAGGAGGAGATAAAGCATTGGCTACAGGTCTTCCTGCGCCGATTCTTCTCGCAGCAGTTCAAGCGTTCGGCCGCCCCTGACGGACCGAAGGTGGTATCGGTGTCGCTCTCGCCACGAGGCGACCTTAGAATGCCATCGGACGCCTCGGTTGCAGAGTGGTTGAAATAGATAGAAAACGGACTTCGAAATGAAGTCCGTTTTTCGTTGCTACTTACGAATTAAGTCTATAAAGGTAAAAGAACCTTCGTACTCTTCTCCTTTGGAAAACTCCTCACGGGCAACCTCCTGCCACTCGGAGTAGTCTATCTCGGGGAATGAGGTGTCGCCCTCGTAAGAGCGATGCACGATAGTCAAGTACAACTTATCAGCCAAAGGTAAGGCCTGCTTATAGATCTGCGCTCCGCCAATGATAAAAATCTCCTCCTCGGCAGGGAACATAGCCACAGCCTCCTCTATCGAGTGCGCCACAAGGCAACCCTCGAATTCACTGTCGCCACGAGTGATCACTACATTTGTGCGCTTTGGCAGCGGGCGACCAATAGACTCATAGGTCTTGCGACCCATAATAACAGGATGACCGGTGGTGGTGGTACGGAAACGACGCATATCCTCCTTGATATTCCAAAGAAGAGCGTTCTTATCGCCGATTACGCCATTTTCGGCAATGGCTACAATAATTGAAATCATTATTTAGATGTTATAAATCAACTTTATATTACATATACAACTAGGCCTTTCTGCCACTATCTTTCCACCACTTTTTGGGGACGGATAGAGAATGCCGAGGCGTTGTAATACTGTGAAATCAGCCCTATGCCTCGCTCCCAGATGTAGAAGTCGTTCGAACTACTCTTTCGGCCCGGCGTAAGTTTTGATGTCCAATACCAGCCCGCCTTGCCCAGCCACTTTTGGCCACTCGGGTCGAGGTCGTACCATATTGCGCCAGCCTTAACAAACCCATCCTTGATACCTTGCGCCTTGATGAGGAGAATATCCTCATAAACGGGTACGCAATAGCCCGGAGGGCAGGGATCGAACATCGTTTTGCGTCCCTCCTTGCGCCACGATTCGGCCGGTTCGACATCCATCCATCGGCTATTACGAGAGAGGAATGTCATTGGGTTGGCAACCGCAAAGTCATAGCTCTGCTTCTTGTTGTAGCAGACCGTCATTCCCTTCATAGAGGCGGGTATAGGCTCTTTGCGCCCCCACTGCCAAAAACAACCATTTTCGCCCGATGCACCCAATGTTGTTGAGTACGCTCCAAGGTTGCGATCGAGAAATACGATACCCCCAATTTGACAATCCACAGCATCGGTCAACCATATATGCCACGACCATATACACTTACCTTCGCTACAAGCCTCATCAGAGTAGATACCTATAAGCGCATTACCCTTCGTTGCGCCTTTTTTGGTCGAAAAGAGAATCTTGCTACCCGATAACTTCACACTCTCGTCAATAACAAAATCGCAATCCTCCCATACAACCTTTATACCCTTTATCTGCTTGGTGTCGATATGGGTTGAGTAGCCGAGTGTGGCCACGCCGTTACCTTTGACATTAGCCAGGAAAGAGTAGTTCTCGCCGCCGCAAACCATATAGCAGTTAGCACTCTCCAAGGCCGAGAGATCCCTTCGGGCTGCCGTAGTCAGGCCGACAATCATCACTGCCAACACCGTGAAAATCAATCTCTTCATAGCTAATCTACTCTCTTTCCATTTGCATCGACCCACGCCTCACCATTGTATATAACGAGCTTACCCAAGTCGGTATCATAGTATGTCTGTATGTAGGTGGGAATATAGCTCAATCGCTCAGCTGTCGTACCAGCCATTGCATGAGCCGAATTACGGGTCTTGAAGCGATGACCACTACCCCTCTCCCAGAACTGTATGTCCACGGCATTACCCTTACTCAGTGAGTGTTTATTTGCTGCAAAGACGATATTGCCGCACCAAGTTCCCGGGATAACTTCTCGTGCCGGAAGGACAGGTTTGAGCGTAGGATTTTCGTTTTCACGAAACTCCATCGTATGAGATATCATATCCACACACTGCAAGCCCGGATTATTCGGATCACGCATCTCACCACAACGATTGAACAGTGGTAAGGCTGCACATAGCTCCTCGCTACAATTTATGAGTGTAATCGGGTGCTCCCAAACGCCCCACTCCACGGTCTCATAATTGCCAAAGGTATAGCCATAATAACTTTTATAGCCGAGTAAGCCTACACATACGGTGTGCTCACCTCCAATCTGAAACGCCTCGTAGAAACCAATACTGTAGATATCTTTCCAATACTGGCCAATACCGTTCGTATTGACATTTTGACCACGAATACCAACCGAGCCTTCAACAGGAATCACTCCGGCCCCTGCACCTGCGGCATTCATTCGCAAATTCTCCAATACTGCACCACCCGTACGGAAGAGGTTAAGGCATATGACCTTATGCTTGGTATCGGGCAACATAATCTGGAAGTTGCGTAGCTTGACATTATTCGTATTTCTGCCCATATTGTCGGAGAAGAGCATCACGCACACTTGCTCGTTGGGGTCGAGACCCTCATACGCCTCGGGACGCACCTTAAACTCGACATTCACACCTACACGGGGAATAATATCGCTCTTACCTTCGAAACGAAGGCTTGCCATTTGCGGAAATTTAATTGCAGTGCGGTGCGTAGCATCACCGTGAAGATGGAAGCCGTCTATATTATAGATTCCGTCTGCAAGATATATTTCGCACGTTTCTGAGGTGTTTCCTTCGAACCTATCCAGCACCTGTTGAATGGTGACCTCATCGTGCACACCACTGCAAACCACATCCGCCGCAGCCTTATCTGCCGCCGAGGAGTTAAAAGCCGCAATGTTAATGATAGTCATTAACGAGGTCAACAACTTTATCATAATCCGCTGTTTTAGAAAGACATTGGAGCTTTAATAGTTGGATATGGGTCGTAACCCTCCAACTCAAAGTCCTCGTACTTGAAGTCGAAAATCGACTTTACATTAGGATTTATCTTCATCTTAGGCAATGCTCTTGGAGTACGAGAGAGCTGCTCCTCGACCTGGTCGAAGTGGTTGAGATAGAGGTGTGTATCGCCCAAAGTGTGGACAAACTCGCCGGCCTCTAAACCACAAACCTGCGCCATCATCATCGTAAGCAGGGCGTACGAAGCGATATTGAACGGCACGCCGAGGAAGGTGTCGGCACTACGCTGGTAGAGCATACACGAGAGTTTGCCATCAGCCACATAGAATTGGAACAACGAGTGACACGGAGGCAAGGCCATCTTCTCTACATCGGCAACATTCCACGCCGAGACGATGATACGGCGTGAGTCTGGATTCTTAGTGATAAGGTCTACGGCCTGCTGAATCTGGTCGATAGTCTCGCCATTCGGGCGTGGCCACGAACGCCACTGATAGCCATAGACATGGTTCAAATCGCCAAACTTATAGCCCTCTATCGGAGAGTCTATGCCCTCTTGTGCTGCACGCAAAAACTCCTCCATCGTAACCGGAAGAACGCCCTCCTTTACGCACAACTCGTTGTAGTAGCGGTAGGCGTCGTTATCCCAAATATGGACTCCATTATCGACGAGATACTTGATGTTGGTGTCGCCATTGAGGAACCACAACAACTCGTGGATAATACCCTTCAAAAAGACCTTCTTTGTGGTAAGCAACGGAAAGCCTTGCGAGAGGTCGAAGCGCATCTGGTGTCCGAATACGCTCTTCGTACCTGTTCCGGTACGGTCGGTCTTTACAACACCCTCATTCTTAATTCGGGATAGCAGGTCAAGATATTGTTTCATACTTTTTAGCTTTTAGCCATTGGCCATTAGCCATTAGCTATTTTATAGTTTTTAGTTCGATTTTTCCATTGTTATCGAGCACGACATAGCTCGGTTGCGAGTGCCAATCGCCCATAAAGAGGATGCGCTCGGTGGTTTTAATATCGGCAGCGTAATGCAGATGGCCGAATACGAAGTAATCTATCTCATGATTCGAGCCATACTTAACAGCATAATCCACGAGGTGCTCCAGCACCTCCGAGCCGTAGTCGGTATTGTGCGATTTGCGTGATTTGCCACTCCACCATTGACCAAAGCGCATAAAACAGTCGGGGTGTATAAGCCACGATGCAATTTTTCGCAAACACTTCGAGCGGAACATAGCATTCATCGCTCGCAAAACAGGTTGGCCCTTGATGTTCATATTGTCGCCATGCGCCACAAAGAGCGATTTGCCGGCGATATCGAAAGTTTGAGGCTTGGTGTAGAGCTCGATGCCGCACTCATTGGTCAGATAGTCGCCTACCCACATATCGTGGTTACCCGTGAGCATAACTATTTTTACCCCCTTGTCGCTCAGCTCGGCCAAGCGGCCCAATACACGCACAAAACCCTTCGGTACAACCCTCTTGTACTCGAACCAGAAGTCGAAGATATCGCCCACCAGATAGAGCGACTCGGCATCCCCCTCGATCTTAGTCAAGAAGTCGAGGAAGAGTCGTTCCACTCGTCGCTGCTCTGCAACAGAGCCCGAGCCGAGATGTATATCCGAAACAAAATAGTGCATACTCAACTCTATTTAAGCAACTTCTCGAGCTTGCGCTTCAATGCATTGCTATACAAATCCTTACCAATAATCTCACCCTTGCTGTCGATGAGGAAGTTTGACGGCAACTTGCGAACATTGTAGGTGCGCAACATTGGCGAGTATTCGCCCTTGAAGTCGCACACCGACACCCATGGCAGACGCTGCTGCTGCACCGCCGTAATCCAAGTTGCCTTCGATGTGTCGGCCGAAACCTGATAGACTCTAAAGCCCTTCGCCTCGAACTCCTCGTATATCTCCTTCAACTCGGCATTGAAGGCGTTGCTATTGCCCGCCTCGGCCGACCAGAAGTCCACCAAGATAACATTTCCCTCCAACGACGAGAGTGCGACCTCGTTGCCATACATATCCGAGCCCTTCAAGTCGGGGTATGAGCGTGACTCTATTGAGTTCATCAACGAGATGCGGGCCTCCATGCGGGCGATATCGTTGCTCAATGTGAGCAAGAACGGAGAGGTTGGATAGTTCTCCGATACGGCATCCGCAACGGTACGATAGTAGATCAAATCGCTGTCGGCGCTCGAGAGATGCTGCTCGCCAGGCAATCGCTGATAGAGCGCATAGACCGAAGCCAGGTGCTCCTTATTCTCGATAATGAATGATATCTGCTGACGCTTAATGTCGTGGTAAATTGCATTGTAGCGCTGCGATAGCTGCTTGCGGGTAGCCTCGTCGGCCAAAGGATAGTTCTGAATTGTACGGTTCAGCTCGAGCTGTCCCGAGATAAACTCCTTGTTGAACTTACGCAGAAGCTCCGACTCCTTCGAGCCACTCACCGTATAGTTGAGCAGTGCACTGCCCATAGCGTTCAGTTCTATCTTCTCGCCACGAGAGATAAGCAACGGAACACGCTCACTGCTGTAGATTACATTGTAGAGCGAAGGTGTCGCCTCCACACTCTCAATCTTGAAACGGTAACCTCCATTGTTATCGAGCGCAACCGAGTCGACGATGTGCTGTCCTGTGGCAGACATCTCCTCAAGGTAGACCATCTTGGAGTTCATCCCCACAAATCGACCCGAAATCTCGACATCGTTACTGCGACAACCTATTGCCACAGCCACTGCTACCGCCACAACCAATATCTTAGACCAAAAATTCTTCATAAAAACCGTTTGAGTTAAAATTACAATACGCAATTGTTAAACGCTTTACTACTTCTGCGTATTGTGTCGTTGTCCGTTTTTGCGACCACCCTTTTGCGCCTGGCGTGAATTGCGTTGCTGATGCTTGCCGTTTTTTTGGTGCGCAGAGGCCGATTTATGTCCCATTTCGACCTTTTTAATCCACTCTCCATCGAGATTTATACCACCTTCGGACAGGATTCGTATATCATTTGCAATCATATCGGGAGTGGGATGTTCCTGGTTGTACTCCATGCTCTTACCGTGCAGATAGCGAACCACATCTCCCATCTCGGCCTCCACCGCCTCGGGTTTATCGTACTTCAAGCGGTTTATCACTCGTGTGATATTCTTGCCATAGTGCTTGTGCGATATATCGCTCTGCGGATACTCCAACCTCTCGGGTTTAACCTCCAAGTCGTCACGGGTAGGGAGCGGATATGGGCTCTCCACATCGAGTCGGAAGTCCGACATAATGAAGAGGTGGTCCCACAATTTGTGGGTAAACTCCGCCGTATCACGCAACAATGGGTTGAGATTACCCATAACGGCAATTACCGCCTTCGCCTGACGAGTACGCTCCTCTCTGTCCTCGATTTCGAACAACGAGTCGATCATCTCCTGAATATGACGGCCATACTCCGGAATCATCAAACGACGGCGCAAATAGTTGTAATTCTTATTCATAAAATAATCTGCGATTATATTCTAAGGCTATTAGCATTTAGCCCCTAGCCATTGGCATTTTCGACTAAATACTACTCTATATGGTTGCAAAGCACACTCTATTTAGTCGTGCAGAACCCTCTCCCCGGCCCAATGACAGCATTATGCGATGTTGGGCAAAAGGTATACCTTTGATGTTGCAAATGTACTATTTTTTTTAGATAATAGCAAAATGGCAAAAGTTTTAATTTTGGAACAATCAAAAAGTGTGCGCAACAATCTGCGGGAGAGGTTAGAATTTGAAGGTTTTTCGACCGAAGGGGCCGAAACTCCGCTTATTGCCCGCCGAATGTGCGAAAATATCCCCTTCGACATCATTCTCGCCGACAAGGCCGAAGGGCTTAGCGATGTAAACCTACCCTTTATAATTCTCTCTCACAGCAACGATATCGACTCGGCTGTCGAAGCTGTACGACTCGGAGCAGTCGATTTTCTGCCTAAGCCGATAGATATGAATCGTCTGCTGAGGTCCATTCGCAAGGCGATAGCTCCGCCTGTCGAAAACTGTGCCATACACCCCTCTCGACCGAAACATACACGAACTAAAAATAGCGCCGAATGTCACACCATCGAGCCTATAGTTGGCGAGTCGGAGGCGATTGTTCGGGTACGGGAACTTATCGACAAGGTAGCTCGTAGCGAGGCACGAGTTTTAATTACCGGAGAGAACGGAACGGGCAAGGAGTTGGTGGCGAGATGGCTCCACTGCAAAAGTGGCCGTGCCGACGCACCTTTTGTCGAGGTTAATTGCGCAGCTATACCGTCGGAACTAATTGAGAGCGAACTCTTTGGCCACGAACGAGGGGCATTCACCTCGGCCATCAAACAGCGCAAAGGAAAGTTCGAGCAGGCCGATGGCGGAACGCTCTTTATGGATGAGATTGGCGACATGTCGCTCTCGGCTCAGGCGAAGGTCCTCAGAGCACTGCAGGAACGCAAAATTTCGAGAGTCGGAAGCGATAGAGATATCGAGGTCGATGTGCGAGTTATTGCCGCCACAAACAAGAATCTCGAAGCAGAAATTCGCAACGGAAATTTCCGTGAAGATTTGTATCATCGTATAGGTGTAATCCTCATAAAAGTACCACCTTTACGAGAGCGAAAAGGGGATGTTGTCATCCTTGTAAATCACTTTCTGAAAAGCATCTGCCGAGAGTATAGTATCCCCACAAAAACCATTGAGTCTGAGGCGGTTGCAAAACTATCAGAGAAGCATTGGAGTGGCAATATACGAGAGCTTCGGAATGTGGTTGAACGACTCATTGTTTTAACCGACAAAAACATCACCAAGGAGGATATCGACAGGTACTGCTAAAACGGAGAGCTGAAAAGCGGAAAATGGAGAACTATAGCGAAAAACTAAAAGTTTTCCGCTTTCCGCTTTTCGTTTTCCGTTTGTTTTTGTATTTTTGCGCCCACATAGTACAAAACGGTACAAAAATAATGAAAGCAGTTTCAACAGTTAAGGCATTGCGAGAGGAGCTCGACAAGTGCCAAGGTAAAAAGATAGGTTTTGTTCCTACAATGGGTGCATTGCACGAGGGTCACATCTCGTTGGTGACTCGTGCGAGAAAGGAGTGCGATGTTGTAGTGGCAAGTGTATTTGTAAACCCAACACAGTTCAACGACAAGAACGATCTCAAAAACTACCCTCGTACCCCCGAGGCCGATGCTGCGATGTTGGCAGAGGCAGGAGTCGATTTGGTACTCTTCCCTTCGGTCGAGGAGATATACCCCGAGCCAGATACTCGTCAATTCGACTTCGGACAGATAGACAAGGTTATGGAGGGTGCAACCCGCCCCGGCCACTTCAATGGTGTAGCGCAGGTGGTAAGCCGTCTGTTCGACATCGTAAAGCCTACTTGTGCATACTTTGGCGAGAAGGACTTTCAGCAGATTGCCGTAATTCGTGCAATGGTGGCACAACTCGGCTTGGAGGTTGAGATTATCGACTGCCCTATCATTCGTGATACTGACGGCTTGGCTCGTTCGTCACGAAATCTTCTGCTCACCCCTGCTCACCGTGCAGCAGCGCCTCACATCTACGAGGTATTGAGCGCAGCCGTAGCAAAGGTTTCAGAATTATCGCCTGCGGAGCTGACCGCTTGGGTAGTTGCAGAGGTGGAGAAGAATGAACTCTTGAAAGTTATATATTTCGCAGCGGTTGATGCACTTTCGTTGCAGACCATCGAGGAGTGGAGCGACTCGGAGCGTGTGCAGGGTTGCATTGCGGTTCAGGCCGGCGAAATCAGATTGATTGACAACATTAAACTTAGATAAGCGATGTATATTGAAGTAATGAAGTCGAAGATTCACCGTGTGACGGTGACTCAGGCGAATGTCGATTATGTCGGCAGTATTACTATTGACTCCGAACTCTTGAAGGCGGCGAACATTATTCGTGGCGAGAAGGTACAGGTGGTAAATGTAACCAATGGCGAGCGACTCGAGACATATGCTATTCCGGGTGAGGCCGGTAGTGGCGTAATCTGTTTGAACGGTGCAGCTGCACACAAGGCGAGCGTTGGCGATATCGTGATTATTATCTCCTACGCTTCGATGGATTTCGAGGAGGCTAAGTCGTTCGAGCCGAATGTAATCTTCCCCGACACTGCAACCAATAAGTTGGTTCGCTAACGGAAAACTATTATGGACTCTCTGTTATCAATTCTTGCCATTATATTTGGCGTGGTAGGCTGTGTGGGCTGTATCGTACCCGTATTGCCGGGTGTAGCATTGGCGTACGCAGGCTATGTGTGCCTATATTTCTGCTCCTATTCCGATATTTCGGTGGCTTGGTTGGTGGTATTCGGCGTGCTGACACTTATCGTTTCGGTACTCGATTATGTGCTGCCTTCGTATATGACCAAGAGATTCGGAGGTTCGAAGGCGGGAGAGAGAGGATCTATGGCGGGAGTTCTCGCAGGTTTCATCTTCGGTCCTGTAGGCATTATCGTAGGTCCCTTTATCGGAGCGATGCTCGGAGAGCTGATCAACGATAGCAGCGACAGAAAGCGTGCCTTCCGCAGCGGTTGGGGCTCATTCCTCTCGTTTTTCGTCGGCACAGGCATCAAGCTCGTGGTTTCGATGTGGCTGGCAATAGAGATTTTCGTGGATGTTTTCAAAAACTTATTCTAACGGCCAGTAAAGGCTAGTAAGGGCTAGTAACGGCTAGTAAAGATTTGATATTATGAAGAGATTTAGTTGGTTAATGATTTTGGCGGTGGCGATGCTTGCAGTATCGTGTGGTTACCGCTACAAGTCGGTCGAGGGCGATGCTACTGCAACACGCATCTACACCCTCAACAACGGCTTGAAGGTTTATATGTCGGTAAACAAGGAGCAGCCACGCTTGCAGACCATGATTGCAGTGCGTGTAGGTTCGAAGAACGACCCTGCCGAGACTACAGGTTTGGCTCACTACTTCGAGCACCTGATGTTCAAAGGTACCGACAAGTTCGGAACACAGAATTACGAGGCAGAGAAGCCTCTGCTTGATGAGATTGAGCGACTGTTCGAGGTATATCGTGCTACGACCGACGAGGCGGAGCGCAAGGCAATATATGCGCAGATTGACAGCGTATCGCAGGAGGCATCCAAGTATGCCATTCCGAACGAGTACGACAAGTTGATGCAGGCAATCGGTGCTGATGGCACAAACGCTTGGACTTCGTACGACGAGACAAACTATGTGGAGGATATCCCATCGAATCAGATTGAGAATTGGGCGAAGATTCAGGCAGAGCGTTTCGCAAATGCCACAATCCGAGGTTTCCACACCGAGCTCGAGACCGTATACGAGGAGTACAATATGAGCCTTACCCGTGATAGCTGGAAGGTGTCGGATAAAATTTTCGAATTGGCATTCCCTGACCATCCATACGGTTTGCAAACCACTCTCGGCAAGCAGGAGCACCTGAAGAATCCGTCAATTACAAACATCAAGAACTACTATAAGACCTACTATGTGCCAAACAATATGGCGATATGTATGGCAGGAGATTTCAATCCCGACGAGGCGATAGTTATTATCGACAAGTATTTTGGCAACTTGAAGCCTAACCGCAACCTTCCAAAGGTCGAGGAGTACAAGCCTACCCGTTTGACTGCAATTCGTGAGGCAGATGTATATGGCTTGGAGAGCGAGTGCGTAGCAATCGCTTGGCCTGTCGAGGGTGCTCGCAACGAGGGTTCTCTCGTTGGTACTCTTCTCTCGTCGATTCTCTCGAATGGCGGAAATTGCGGTTTGCTCGACACCGACCTCTTGCAGGAGCAGAAGGTGCTCAACGCTTGGGGAGGTGTGCAGTACCTCGCAGATGCAGGTATGGTAGTTTTGGAGGGCGAGCCAAAGCAGGGTCAGACCTTGGAGGAGGTGCGTGATTTGTTGCTTGCCGAGATGGAGAAAGTTCGCAAGGGCGAGTTCGACTCCGACCTTTTGAAATCTATCATTGCAAACTACCGTCGTGGCGAGATGGCAAATTTGGAGAGCAACTTTGCCCGTGCCTACAAGATGGAGGCAGCATTTATTAACGGCGAGGATTGGGAGGATGTTGCAACCGAGCTCGACCGTGCAAAAAAAATCACTAAGGAGGATATCGTAAAGTGGGCTAACGAGAATCTGCCGGCTGATGGCTACTGCATTGTCTACAAGCGTCAGGGCGAGGATAAGTCGCAGAAGAAGATCGAGAAGCCTACAATCACCCCTATTTCGGCTAATCGTGATGCTCAGAGCGACTACCTTGCAGCAATGCAGGAGGTGGAGGTTGAGCCTATCGCTCCGGTATTT
>JAGBRY010000065.1 GCA_017632115.1 Alistipes sp. | reverse complement strand
CGGAAAACGGAAAACGGAAAATTTTTAGGCAAGAATGCGAAAATTGAGAATTAAAATTTGAGAAATATCGGAAGGCAAACAACCGACAAGCGTGGATGAAAGAGCAGGTTCAAGACCTGCGAGGCTTTGTACTACAACGCCCTCAGCAAATCGCACGGCGCAACGGCATATTGCTCAGGCGAGATACCTCGCTCCAACAATGCTCGCTGGATGATAGGAAAGCGCACCGTGAAGTGCTCGTTTATCTTGATTGGCGGGCAGAGCTCTATACCCTGCTCCTTGTAGATGAGCCACACCAACTCCGAGCAGTAGACCTCCTCGTTGTCGAAGCTAAATTTGAGATCATACCATCTGCCGAGCCACTCTGCCTGGTCGATAGGTTGGGAGAGTTGCTGCGCAGGGCGCTTGATGATAAACTTCTTGCCCACCGACTTGTCGATAAATCGCTCTATGGGCAAGATTCGAACGGTCGTATCGGCCTCCATAATCTGCACACCCTCGGGTGTATCAACCGCAATACCGCAGTGGCTCCATATCGACATCATTCCCATCTTTACAAACTTCGATTGGAACGACCTTGTTTCGATAAAGACAATATCACCCTCACGCAGAGTCGACAAATCGCCACCCCTGCGACACGAGCCACACAAAAGCACAAGTAGTATTAGCAGTAACTTTTTCATCACCAAGTTTTTTCGTTTTATTTACCCCACTCGTATCGCTCACCTTCGATGCCAAGCATTGCAGTAATGCGCTCGGTAACGGTTTGACACACCGCCTCGATATCCTTAGGCAGAGAGTAGAACGATGGAGTAGCTGGCAAAATCACCGCTCCGGCCTCGGTCAGAGAGGTCATATTGCGAAGATGTATCAGCGAATATGGCGTTTCACGCACCACAAAAATCAGTCGTCTACGCTCCTTCAACATCACATCGGCTGCTCGCTCAATAAGGGTCTGTGATACACCCGACGCCACACGACCAATAGTACCTACGCTCGACGGCACCACCACCATTGCATCCCAGCGTGCCGAGCCACTTGCCGGCGAAGCGAAGAGGTTGTCGTTGTCGTACTCCTCGATTTTTGCCGAAACGGGCATTGTTTCGCCCTCGTGCGCCACCACCGCTCGTGCATTTGCGCTATAGATGACAGCTATTCGTTCCACCTCTTTGCTCTCAACGAGTGAGGTGAGGAGTTGTCGTGCATAAATCGCACCACTTGCTGCCGTAATCGCTACAACTATTTTCATTATAACTCAATTGCTTTACATTTCAGACCAAGTTCGGCAATGCGCTCCAATGTCTTGGGCAACGCATAGCTCATATTCGCAAACGACTTTTCGCTATCGTGGAAGAGGATGATTGCACCTGCCTTGATATGCGGTCCAACCCCTCGCCAACACATCTCGCCCGAGATTTTGCGATTGTAGTCACGAGATATGATGCTCCACATCACAATTTTATAGTGCTGAGCCACGGCTCGCAACTGCGACGGCGTAACACGAGCATAGGGCGGACGGAAGAGGTTGCTATGTACCGAGTAGGATGCGAGGTCTATATCCTCCAGATATCGTTCCAGCGACATCAGATAGCCCTTCTGGTGCGAGTAGGTGTGGTTACCAACCTGGTGTCCATCGGCAATAATTTTTGCATAGAGGTCGGGGTATCGCTCCACATTCTTGCCCAGCACAAAGAAGGTCGCCTTGGCATCGTATCGCTTCAGCATGGCCAATATCCACTCCGTAACACCCGGTGTCGGACCGTCGTCGAAGGTGAGATACACACCTCTGTCATCCTCGATTTGCCACACCAAATCGGGGAGCATCTTTCTAATAAATTTCGGAGGTGTAATCTTCATTCTCTTTGTCGTTTAGCTCTCGCAAAGATAGCGATTTTTCGGCAAAAAATTTGCGAATAAAAAAAAATGGTTAACTTTGCTGAAAATAAAATTTATCTCTATGAAACAACTCCTGAAATCGTTATTTATTGTGGTAGTACTGCTTTCAGCAGTCGGTTGCGATAGTTTCCGCTCGCTTACAGGTGCCAAAAAGACAGCTCAAGGCTCGCCTTACGAGGTGTTGGTCGTATGCGACGGATACGAGTGGGAGAGTGCACTCGGAACGGAGTTGAAAACTGTACTCGAAACGCCAGTCGAGATGCTCAACCAGGTGGAGCCGATGTTCAATGTGGTGCGTATTACGGCTCGAGATTTCAAACACCTATTGCCATCGTATCGCAATATCCTGCAGGTTAAGTGTTCGTCGGAGGTGAAAGAGACGGCAATACTTGCGCAGTACAATGTCGTTGCAGCACCACAGATTGTCCTCACCTTCCAAGGTCCTTCTATCGAGGCTATGGTTGACTATCTCAAGAGTAACGGAGCAAGCCTGTTGCAGGTGCTCGAGATGGCAGAGCGCAACCGCACCATCGAGTATGCCCGCAAGCAGGGAGCCAAGGCGTTGGAGAAGATTGTGAAGGAGGAGTTTGATGTCGATATGTTAATCCCAAACGGCTACCTCTTCCGTGCCGAGAGCGAGGATTTTGTTTGGGCTTCGAACGAATACCCCGTAGCAAGCCAGGGCTTCTTCCTCTATACCCATCCATTCAAAGGCAAGGCAAGCACCACAACCGAGGCACTTGTCAAGGCTCGCAACGAGTTTGCAAAGCGCATTCCGGGACCAACCGACGGCTCCTATATGACCACCGTAAAGCGTATTCCGAATGTCGAGGACGATGGCTATGTCGACTTTTTGCCTCAGCGCAAGGTGGTAAAGATAAATGGCCGTGAGTGGATCGAGTTGCGAGGTTTCTGGGAGGTGGAGAAGGACTTTATGGGTGGCCCATTCGTGAGCTACACCACACTCGACGAGCGCAGTGGCGAGCTCTTTACGCTCGACTGCTATGTCTACTCACCAAAGTATGGCAAGCGCAACTTCCTCCGCCCACTCGAACACCTTGTGTTTGGCGTAACATTCCAGACCAATAAATAAAACCTAACCTATATGAAACGACTACTGACCCTTATTTCGGCTCTCTGCATCGCCACTGTAGCAATGGCACAGAGCGACGCTTTGCCAAAGATGTTCGCACATCGTGGCTGCTGGAGCAAAATCTGCCCCGAGAACTCTATCCCTGCAGTTGCTCGTGCCAAGCAGCACGGCTATATGGGTATCGAATGTGATGTGCGATTGACCGCCGATGGCAAGATGGTCATCATGCACGATAAGACCATTAACCGCACCTGCCGTAACGCTGCCGACTACTCGAAAATCGAGGGTAAGATCAGCGTAAGCGACCTTACATTCAAGGAGCTGCGTAAGAACTATGTTCTCGCATCGCCAAATCCGGAGTTCCGTATGCCTGTACCGACACTCGAGGAGTTGTTGAAGGAGTGCAAAAAGCACAATGTTGTACCTATGCTACACAGCAAATATGTGGAGTCGTACCGCCTGGCACAGAAGATTATGGGCGACAACTGGATCTGCTTCACAGGCGATGTTGAGGCACTGAAGGAGTGTCGCAAATTCTCTGACTGTCTTATCCTCTATGGCATTAAGAAGAAGACCGCCGAGTCGGCATTCGAGTTGTTGCCACAGCTTGGTGGCAAGGTTGGCGTTTCGTCTATGGAGCGTGAGGCCCTCACCCGTGAGCGCATAAAGCGCTTGCGTGATTTGGGTTACGAGGTTCAGGCCTCTATCTACACCCAGCCTCGTGAAGTTTATGCCGTGCGTGACGGAGTGTCGTTCATTCTCTCCGATTTCAATCTTATGCCCGACCCGAACAATAATCCGTCAAAGGTTGTAACTATCGACCCTCAGGTGTTGGCCCAGGGTCAGACAATCCGTGTTGTGGCCGACGAGAAGGTTAAAAACGGAGGTGTAGCTATCGAGATTGAATTCGAGGGCGTGATGGAGATTGCCTTTGGTAAGCGAGATAATATCTACACCCTCTACAACTCGGGTAAGTATTGCGACCGCCTCGGCTTACGCTTCATCAACAACAAAGGCCTTGTAACACTTCACGGAGTAGAGGAGAGCAAAATCAAATCCGCAAAGGTCTATTTCTACAACTTCTAAAACATAGTTTTAGCCCGCAGACAAGAGATAGACAACAAAATAGACCCCAAAAGGCTGAGCTTTTGGGGTCTATTCTATTTTTAGGGGTTACTTCTGAATGTTGGTATTGGTGAGCAACTCACCCTTGTACTCACCTGTCAACGAGTTGAGGAAAGCGACAATTTTATCCTCCTCTTCGTCGGTCAACTCAACACCCGACTGGTAGGTACCCATCGCACATACTGCCTCTTTGAGGGTTGTACGGGTACCATCGTGGTAATATGGCCAAGTGAGGGCCACATTGCGCAAACCCGGCACCTTGAAACGATGACGGTCACGCTCAATACCTGTCTGCTTGAAACGACCATTATCCTCCTCGGTAAGCTCCAAGCCACGATCTGCAAAGTAGTGCTTGCGCAAGCCCATCAACTCGTAGCTCTCGCCACCGAGATTCTTACCGATATGGCATGTTGCGCAGTTGTACTTCTTGAAGAGTTCGTATCCCTCCAACTCCTCAGCCGTAATAGCCGACTTATCGCCACGCAGATATTTGTCGAAGCGAGAGTTCGGTGTTATGAGCGTACGCTCGAACTGCTCGATAGCGTCGGTAATGGTTGCCTGCGAAAGTCCCTCAGGGTATACCTTTTTGAACTCACGCACAAACTTCTTATCCTTATTGAGCTTTGCAACGATAGCATCGAAGTTTGGCGAAGCCATCTCCACCGGATTTACCGGAGGTCCTGCAGCCTGGTCGGCAAGAGTTACGGCACGGCCATCCCAGAACTGTACGAAGTTGTAAACGGCATTGTAAACGGTCGGAGCATTTACGCCACCGAGCTTGCCCTCCACACCTTCCGAGAACTGTTTATTGTCGACACCTGCGGTGTTCAAGCCATGGCACGATGCGCACGATACGGTATTATCAACCGAAAGGCGTGTGTCGTGATAAAGCTTGAAGCCCAAAGCTGCCTTTGCCTCGTCGTGAGGCAACGAGAGGTCTATTGGGCGCACCGGCTCACAGCCACACACTCCGTCGTTGTAGTGTGCAGTACGATATGCTGCAGCCCACTCGAGAATAATATCACGCTTAGCGTTGGTCATACGGCTACCCCAATGTACAAGGTAGTACTTCGCCATAGGCATACGCTTGTCGAGCGCAACCTTCTCCACCTTGGCAACATCAACCGGGTTGAGCAATCCCTCACCCGACTCGAGAGTCTTCCACATAGGCTCCATGTCGAAGGCACGATATCCCTCATCGACATCCTTCTTCATCACTTTGCCCACAACCGGAAGCTTGAAGTAGGCCGGCAACTCAGGATTTGCCGAGTGGCAATCCAAGCAACCTCCCTTAACAAAGATAGCGGCAACACGCTCGTTGAGCGGATACTCCGCCGATGGTACACGGTCCGAAATGCGGAAGATTGCCACCGCAACAACGGCAAGTACCAGAGCTAAAAAGAGTAGTTTTTTCTTCATAACAACTGATTTTGGTTGGTTAATTATTTCGATTATATGAGTGAACGCTCTTTGCGGCCGAAGGCAGATAATTGACTCCGTACCAACACATTTGTAGTGAGAGAAATGCAACTATCAACACTATGCAAAACTTTTGCATACCCCTCGGATGCAGCAATCTCAAGTGGATTGCAGCCAAATATAGAAACCAGGTTGCAGCGGCCCACGCCTCCTTGGCATCCCAGCTCCAATACTCGCCCCATGCCTGCTTTGCCCACAAGGCTCCCGTAAGCATTCCGACGGTGAAGAGCGCCAATCCGCCGCCAAGCAGGTTGTCGATAGCCGAAAGAACCCTCTCATCCCTTTTGACAAGATAGTACACAGCCATAAGTGTCGCTACGCCAAGTAGTGCATAGGAGAACATATATACCGCCACATGTGGCATAAACCACGCACTTTGCAGTGCCGGCATAAGGCTCTTATCGTGCAGTTCGGGACGCAGGCAGTTTATTACCATAAATACCGTAGCCATAAGTGTCGAGAAGCTCAGCACCCACTTAAAGCGCCACCTTGCGTATGTCGCCACTCCGGCCACAAGCAGAAATAGTGAGTACCAGAGTCGTGTTTCGCCCATTGTACGCATCGGAGGACGCTCTAGTCCAACCCACAATAACACCACAAAGGCACTCAGCACCGCCACAGCGAGTGACGAGGTTGCAAGAGCCGCTCTGCGGTGATTACACAATGCAAGCACCGATGCTACAACCGCCAAAAGTGCGGTCGCTGCAGCAAACCACGGAAATATGTTCCAGCCTATCATCATTGTGCCCTATTCTGAAATCCCTGTAAAAACAACATCGCTGCTCCGAGCAACAACATCGCTATACCCACAAGCGAAACCATTCGCCACGGCTCACGCACTATCTGCAATACACATCCGTCGGGTGCGTAGCTGACCAGATAGATATCCTCGCCATAACGCTGCGAATATGGGGCATTAACCTCGATATCGACCAACTTTTCGTCTATGGCAACCGTTGCCTTAAACTGCTTTGGGGTACCATCCTCGGCCTGCTCCATCTCGAAATTCTCGAGTCGCAGTTCGTAGTCAAGATAGACCCTCTCTCCTCGCTCGTTTATCGCCTCTCGAGAGGGTGTGCAATTTAATTGCATACGCAAAATCTGCTTATCGGGAGCACCAAAGAAGATCGCCACAAGAGCCAACCACAAGCCACAATGGGTGACAAGAAAACGCCAGCGCACACCCTCCCCGTTTCGCCAGCCTCGCAGTATAACGAGTGTCAAAATGGTCAACACATAGAGGATGCCGCCAACCACAGGCCACGATGTTGTCGAAGGTGAGCTCTGCAAACCCAAGACAACTGCTATTGTTGCAGCCAAAGCCAAAGCGATATAGGTTGCCTCGGCCGAGAGAAGGTATTGCACGAAAGGGAGTGTTGTTCGATGACGATAGCCCTCCCAAACAAGGGCAAGCCACAACGCTCCAACCAGAAGATTCATCGGAAAGGCGAAAAACCAGAGAGGGAACTCGCCAAAGAGCCACTGCATCACAAATAGTGCAACAGCCATCACAACAACCACAATGCGTGGTGCAAGATATTTTGTCGAGTTCTTCATCTCTCCAACTGTTTTTCCAAATGTAAAGATAGTAAATTTTTAGCGAATACAATATATTCTGCTAAATTTTCGTATCTTTGTCCTATGATGAAAAAGTTATTGCAAAACTTGGGCGTATGGATTCTTGTGGCTATGGTCGCAGGAGTTGCTGTAGGTGCCGCCATGGGCGAGGATGCAAAGGTCTTTACTCCGCTTGGCACACTATTTATCCAACTTATCAAGATGTTGGTGGTTCCATTGGTGGGTATCTCCATCATCTCGGGTGCAGCATCACTCGGCAGTAGCCGTTCGGCGGGTAAAATCGGTGTTACAAGCATCGCCTACATCCTGCTGACAACCGTTGTTTCGATTGTTATCGCCATCGCAGTTGGCCTGATTTTCAAACCGGGTGCAGGCTTGAGCGCCGAAGGCATCGCCTCGATTATGGCATCGGCCTCGTCGGAGCAGGGCACACCTGCCGACCTCTCGTTCTGGGATACCGTAATAGGCATGATTCCGGCTAACCCGATCCAGGCTTTTGCCGAGGGTAACATCTTGCAAATCATCGTATTCGGCCTCTTCCTCGGTTTTGGCATCGCTGCCATTGCGGAGGAGAAGCGCACGAAGGTTATCAACGGACTTAATTATCTGCTCGAAGCCCTTATTTGGTGTATCGGCAAGGTTATGCTGGTTGCTCCGCTCGGAGTTTTCGGCCTTATGGCCGAGGCTATGGGAACATTCGGTTTCGACATCCTTCTGAAGGTGGTAAATCTGCTGTGGGTAGATTTGATTGCCGTTGCTATTATGGGTTTAGTGGCCTACCCGCTCACGGTGATGTTTCTCTCGAAGGTTAGCGTTAAGGAGTTCTTCTCGGCGATGCTCCGACCTCAGATTGTGGCATTCTCGACCGCTTCGTCCATGGCTACACTCCCTGTAACTATGGGAGCCTGCGACAAGATGGGCGTATCGAAAGAGGTTACAGGCTTTGTCGTACCACTCGGAGCGACCATAAATATGACGGGTAACGCCATATACTACACATTGGTAGCCCTCTTCTTTGCACAGTTCTACGACATAGAACTCGGCATGGCGCAGTATATTGCAATTGCTGTTACCGCCTCGCTCGGCAGCATTGGTCAGGCGGGTGTTCCGGGACCGACCCTTATGGTTGTGGCGGTTTTAGCCGCTGCCGGTATCCCAATCGAGGGTCTGCCTCTCCTCTACGCCTTGGACCGCATCTTCGATATGATTCGCACCGTTCTGAACATTACGGGCGACGCTGCATGCGCCGTTGTAACCGATAGATTTGCAACCAAATAAAACTAACCATATTATGAAGAAAATTTTTACACTTCTATTTGCCTTATTGGCCGTAGCAACCATCTCGGCACAGCAAATTTCCGACGATGCAAAGCGTCGTGCAGCAGAACTCGTATCGAAGATGACTCTTGAAGAGAAACTTCAATACATCGGCGGTAGCAAAGGCTTTTATATTCGTGCTATCCCTCGCCTTGGAATCCCTGAGATTCGTATGGCCGATGGTCCGCAAGGTGTTCGCAACAACACCAAGAGCACAATGTTCGCTTCGGGTATTGCCGTAGCTGCCACTTGGAACAGGGATGCCGCCTACAATATGGGCGTTGGCCTTGGCCAGGATTGTCGTGCACGAGGTGTACACATACTGCTTGGTCCGGGTGTAAACATCTATCGTTCACCGCTCTGTGGTCGTAACTTCGAGTACTTCGGTGAGGATCCATATCTTGCAGCACAGACTGCCGTACAATATATCAAGGGAGTGCAGAGTCAGGGGGCGATGGCCTGCATCAAGCACTACGCAGTCAACAACCAGGAGTGGGACCGTCACCACACCTCGTCAGATGTGGATGAGCGCACACTCCACGAGATCTACCTCCCTGCATTCCGTGCAGCGGTCGAGGAGGCCGGTGTTGGTTCGTTGATGACAGCCTACAACCTCATTAACACTGTGCACGCAAGCGAGAACAAATACCTCAACATCGATGTCTTGCGCAAGATGTGGGGTTTTGAGGGTATTTTGATGTCGGATTGGACCTCAACCTACTCTTCAATCAATGTGGCAAATGGAGGTCTTGACCTCGAAATGCCATCGGGTCGTGCAATGAAGTATCAACGCCTCATAGAGGCCATTGAGAACGGTGTTGTGGATGTTCGCACCATCGACACAAAGGTTCAGCACATTCTTCAAACGCTTATCGCCTTCGGATTTTTTGATCGTCCGCAGAAGGATGAGAGCATTAGCGAACGCAACCCATTCTCGGATAATGCTGCATTGGAGCTTGCTCGCAACGGTGTTGTAATGCTCAAAAATGATGGTATTCTCCCACTCAAAAGTGGCAAAGTTACAGTTACGGGTATCCACTCGAAGAGTGTTCCTACAGGCGGTGGTAGTGGTTTTGTTCGTCCATTCGAGACCTGTTCGGTATTGGAGGGCTTGCAGCAAGAGCCTTCGTTGAAGGTGGTTGAGTTGGATGATATTATGACCTACTCGTTGGAGGGTCGTTTCTACACCGACAAAGATTTGAAAACCCCCGGTTTGAAGGCTGAGTTTTTCAATAACGAAGAGCTCTCGGGCAAGGCGGTATGGGAGTATACCTCTAAACAGATTAAACACAAGTGGAAGAGATCTCCAAAGAGAGATGTTATAAACGACGAGGGCTACTCCGTGCGTTGGAGCGGTGTATATTGCAGCAAGTGCGACGAGGAGCTCGAATTTAAACTCTCGGGCGACGATGGCTACCGTATGTTTATCGACGACGAGGAGGTTATGGCCGATTGGCGCAACCACGCTACAACTCATCGTACCTATACCTTCAAGAGCAAGGCAAACCGCAAATACAACATTCGCATCGAGTATTTCAACAATATAAGAGAGGGCATCGTATCGCTGAAAATCGTCAATAACAGCTTTTTGGCAGTGAATGCCAAGAGCATCAAGGCCACCGACGCTGTGGTGTTATGCGTAGGATTCGACGCTTCGACCGAGAGAGAGGGCCATGACCGCACATTCGAGTTGCCATACGAGCAGAGCAAGTTTATCAAAGATATCGCTGCAATCAACCCTAATGTCGTAGCGGTTGTAAATGCGGGTGGCGGCTTCGAGATGGAGAGCTGGTTGGACTCTGCAAAGGCTGTTTTATTGGCTTGGTATCCGGGCCAGGAGGGTGGTCAGGCTATCGCCGAGATTCTCTCGGGCAAGCTCTCTCCAAGCGGACACCTCCCAATCTCTATTGAGCGCAAATTGGAGGATAATCCGACTTGGGGCAGCTACCACTACACCAGCCCAAATATCAACATCCGCAAAGACCCTTATAAGCGAGTAAGCTACAAGGAGGGAATCTTCCTCGGCTATCGTGGCTACGACCGAAGCGAGGTGAAGCCTCTATTCCCATTTGGTTTTGGTTTGAGCTACACCTCGTTCAAGTATAGCAACCTTAAAGTTACCCCTGCGACAGAGGGCTATCTCGTAGAGTTCGATGTCACAAACACCGGCGCAATGGATGGCGCCGAGGTGGCACAAGTATATGTGGGCTACAACGACAAGAGCGTTCCTCACCCCGTAAAGGAGTTGAAGGGTTACGACAAGGCCATGATTAAGAAGGGTGCAACCCGCCACTTCGCCATCACCTTGCCTTACAAGAATTTGGCATACTACGACATCTTATCGCACAATTGGGCAGACGCATCGAAGGATGTAACCATCTATGTAGGCTCATCGGCCGAGGAGATTCACTTCACACAGATAGTAAAACACTAAAAAGATGGTTATGGAACAGGCAGAATACTACGACACATTTGAGAACAACCTTCTAAAGGAGCTGTTGCGCCTTTGCACCTCGCACCAGATGTTGAGCGGAACGCTCCTCTCGTCGGAGGATATCGATGAGCGCTGGAAGGAGTATGCACCGGAATATATGGCCGATGCGGTACCGCAAGTTAACTCTTTCCCCGCAGCCGCTATTGCGTGGGCAGGATATGTGGGTATGGCGGTAGCACATCGCTGGGATGTCGATTGGGAGAACTACTCGACCGAGCCATACGAGAAGTTGCACGGTGGGCAGGGCTTCGACGATATGGACGAGCATATTATGCAGAATATCCTGGGCTTGTCGCTCGACTCGGAGGAGGCGCATAAAATTGAAGATATGATGCGTCGTTGCGCCAATACGGCTATAACCTATATTCGTCGTGAGGATACTGAGGCGCAGAGCACCAAGGCGTTCTACATCTTTGCCCGCACAGCAAAGGTGTTGTTCCGCATAGGCGCAGCAATGGAGTTGCACCGCCAGGGTTACAAGTTCGAGAAGGTTAATCTTGCCGAGAAGGGAGTATTGAATTAAGGCGGGTATCTCATTACAACAATAGTGGGTGTCTGTTTGGACACCCACTATTGTTATATATGTGTAATCTACTACTTTGTCGGGTATGCTGCAATAAAGAGATTACGCTCACGAATCTGTGCGGCAATCTTGTGGAGATTTGCCAACGAGATATGACCCACAACATACTTGTAGTCGTTACTTATGTACTGCTCCTCGATGCTTGCGAAGTCGAACAATGCACGATCCTCGGCATTCGAGTAACGGAGATATACTCGCACCAACACATCATTGGTAAACTCCACCGGAGTACGACCAATCATTCGCTTGTACTCGTAGCGGTAGTTGTAGAAGCAGGCCATAATATCGCTCAACACAGCCGAACCGGTTGGATGACCTCCTGCACCACGACCAAACATAAACTGCTTGTCGTAGAACTTACCCTTGATAACCACACCATTGAACTCATCCTCTACACTATATATATATTTATCGTGCGAGATGAGCTGTGGCATCACGCTCATAATGATTTTGCCATTCTCCAACTTCTCCACATGCGCCACCAACTTGTAGCGACGCTCCTTCTCGTTGGCAAAGCGGATATCATTGTCGTTCATCGACGAGATACCGTAGGTAAAGATCTTCTCCGGCGAAACATAGCAACCGAAGGCATGAATGGTGATGATGATGAGTTTGAACAACGAGTCCCAACCGCCAATATCGAGCGTAGGATCGCTCTCGGCAAAGCCCAACTCCTGTGCACGACGAAGAGCTACATCGTAAGAGTAGTTCTCGTTGAAAATCTTCGACAGAATAAAGTTCGACGAGCCATTCAAGATACCCTTCACCGACACGAGGAGGTCGTTATCGTAGTACTCTTCGAGGTTGCGGATAACCGGAATCGAGCCACACGCCGAAGCGTCGTACAAGAGAGCCACATTGTGCTTCTGCTGCAATTCGATCAACTCAGGCAAGTGGTGAGCCAACATCTTCTTATTGCCCGAAACCACCGAAAGGCCACTCTGCAAAGCTCGCTTAACGATGTGGTATGCCGCCTCGGCATCGTCAATCAACTCAACGATAAGGTTTATATCCTTGTCGTTGAACAAATCGTCGGGATTGTTTGTAAAGAAGTCTGCATCCACGCCACGCTCCTTTGTGATATCACGCACGCAAACGAGTTTGATCTTCGCCTCCTTCGACGAAATGGTGTTCAGCACATCGTAAAGACCTCGTCCCACATTGCCGAAACCGAACATTCCGATTGTAAGTTGTTTATTTCCCATCTCTATATCTATTCGTTTATAAATTCCAAAATAAGTCGGTTGAGTGAATCCGCCTCCACCAAGAAACCGTCGTGACCGAACGACGAGTCGATAAGGTGGTAGTGTGCACCCTTGATATTGTCGGCAAGGTAGCGATTTTCGACCTCTGTAAAGAGGATATCGCTTGTGATGCCAACCACAAATGTACGGCTCTTAATCTGTTTAAGGGCCTCAACCACGCCACCTCTGCCACGAC
Source organism: Alistipes sp. (assembly GCA_017632115.1). Lineage (GTDB taxonomy): Bacteria > Bacteroidota > Bacteroidia > Bacteroidales > Rikenellaceae > Alistipes. Next base: position 4,099 of record JAGBRY010000065.1, on the reverse strand, counting down.
CGATATCGTGCGAATCGACCGCCTGCGATACTCGGTAGTAGGAGTAGGCATTAAATCTGCGACGCAACTTCTCGCCCTGATAACGCTGGTAGGAGTGAACTCTGCGCTTGAACAGGTCATCCTTCAACTCCTCGTTATCCTGCTGTGTAAGGCAATATGCCGGACCTCCACGATAGCTCAACAGAGCCACGCTGCGTGCCGCTGCCATACCTGCCTCGCCCGCATCGTCACGGCGCTCGCCATAGGTTGGGTCATTCTCCAAAATCCAACGCTGCGACTCGTTGAAAGCCGAGATCCACGGGGTTGTAGTTGCACCTGTAGCTATCAACACCAAATTCTCTGCCAAGTCGGGATTTGCCAACGACCACTCCAAGCACTGGAAACCACCAATCGAGCTACCGATAAGGAGTTTCACTCGCTTTATGCCGAGATGATCGGCCAATCTCTGATGACACACCGCCATATCTCGCACGGTGACTATCGGAAAGTCGCCATACCACTTCTCGCCCGTAGCGGGGTTTATCGAGAGTGGGCCCGTAGTACCATAGTGCGAGCAGAGAAAGTTGGCGCAGATGATGAAATAGCGTGAAGAGTCAAGTAGTTTACCCTCGCCAATCATCTCAGGCCACCACGACTCCACATCCGACGAAGCGGTCAATGCATGACACACCCAGATGATATTCGAATCATCTGCGTTGCGCTCGCCATAGGTGTCGTAGGCGATGGTCAACTCGCTCAACACCTCTCCACCCTCCAAATGCAGAGGCGTTATATCGTGAAAAAATTTAGCCACTAATTCTCAATTCTTAATTCTCAATACTCAATTAGATATTAGCGAAGGCCTGCTCGAAGTCCTCGATAATATCCTCAACAGCCTCCAAACCGGCCGAGATACGCAACAGGGTTGGTGCGATACCGGCCTTAACCTTTGCCTCATCGCTCAACTGCTTGTGGGTGGTCGATGCTGGGTGGGTAACAACCGTAATCGAGTCGCCAATCATTGTCATATTAGCAACCAACTTCAGCCCCTCAACAAGCTTTACGGTGCTCTCCAAAGTTCCCTTCAATACCACCGATATAACACACGCAGCACCCTTGCGGAAGTACTTTTGAGCCAATGTGTAACTTGGGTCGCTCTCGAAACCTACATAACTTACGCTCTCTACATTCTTGTTCGAGCGGAAGAACTCTGCCAACTTTGCAGTAGCCTCAGCCTCGTGGCGAACACGCAACGAGAGTGTCTCAAGACCGAGCATCATAAGGTAGGTATCGAACGGCGAAGGGCAGCAACCGAAGTCACGCAAACCATCCACACGACACTTAACAATAAATGCCTGATTGCCGAAGGTCTTCCACAAGTTTAAGCCGTGATAACCCTCCGACGGACCGTCAATCTCGGGATAACGACCATTGCCCCAATCGAATGTTCCACCATCGACAATGATACCGCCCATAGCTGTTCCGTGGCCGTTGATCCACTTTGTAGCCGAGTCGGTGATGATATCGGCACCCCACTCGAGTGGGTTACAGAGGTAACCGCAAGCACCAAAGGTGTTATCCACAACGAGTGGCATCTGATGAGCGTGTGCAACCTTTGCCAAAGCTTCGATATCGGCTACGATACAACCCGGGTTAGACATCGACTCCACAAATACAAAGCGTGTTTTCTCGTCGATCAGCTCCTCGATTGCCTCAGCTGTGGCGTTCTTTGCAAAGCGCACCTCAACGCCAAGGTTTCGCAACGAGATGGAGAACTGATTGTGGGTACCGCCATAGACATATGGCGAGGTTACGATATTATCGCCAGCCTTTGCCAACGCAGTCACCATAAGCAGAATTGCCGACATACCCGATGAAGTAGCCAACGCTCCGACACCACCATAGAGTGCTGCAACACGATTTTCGTAGGCTGCCGTTGTCGGGTTGTGGATACGGGTATATATATTGCCCGCCTCGCTCAACTCGAAGAGGTTAGCTGCATAGTCGCAACTTTTGAAGTGGTAAGCAGCGGTAGGATAGATTGCCAAACCACGAGAGAGGGTGTGGTCAGGGGCATATCCACCGTGAATCTGCAAGGTTTCGAAACGAAGTTTTTTCTCGCTCATCGTCTATTCTTTTTACTATATTAAAAATAGGTATACTCTTATATTCGGGCAAAGATAGCATAAAAAAGCGGAAAACTGAGAGTTGAGAGTTGAAAATTGCATAAAAAGAAGAGTTTGGCAAAATTTGCCAAACTCTCCACTATAAACTTTCCACTCTAAACTTATTCCTGAACCTTCTTGCCCCAGTTGAGGATTGGCAAGAGGAATGAAATAACCGAAGCTCCAATCCAGAAGATAGCAGCCTGCGAGAAGTCGTAGTGCTTAACAACCTCGCCAAGCTCGTTTACAGTCTCGGTGATGTTGCTGTTTACGAGGTAACCGCTGACCTTCTCCTGAATAGATGCAGCAGCGTAGCTTACCATACCAACGATACCGAGAGCTGCACCTGTTGCCTTACGAGGAACGATATCCACAGCCATCAAACCGCCAAGGAATGCGATCAACACACCGATAGCGATACCGAAGAGTGCCATCGAGAGAACGCTTACCCAATATGCCTCGCCACCATAGATGAACAATGCGTAAGAGATCGAGAGGAGAATACCCGAAACAAATGCCGGCATCTTGCGATCGCCCTTGAACAATACATCCGACATCCAACCTGCTACAACAGTACCAACAATACCCAACCAAGCGTTGATTGAGATGATTGTCGAAGCCTCCATCAAGCTATAACCCTTTGTCTCCTGCATGAAGAGTACGCCCCACGAGTTCAACGAGTAACGAGAGATGTACATAAATGCCGAAGCAAGAGCCAAAATCCAAACTGCAGGGGTCTTCAAAGCGAGCTTCTGTGCAGCAGCAGCCGAGCCGTCATCATCGCTCTTCTTTGCCTCAACCTTCTCGCCGGTCAACACCTCAATCGAAGGCAAACCCTTACTCTCAGGTGTATCGTGCATCAAGAAGATGATGATCAAAATTCCGATCAAACCTGCGATAGCGGCACCAAAGAAACCCCACTGCCATCCTGCATAGGCTACAATCGAACCCACGAAGATGAACGAAAGACCCTCACCAAGGTTGTGGCTCGCCGAGAAGAAGCCATAGAATGTTCCACGACGAGAGAGCGGGAACCAACGAGAGAGGGCGATAATTGCCGGTGGCGCACCCATCGACTGGCCCCAGCCACTTAAGCCCCACAAAATTGCGAAGGCGATGAACACCATAAACGAGATAACTTTTGCCTGCTCAGGATCTACACCGATGAGAGCAGCATACTGCTCGCTACCTGTCAAACCAAAGATACCCATCAAGAAACATGCAAGAGCCGAAATAATAAGACCCGTTGCCATAAAACGCTTGATGTTGGAGTGGTCTGCCAAGAAGCCGTTTACGAACTTTCCGATAGCATAAGCTGCCAAAGTTACTGCACCGATTGTACCGAGCTGATCAGCATCGAGCAGACCGCTGTCGATAATCGGCTTCTTCATCACATTGAGAGCAGCACGGCAAACATAGTAGAAGCTATAACCGAGGGTTCCTGCAACGAACGACTGGAACGCCAACGACTTGTGATACTTCTTCTGCCCATTCTCATCAAGATCTGTACGAAGAGGTGCCGGAGCACTTGTCTTGAAAAAATCTAAAAATCCCATTGAGTTTATGTTTTAAATGTTAGATTGTTACTTGAGTGTGTGGCGACCCTGCGACTCCAAATAGTTGATAAGCATTGCAGGGCGGTCGGTCTGAATCATCGAGGTACCGTAAGAGAGAATCTTACCATACTTCTTGTGCTCGTTACCTACTGCAGCATCATCCTCCAAGTCGGCCTTCTTGCCACCGCAGAGGCTGTTCCACAAGGTGTTAATCCAGAGTCGCTTACCGCTCTTCAATACCTTATCGAAAACCTTCTTCTCGTTTGGCAAAGTACCATTCCAGCACATCTCAAATGCGATGAACGGAAGGTCGGTCGAGAGATAGTCATTGAAGAGTTGCTCATGCTTTGCCCAATGCTTCTCGTTGTAGTTGATGATAGGCATATAGAGCATATTCTT
>JAGBRY010000064.1 GCA_017632115.1 Alistipes sp. | reverse complement strand
TGTCGAGAGTCGGTTTGCCTCGTGCTGATCGTAGCGAATGCCATCGGGCGAGGTGAAGATAATCTCGTCGTAGTGGCGCTCACTCTTCAACTTCTCGATACAACGGAACACCGGCTCAATCTTCATCACCATACCGGCCTCGCCACCGAAAGGGTAGTCATCGACCTTGTGGTGCTTATCCTCCGAGTAATCACGGATATTGTGGATATGAATCTCGGCAAAACCGCCCTCCTGCGCACGCTTCAAAATCGACCCATTCAGCGGCGACACCAACAACTCCGGCACAACTGTCAAAATATCTATTCTCATAAATTACAAACAATTAACCTCGTTATTCAACACCTCGACAACAAATGGGTTGTAGAGCGACTCGTGGCCGATGTTCGACTTGTCGCCGTGGCCAGGGTAAACCACAACCTCGTCGCCGAGCGGAAGAATTTTCTTCAAAATCGACTGCATAATCGTAGGGTAGTCGCCACCAGGGAGGTCGGTACGGCCGATGCTCTCACGGAACAATGTATCGCCCGTAAATAGCGACTTCGACTCCTCGTGATAGAGTGAAACACAACCCTTCGAGTGGCCCGGCGTTGCGATAACACGGAGCGTTGTATTTCCGAACTTCACCTCCTCGGTTGTTGCAAGGTCGATATCTATCGCCTCCGGCAGTGCGCCCAACTCCATACCGAACATCGCACCGCTTGCACGACCACTTTTGAGAAGGTCGAGGTCAGCCGATGATGCCGCAAATGGCACTCCGTAGGTCATTTTGAGGAACTCCACACCGAGGATATGGTCGAAGTGGCAGTGGGTATTTACCGCCAACACGGGCTTCAATTCCTGCTCCTCGATAAAGTCTGTCAGAACACGATCCTCACGAGCCGACATGTTGCCCGCATCAATGATGATGCACTCCTTGGTTTCGTCCCACACGATATATGTATTCTCCTGAATCGGATTGAATACGAACTTTACAATCTGCATAGTTTGTTTTCCTTATTTCCCTTATTTTTTGCAAAGATAATAAAAAGTTGAGAGTTGAGAGTTGAAAGTTGAGAGATTTTTATGGCTTTTAGCCATTAGCCGTTAGCCATTAGCTAAAATTGTCATTCCGAGAGTCGTTAGACTCGTGGGACCGCTGCGATTAAGTCGAGGGCAGAGGCTGCTTGCAGACTTTGCCGAGGCGGAGCAGTGAAGACCAACGGTCAATCTCCCTTATTGTTGTTAAAATTAAAGTGGAAGATTGCCGCAGTCGTTATACTCCTTCGCAATGACGGTTAATCTATTTTTTTGCACTTTCAGAAATAAGTTGCTATATTTGTGGTGCAATCGCAGGATTGCGGACATAATTACGCAGAAAGTGTAAGTTTATTCTCGAATTGTGAACGTAGGAAATTCATTAGGAGAGAGGATAAGCAGACATCTTCGTACGTCGTACCCTGCAATGGGGTATAGGCGTGAGGCTGTTACTTGTTTTATCTTCGAGGTTTCCTACGACCTACAAATCTAAAATAAGTCTTCAGCACCACGCTTTCTTTTTTATACTAACCGTTCATTTGGGTGTTGATGGGCAAAAAGTAAATCTTATTATGAGAAACTTTTTAAGTATTTTTGTGCTGCTATTCTTGTTGGCTAATTTGAGTAGTTGTGGCGTTAATAATCATCTCGCATTAAATCAAAATTTATCTCAAACACAAGTGCATATTCATAATGAACAATTTCGAGTTTTAGGAGAGGCTACGGGAGTAGCACAATCAACATATATAATTGGCATAGGAGGCTTGTCGAAAAAAGCGATTATGAATAATGCAGTTGTGGATATGTATAGGCAAGCTAAACTTAGAGGACCACAGACAATTGTCAATATCAATGTTCACTCGCACGTCGGAGGTGTATTTCCTTTTTACTATCGTGTTACATATGTTGCTACAGGACAGATTATAGAATATTTCGGCGCAAATAATGGTAATTATGAGAATAAGGAAATACCTACTGCAGAAATAGAAAACAAGAGTTCTGATATAACTTATAAAGTTGGAGATATTTATAAAGTGGGTATCCGAGAGATTGGCGTAGTAGCGGATGTGTCGGCTGATGGTAAACACGGAAAGATTATTTACTACAGGTATCAGGATCGTAAATGGAGCAACCAGAACGGTGTGACAGGGGCAAACAATTCTTATGATGGTGCCTATAATGACAAAATATTGTCGGTTTTGGGCACAAAAGATTACCCTGCATCAGCATTATGTGGAAACGGTTGGTATCTCCCTTCTGCAAAAGAAATGGCATTGATATTTGAAAATTTAGAGAGCATAAATGCAACTCTTTTCCAACTCGGATGGTACAAAATTGACGCAAGCCAAAAATATTGGACATCCACTGAAACGAGTGCAATGGAAGCTCTTGCTGTAGTAAACAAATCGTTTGTTATTACGAATAAATCAGAACGGGCGTATGTTATCGCAATGCGCACTTTTTAACTCAACAATATCCTCGAGCAAATTTCTTTGCTCGAGGATATCTTTAACTGCCAACTATCAACTGTCAATTGGAACAGCTAATGGCTAATAGCCAAAAGTTTTCCGCTTTCAGTTTTCAGTTTTCCGTTTATTATATTCCCGCTATCTTCTTTATTTCGTTTAACTTATTCAGCGCTTCCAACGGGGTGAGGGAGTTGATGTCCAACCCCTTGATTTGGTCACGGATTTGCACCAAGACAGGGTCGTCGAGTTGGAACATCGACAACTGCACATCTGGGGTGCGTACCGACTCGGCAACATCTGCAACACCCTGTGCAGTAGCCTTCTTGCCACGCTTGCGAAGTTCGCCCTTCGGCACCATATCGCTATTGCCATACGCCTTCTCCAATGCCCCCAAAATCGCCGTAGCTCGCTCCACAATAGTCGCCGGCATACCCGCCAACTGCGCCACATGGATACCAAACGAGTG
>JAGBRY010000063.1 GCA_017632115.1 Alistipes sp. | reverse complement strand
TGCTCGTGCTGCTGCTATCGCAGAGCGCAAGGCTGCTGCTGAGGCTGAGGCTGCTGCTGCAGCTGCTGAGGCTGCTGAGGCTCCAGCTGAGGAGGCAACAGAGACACCTGCTGAGGAGTAGGTCAAAAGATGTTGACGGTAGGGCGCATAACCAAGCTCTTCGGAGTAAAGGGAGAGGTCGTAATCAACCTCTACGATACCCTGCCCGACAACTTCAACTGGGAGGAACAACCCTTCTTCACGAAAGTGGAGGAGCTGGTAGTTCCTCTTTTTTGTGATTCATTCACTCGTCGAGGCCAGCGCAGTGCGGTGGTGGCATTTGCCGATATCGATACCGAGAAGCGTGCCGAGATGATTCTCGACCACGAACTTATGCTCGAGGTCGAAGAGAGCGATAGCGACGAGTTCTACTTTGACGATCTTATCGGCTTCGAGGTGCGTATCGGTCGTGCCAAGGGCGAGATTGTCGACTACTACGACAACGAGTTCAACCCACTCTTCGAGATTGAGCTCAAAGGCAAACGCCATCTTATCCCCGCTGTCGAGGAGTTTATCGCAGCAATCGATTTCGAGAAACAAATCATAAAATTTGTATTGCCTGAAGGCTTGATAGAGTAGAAGTGAATATAGTGAAAATAGGGATTTAGTGATGTTACAATAATCATTAAACTCCCTAAATTCTTTAAACTCACTGCTCGTTTTTTTATTCTCTCAACTCGTATAGCTGATTTCTCAGTCGTGGCGTAAATCCCGCCTCACGAATGGCTTGCTGAATGCCCTCTCGGTCGAAGCGATTGTTGGCGCCGGCCGACGACACCACATTCTCCTCAATCATTATCGACCCCATATCGTTCGCTCCGCTGTGGAGTGCGAGTTGCGCTGTCTGCTTGCCTACGGTGAGCCACGACGCCTGAATGTTACGGATGTTGTTCAACACAAGGCGTGCAACAGCTATCAGTCGCAGATACTCGGTTGGCGAGAAGTGGGTCGTGTAGCCTATCTGTTCAAGTTGTGTTCCTGCCGAGCGGAAAATCCACGGAATGAAGGCGGTAAAGCCGTAGTTGCCTTCAGGGCAGTCGGCTTGCAAATCACGCAGACGGATAAGGTGTTCGATGCGCTCCTCTATTGTTTCGATGTGGCCATACATCATCGTTGCGGTGGTTGGGATATTCATCTCGTGCGCCTCGTGCATCACTCGCAACCACTCCTCGACGCTTGGCTTTGCCGGCGAGATGATTTTGCGTACTCGCTCCACCAAAATCTCGGCACCTGCACCCGGCAACGACGATAGTCCCGCCTTGCGGAGTCGTTCCAAAACCTCTTGCGTAGAGATATTGCTAATTTTTGCTATGTGTGCCACCTCGGGTGCTCCGAGGGCGTTGAGTCGTAGGGTAGGAAAGTGCTCCTTGAGAGCATAGAATAGCTCCTCGTAGTACTCAATGCCGAGTTTCGGGTGCATACCACCCTGCAGAAGGAGTTGGTCGCCACCGAGCGAGAACATCTCCTCGGTCTTGCGGATATACTCCTCGATTGGGGTGATAAAGTGCTTTTCGGTTTGGTGTGGTTTGCAGTGAAAATTGCAGAAACGACAACCCGACACGCAGACATTTGTGGTGTTGATGTTGCGGTCAATCTGCCAGGTTACGACTGTCGGGTCGGCAACCTTCTCGGCTCGCAAGCGGTCGGCCTGTGATGCTAACTCGTGCAGAGGGGCCTCACGCCATAAGCGTAGAGCCTCTTCGTGCGAAATCCTCTCCCCGGTAAATGCCTTATCGTATATCCTTTGCAACCCCATATTATAAGCTACTTACATACTCAAAATCCAAGAGTCGGCGGCGCAGGTCGGCACTCTTGACACGGATGCGCACCTTGTCGCCAATGGTGAAGACCTTGCCTGTGGAGTGGCCATAGACCTCGTAACGCTCCTCGTCGAATTGGTAGTAGTCGCCCGGAATATCACGCATCAGCATCATGCCCTCGACAATCGAATCCTCCAGTTCTACGAAGATTCCCCACTCGCTCATGCCCGAGATATGACCATCGAACTCCTCGCCAATCTTGTCGGCCATAAACTCCACCATCTTATACTTTATCGAAGCACGCTCGGCCTCGGCTGCGATAACCTCACGCTCCGAACAACGCACACACAACGATTCGTGCATATCCTTATCTGCCGAACGCTTACCGTCGAGGTAGCGCTGCAACAAGCGGTGAACCATCATATCGGGATAGCGTCGAATAGGCGATGTGAAGTGGGTGTAGTATGGGAATGCCAAACCGTAGTGGCCGATATTGTCGGTGGTGTAGACCGCCTTTGCCATCGAGCGGATGGCGAGTGTCGACACAACATTCTCCTCTGCCTTGCCCTTAATCGAGGCGAGCAACTTATTCAACTCCTTTGCTGCAGCATTGCCCTTTTCGATTGACGACTTGAAGATGTGACCAAAGCGGAGAATAAAGGTGCGGAAACGCTCGAACTTATCGCTGTTTGGTGTGTCGTGAACACGGAAAATCATTGTGCGCTCCTTGCCATGGGCCTTTGCACAGAACTCCGCCACACGACGGTTTGCGAGGAGCATAAACTCCTCGATAAGTTGATTTGCCTCCTTTTGTACCTTGAAGTATACACCTGTAGGCTTGCCGTTTTCATCGAGGTGGAATTTGGCCTCTCGGCGTGAGAAGGCAATTGCACCCTTGCGGAAACGCTCCTTGCGAAGTGTCTGGGCAAGGTTGTGCATGGTCAAAATCTCCTCTTTCATATCTCCTGCTCCCGTTTCGATAACCTTTTGAGCCTCCTCGTATGTGAAACGACGGTCGGAGTGAATTATGGTGCGACCAAACCACTCCTGTGAGATTTTACCCTTCTCGTCGATGTGGAAAACTGCCGAAAATGCCAACTTGTCCTCGTGAGGTCGCAACGAACAGAGGTCATTGCACAAACGCTCGGGTAACATCGGAATGGTTCTGTCGACGAGGTAGACCGAGGTGCCTCGCTCTATCGCCTCGTCGTCGATGGTGGTGTCGGGACGCACATAGTGGGTAACATCGGCAATATGAACTCCAACCTCCCACTTGCCCTCGCCGATTGGCTGAATAGAGAGTGCATCGTCAAAATCCTTTGCATCCGCAGGGTCAATTGTCAAGGTCGGTACTCGGCGCATATCCCTACGCTCGGCAATATCTCGATCGGTGATGCGACCGTCAATAGCATTTGCAGCCTTCTCGACCTGCTCTTCGAATTTGTAAGGCAGATTGTACTCGAGCAAAATGGCGTGCATCTCGGCATCGTTATCGCCCGCTGCACCCAAAATATCGACCAACTCGCCCTGGGGCAGACGGTCGCCATCTCGCCAATCGACGATGCGCACCGCCACCTTATCATCTTGTTTGAGGTCGGGGTATTTTTTGAGTGAAATAGCAATATCAACAGGTATCTTGCGTGAGTCGGGAACCACTATCGCCATAGTCTTCGATGCTATCTCGACACGACCTGCGTAGCAACGAGGCGAACGCTCCAATACCTTCGATATCTCGCCCTCCTTTGCTCCGTTGCGTGAGGTGTGAGTTATGATGACCTCCACACGGTCGCCATTCAGGGCGTTGTGAGTGTTGCGCTGGTGCACAAATACATCGCTATCGAGCTCCTCGCACTGCACATACATTGCACCCGAGGCTGCCATGTCGACCACACCCTCGTAGCGAGGCATTTTGCTGCGACTGAGGTGGTATTTACCCTTGCCCTCTGCCTCGATGTATCCCTGCTCGAGCAGCGTATCGAGGATATGTTTTGTAAGATTACGACCCTCCTTGTCTGCACCACCCGATGCAGCAGCGAGGTATTTCAGAGTAAACCGCTTCTCGGGCATCTCTCGAAATGCATTTACGATAAAGCCCGCACGGTCGTTAAATCCAATTTTCTTGCTCTTCTTGTTTGTTCGCTTTGTCTTTCTCTCTTTCATCTTTCTTCGTTTTTAGCCATTGGCTTCGCAAAATTAAAAATTATTTTTTGCTACACCAAAAAATAAGGGCTGTTAACGGCTAGTAACGGCCATTAAAGGCTATTAAGGGGAGGGCAGAAAATAAATTTGCACGCCTATTTTTGCGGAAAATGAAAAAATAATATATAACTTTGTATGCAGAGTGTAACGAATCTGTAATTCGTTGCTAGGGTGTAGGTTGAATGTAAAAAATTAGAGCTATGAAAAAGTTGTTCGTTTTTTCCTTGTTGGCTGTGCTCCTTTTGGCGTGCTCGAAAGAGAATATAGAGTGCCAATGTCAGTGCCATAATCAGAATCAGGAACAAAACCAGGAACAAAATCAGGACCAAAACCAGGACCAAAACCAGGACCAAAATCAGGACCAAAACCAGGATGATGGAGGCCTTTGTCTCGATTGGCTCCCTCTTATTATGGGTGTCTATGTTAATGACGCAGAGGGTAATACATTGCTTGATACAACTTCGGATCGTTGTATCGACCTCTCCAAGATAGTGCTTACTTACAACGGCGAGCAATATACTTTACCAGAGAGATATCTTTCTGCTCAACGATTGGAGTATTTGGCTGTGTTTAAGGGTATATACCTTTCGCACGATGGCAAGGGCGTACCATATTTGCGTATTGGCGAGTGGGCAAGAGATGAGAAGTGGGATAACTGCGAGGTTGAAATTGCGTGGGGAGATGGCACGAAGGATATTCTCTCGTTCTCTCACAATTACGAATATGATCCTGCGTATAAAAACGACCCGGAACACGACTATGGCTACAGCTTTACGACGGAGTGGTATCTCAATGGAAAGCCAAATGAAAATGCAGCCTTTTATATCGAGAAG